>JAFGFN010000090.1 GCA_016931035.1 Candidatus Sumerlaeota bacterium
CCTCGCTTGCTATGGAATCGAACCCCTACTACCCAACTTCCGGACTCAGTTTCCCTCAATTCTCGGTGCTCAGTCAAGATGCGCCCAAGCGTGAGAATGCGGCCACGGTTTGTTCTCCAGGCGCGTTGTCCACGCGCTCTCGGGGATTCAACCCGCCGAGGTTGCGCCCCCATCGCGACGGCGCACCAACGGAAACCGGGTGCAGAGAAAAGCGGCGGCGTAAGCCGATATCACCGGGCACAGGGCGTAGCGAAATCGGAGAAGTCCGCAGAAGACGGTCACCGTGACCATAGCCGCGGCAACGGCGAGAGCGGGTATCCAGGGCTCAAACTCCCGCTTGAGAAGCGAGAGGAAGAAAGCGACTACAATCAAGGAATTCAGTCCGAGCAGGCTGACTTTCGCCGCCAGAAGCAGGGGCGAGGAGGCCGCGAAGAAAACCGATGGCGACCAGAAGCGGAGCCACTTGAAAGCAACCAACATCAGCGTTTCGCCGGCAGAATGGCGTGAGATTTCGGCCAGTCCTTTCTCCCACCTCATGCGGTTGATCCGTCGTTCCGCCTTGGCGGGAGAGAGAGCCTGGAGTTCCGCTTTCTCCTCGGGCGTAAAGGCGACATCGATCGTACACCACTTGCCGCGAAGAGACGGGTCGGAGTACGCCTCGGGACAATGCGATCCGTAGAAGGTGCGACCCGATTCGGTCGAGAAGGGGACAAATTCATGCAGGACGAGGTAGTTGCGCGCCACCCAGGGCGACAAGGGGACCAACGCCGCAACGGTGAACGCCGCGCACAAGGCGAGGGAGCGAAGACGAGTTCCCCGGCGCGAAAACAGGGGAACGACGCAGACGAGCGCGAAAAGGGGCACGAGGAGAAACTTCGCCAGAAGGGAGGCTCCGAAAAGAAGACCCGAGACGACTACGAAGAGAGACGTTCGTGGCGAGGAAGCCGGTCCGCGGATACCGGCAATCAGGCACA
This sequence comes from Candidatus Sumerlaeota bacterium, assembly GCA_016931035.1. Taxonomy (GTDB): domain Bacteria; phylum Sumerlaeota; class Sumerlaeia; order UBA8349; family UBA8349; genus JAFGFN01. The sequence continues at coordinate 975 of JAFGFN010000090.1, forward strand.
ACACCGCACCCGAGAAGAGCACCGAGAACAGATTCTCCTGCATCAACGCGGACAGATTCAGCCACCAGTAGCTGTCGAGCATCACGAATGCCGCGGCCAACAGTCCGGCACGGAGTCCCGCCAAGCGGCGAGCGAGTGCGTACGCGAGCCAGACCATGATGGCGGCCAGGACCAATTCCGCACCTTGACCCGCTGCCACGCGTTCGCCAAACACCCGATACAGACCGGAAAGGAGAAGGGGATACAAGGGGGCGCGATAGGCCTGCTGCCCCGGCGAGCCAAAGGCGCCTGTGGCGACGAGCCTTCTCGCCAGCGCGTCATAGACGATCTCATCGCCCCTGGGAGTTCGTTCCCCTTGTAGGACGTTGACGGCCAAACCAACGAGAAGGGCGAGGAGGAATACTCCCAACCCGATGGCACGGCTCCGCGCCGGTCGTCGATCCATTCGTGTTCCTCTCGGAAGGCGAGATGCGCGTCGGGTTCGATCCGATCCGCGCGGGATCGTCCGACACGGTGTCTTGTGGAGTGGTACGATAGAGCACGGACACTCGATGGGCAAGCATATTTCGGTTCCGGCGCCGAGGTTTTTGGACTTGATAGGAGCGCCGAAACCCGGTTAATATGGCGTCCCGTTGCCGCCCGAGACCAGGGACACGATCAGGGCTGTGCGACGGTCGGCAACGTTCGCGCAAGTAAGGTATGAATTCCATGGCGACCAGGCGATTTACAGCTATCCTTTTGGCGTCCATGACACTTGCCTGGTTGACAGGCTTGGGTCTGCGCGCGATCGGGCAGTCTTCTTCGGATGTCGGCGCGGAAGACGCAACGCCCTTGTTACTCCATCCTCCGGGAACGTCGCCCGGAACCGAAGTGCCCCCCGAGGCGGAAGAAGGCGCGCCATTCAGTCCTCCAGAGAATGGCGCTTCTGAATTTGGGAAACTGAGATTCTATCCCGATCTCGACTATCTGCGGCGTTTCTCGCACGCTAGTCCAACCGCCCGAATGCGACGGCCTCCGGTCGCCGTTCTCAAGAAGCGATTCTATGATCCGACACAAGCGTTGCGCGAGGAGCGCGAGCGATTCCTGAGGCTTCAGCGGGAAATGGGCCGGACCGTTTCTCCGTCGGCCGAAACGCTTTCATCCGATCGGTCGGAAACGGTCTATTCGCCGCGTCCGTCGGCCACGGCGACGCCTCTGTACGCTCCGCCAACTCCGAGGGGCAGAGAAGGGTTCTAGGTCGTACTCCATTCTCGAACCCTTTTCGCCGTCCCGGGTTCCGGGGCGACCGTTTCGAGCCCCCGCAGGGTTTCGTTTCATGCAGTTCCGCGACGGCTCGTGTGAGCGGCAGGCGAGAATCGTCTCGGATTTCCCCTGCCCCGTTCGCTTTGTCGGCGTATTTCGCCATTTCATAAGACGGAGGGGTTCTTCATGATACAGGACGGCATCGCACTTTTGCTGGATGACGAAGAGCTGCGCGTGGATCAGGCTCGAGAAATCGCCCAGGAAATCTTGAACGGCGAGGCGACGCCTTGTCAGATCGCCGCCTTCATCACCGCGCTTCGAATCCGAGGCGAATCCGTGGAGCATATCCTGGCGTTCGCCGAAACCCTGCGCGGCCGGGCGGCGAAAGTCCAGGGACCGGAAGGGATCATTCTCGATACGTGCGGCACGGGCGGCGACGCCGTGGGAACGTTCAATGTCTCGACGACGGCGGCCCTGATCGCCGCGGGAGCGGGCGTCTGCGTGGCGAAGCACGGCAATCGCGCCGTTTCGAGCACGTGCGGCAGCGCCGACGTTCTGGCCGAGCTCGGCGTCAACATCGGCGCTTCGCTCGAAGTGGTCGAGAAATGCCTGAACGAGATCGGAATCTGCTTCCTCTTCGCTCCGAGCCACCACAGCGCCATGAAACATGCCGCCGTTCCCCGGCGCGAAATCGGCATCCGCACGATCTTCAACATGATCGGCCCCCTGTCCAACCCCGCTGGGGCCACCCACCAGGTTGTCGGCGTCTACGCCCCTCACCTGACCGAGACGTTCGCCAAGGTACTGCGCGAATTGGGCTCGGAACGGGCCCTGGTGGTCCACGGGAGCGACGGCATCGACGAGGTGACGACGACGAGCGTGACCCAGGTGACCGAGCTGCGCGACGGCGAGATCGAGACGTGGACCCTCTCGCCCAACGATTTCGGCATCGAGCCCGCCAGTGTCGAGGATCTTGTCGTCGATTCGGCGCAGGAAGCGGCGCAGGAGATCCGCAATATCCTGAGTGGACAAAAAGGGCCTCGAATGGACATGGCTTTGGTCAATGCAGCCGCGGCACTCTATGTCGCGGGTCGGGCAGCCTCCGTCCCGGACGCCTACGGGTTGGCGCTCGACGCGATCACCTCGAACCGCGCCATGGAAAAGCTCGAAGCACTCGTCGAGATGTCCAACGCTTCGTAGTCTCCAGGAGGATTTCAAAGTCGTGATCCGAGGACGAAACAAGGTTCAGAGGCAGGCTCAAGCCTGTACTCAGAACGAGTTTTAAGTACAGGCTTCAGCCTGCTTCGGTATCGAGATGCGACTTTGGAATTCTCCTGTCGCAGTTTCCCCTTCCAACCCTTCTGGATGGACATTCCGATTGGCACGTCCAGGGCCCGTCGGAGCCACAAAAAAAGTACGAAGATTTTCGTTGACATCTACGTAGGCCTTCGTATATAGAGGGGGCGTGACGGCGGAAGAACCCCTGATCGCCACCGACAAACCGCGAGGTGATACACGATGCTCCCCAAGAAACGCTCCAAACCCACCGAGGCGGAACTCGCTATCCTGAGAGTCTTGTGGGAACACGGTTCTCGGACCGTTCGCCAGGTCCACGAGAACCTTAGTCCCGAGGGCGAGACCAGCTACACCACCACCCTGAAACTGATGCAGATCATGACGGAGAAGGGCCTGGTCGAACGCGACGAGACCCGTCGGACCCATATCTATCGACCGTGCGCGACACGCGAAAAGACACAGAGACAATTGGTCGGCGACTTGATCGATCGAGCCTTTGGCGGTTCCACGCAGGGTTTGATCCTGCAGGCGCTTTCCTCGCGCCAGGCCTCGCCCGAGGAACTGGCCGAGATCCGCCGCCTGCTCGAACAAATGGACCAGGGGGATGAGCCATCATGAGCCCGGAATCCTTGACGGCACTGCCCGTCGTGGGGCGAATCGGTTGGACCCTGATCCATTTCATATTCCAGGGGATCGTCATCGCCATCGCCTTGGCCCTGGCGTTGCGCTTGGCCCGCAAAGCCGGTCCGCAGGCGCGCTATTCGATGGCCCTGGGGGCTTTGGCGCTCATGGTCGTTGCCCCCGCGGCGACCTTCTGTGTGATCCATCCTGCTGCGACAACCCCGTCAACCCTGCGTCAGATCGGACGCGATCTGACCGAGTTCGTCGAAACCGTGCAATCGTACCGTACGGTCGAGGTGGATATTGCGGCCGGCACGTCGCCGGACGAGGCCCTACCTATACGAGAACCCGGCACTCTGGGGTGGCGCGAGCGTCTGGTCCAGCGCACGCAACCCGCTTTGCCGTGGATGGTTCTGGCCTGGCTGTTGGGAGTGACGGCGCTGTCCGCGCGCCATATCACCGCGTGGGGAACCGCTCAGCAGTACAGGCGGCGGTGGGTCAAGCCCGTGGCGGGCCGTTGGGAGGCGACCGTGGAGTGCTTGTCCGGTCGGCTGGGCGTGCGGCGCGCGGTTCGACTGTTGGAGTCGGCGGTAGTCGAAGTTCCTTCGTTGATCGGATGGCTCAAGCCGGTGATTCTGTTGCCGGCCAGCGCCTTGAGCGGCCTGACTCCCGCCCAGATCGAATCGATCATCGCCCACGAGCTGGCTCACGTGCGACGCCACGACTACCTGGTCAACGTCCTCCAGACGGTCGTGGAGACGCTGTTGTTCTATCACCCGGCGGTGTGGTGGGTGAGCCGACGCGCGCGCAATGAACGCGAGATGTGCTGCGACGAACTCGTCGTGGATACCTTGGGCAACGCACGTGTGTACGCGATGGCGTTGACCCGGATGGAAGAGCTCCGTACGGAGTCTTCCGAATATGCAATTGCACTGACAGGAGGAACACTGATGAAACGCATTCGACGACTGATTGGGATGCAGGACGGCGAGACGGGCGCCGCGCGGTGGTTGGCCGGGATGCTGACCGTGGCGCTTCTCGGGATCGCCGTGGGATGGATGGTGGTGATGGGACAGCCGCAGGCGGCGGCCGTGGGCGAGATGGATGCCGGAATCGGCCAAGAAGTCAAGTCCCATGCCGGCTACGTGGATTTCCAGTCCTTGGATTTGCCCACCGACCGAGAGCCCACCGCCGAGATCATGCTCAACAAGACCCTGCTCGGGATAGCGACCTCTGCGCTGCGCGAATCGAACAAGGACGTGGCCGGATTGATCGACGGGATCGATCTTCACCTGGTTCACGTCTTGGTCTATGAGGACCTGCAGAAGGCCGACACAGAGAGACTTCTTCCGGGAACCAAGACGTTGATCGACCGCATGATGAAGAAGGGGTGGTATCCCATCGTTCGCGTTCCCGAAGACAATGTGACGATCCTGCTTCGCGAGGGCGAGGAGCGCATTCTCGGTTTCGCCTTGGTAGTGCTTGACGACGATCAACTGGTCTTGGTCAATGTGGTGGGCGACGTCGACGCCGCGGTGCTCGGCCAGCGAATCGGAAGCCTCCTGAACAAGACGGTCACCGGAGAGGTCGACCTGGAGCAGTGGCTCCCGATGCTGGGGAAACAGATGATGAATTCTGGGATGGTCTCTTCCAAGGAGCCGACCCTCGTGTACGACGATTTCGAGACATCCCTCGAGATCGAGAAGATGACTCTTACGGACGCGGTCAAAGCCGACGATCCCGGCTTGGGCGAGGCCAAGGCCATTCGATTCGAGACGCTCCAGAGCCGAGCGGTCGGGTCGATTTCTTTGGAACCGGGAATCTACAAGGCAAGGGTGTACATGCTGCGACCCGACGGCGAGCACGACGCCGTCACGCTCACCGTCGGCAACGCGCCGTCGACACGGGTTTTCCGCAACACCGACGGGCTAGGGCCCACGAATCAGTCCGTTCAGTTCTCCGTCAAGGAATCGGGCGACGTCCTCCTGCGCCTGGACGCCTCGGAAACCGGAATGCTTCTGGACCGCGTGGAAATCAAGCGTTACCGCAATCCCAACCCCGCGCCGGAGTCCAAGGCGGAAGTCAAGTCCGGGGAGAAGCCCGAACCGAAACCCAAGCCCGATCAATCGGTCTGATCGACCCGAACGCATCTCTGACCCGCCGGGTTCCCCCTCAAACCCGGACGCTGCCCGGCCCGGCCTTCCTCTCCCGGGCCGGGTTTCTTTTGTGCGCGAGGCCCGGAAACGCGAATCCGGAGGTGCAAATCGAGTCCCAATGTGGTAGGATGGCTCTTTGTTCGGGTCGCAATGCTTGCCATGCGGGTTGAGACGGCGGTTCCGCCCCGGACGGAAGAGCTCCGTATGGGGCCTTCGCATTATGCGGCTGTACTCGAAGGAGGTAGAGGGATGAAGCGAATGCGACAACTGATCACGTTGCGGTGCGGCGAGACCCGTCCCGAGCGCTGGCTGGCCGGATTGACGATGTTGGCGTTGTTGGGAATGGCGGGAGGTCTCGCGCTCGCGGGAGACGAAGCGTCGGAGGGGGTTCTGGCTCCAGACGGATTCAAGGCGGTCCTCGAGGTGGAAGACATGACGTCGACCAATACCGCGGTCGAAGCCGACGACCCGGGTCTGCACGGGGGCACGGCCGTTCGGTTCATAGGGCTCAACAGCATCGCAGCCGGAACGATCGCTCTCGATCCGGGAATGTATGAGGCGTCGCTTCACATGCTGCGTCCCGACGGCGACCACGACGCCGTCACGTTCTCGATCGGCGGAAGCGGCGGCACGCGAGTCTACCGCAGCAGCGACGATCTCGGGCCGGTCGAGCAGTTCATTCGGTTCTCGGTTGAGCAGGCGGGCGACGCGCCTGTCGAGATCAGGGCCGTGGAAACGGGGATGCTGCTCGACAAGGTGGTGATCACGCGGCTCAGCAACCCCACGTCCGCAGCGGAGCCCAAGCCGGAACCCGAGGTCGAATAGTCCCCCCGGAACCGGTTCCTCGAGAAGAATCGCGGGTCTCGCGACAGACGGTGCGAGGAGGACGCTCACCGTGTCCGGCTTGGGGCGTTTCCCCGGGCCGGGCTCTTTCTGCCGGTCGTCGGCTGTTCGGGCACGCCCGATCGTTTCTTCGGGATCACTTTTTTGTTGCCAGTTGGCGGGCGGTTGGCTAATTGTTAAGTCTTTGCGGCCGCGGCATGGACTCGCAAGACCCGCAAAGAGCGCTCAAAGTCGAATAGTGAAAGGAATCTGTCGCTCCGCCTATGGGAAGCATCGTCAAGAAACGCAAGAAGAAGATCCGCAAGCACAAACTGAAAAAGCTGCGCAAGAAGATGCGTCATCGCAAGTAGGTTCCCCGCGGGATGAGCCCCGCGCCGTCGTCTCTCCCCTGGGACGGCGATGGAGGGTGGGCCTTCCCTTGCGGAAGATCGGGCGTCGAGTCGTATGTGCCGCCCTTGTAGAATCCACTATCGACCGCTTGGTCCGTCGCTGTTCCCGCGGGCCAAGCGGTTTGTTTTGTCGGCGGAGGACGGCGCGTAGAGAAGCCGCGCGGAGTTCGCTGGCACGGCACGTCAGATCCACGGCGGAAAACTTCGTCGCGACGAGGTCGTCTTCCGCCCATGAATCGAACTGGAGACAGACCCATGAAGAAACTGCGTCACCTCGCCATCCTCCTGACGGCGCTCGCCGCCTCTGTCCTCACGACGGGCTGCGTGATCCATCTCAACATGCCCCTGGCGCGTCCTTCGCGCGGGGAACGACTCGTCCTCGAAACCCTGGTCAAGCCCGACCGCTTTTTCACTCCAGACAAGGTGCTTCTGATCGGCCTGGACGGCGTGCTGACCGACGCTCCCGACGAACCGGGCTCTCTGTCGCGCCCGAGCGTCCTGGTGGGGCTCAAGGACGTTCTGAAGCGCGCGGAGAAGGACGATTCGATCCGGGCGGTCCTGTTGCGGATCAACACCCCGGGAGGGGGCGTGACGGCGAGCGACCTGATCTATGAGGAGTTGCGTCGATTCAAAGAGAAGACGGGAAAGAGAATCGTCGCCGTCATGATGGACCTCGCCGCCTCGGGCGGCTACTACGCCGCAATGGCGAGCGACCGGATCGTCGCCCACCCGACGAGCGTGACCGGGTCGATCGGCGTGGTGGCGGTGTTCCCCGGCCTCAAGGGGCTGACCAGCAAGATCGGGGTCGATATGCGGATCGTCAAGACGGGCGAGTTCAAGGATCTCGGCTCGATGTGGCGCGACTTCTCCCCCGCCGATCGCGAGATCATACAGAAGACGATCGACACGATGTACACGCGGTTCGTCGACGTGGTCGCGACGGGACGCCCCAACCTGAGCCGCGTCCGGATTCTCGAACTCGCCGACGGACGGATCTACACGGCTCAGCAGGCGCTCGACGCGGGGCTGATCGACCAAATCGGCTACATCGAGGACGCGTTCGAGGCGGCCAAGGAGATGGCGGGCCTCTCGGACGCGGCCCTCGTCTCCTACACCCCGCCCTATGTCTATCAGGGTCACTACTACGCCGCGGCGGAGGCGGGAGGCGAGGCTCTCGGGGGTTCGGGTTCGGCTCCGAGCCAGATCAATCTCTTCAACATCGACGTGGCGCGAATCTTCTCCCAACCCGGCGGCGGGCCGTTCTACTACCTCTGGCTGCCGTGAGGAGAGGCGTTAGGCTTTGGGCTGTAGGCCTTAGGCTGGAGGCCTTGGGAAGCGCAGGCGGTAGACTTTGGGCTTTGGACTACGAGTCTTCCGCATCCGACCTAATACCTACAGCCACTCTTGTCCAAAACAGAAAGGCGCGATCTTCGTCTCGATATTGAAAACAAAGGACAAAAATGTCGTGAGCAAATGGGGTCACC
>JAFGFN010000091.1 GCA_016931035.1 Candidatus Sumerlaeota bacterium
CCCTGGGTGAATCCCACGGGCGACTCCGATCGGGGTGTTCGGCGAGTCGGGAGGAACATAGGCCGCCCCCGCGATCGACGGGTTCGCGTCGCCGGTGAGAACGATGCACGCGAGCATCGCGACCAGGCACAGGCTCGCGACCACGTAACGGGCCTCGCCCAAGTAGCGCCGCGCGCGGCGCAACGCCACCGCCGCCCCGGACATCCCCACCAGGTACATCACGAACGCCGCGGCGATCGGGAAAGCCGCTCGTTGACAGGGGTACGCGGCCCGGCTCGGTTTGGGAATGACCCGAACCAGGAACCACACAAGGGCCGCGAAACCCATCAGGGCTGCGGTCCAGCGCTTGACCAGGGATGCGCGAGAGAGGGTTTCATGGGGTGCTTCGAGGGGTCTTCCGGTCTTTGGGCATACTTGCACGTGCTGCCGAGATTCAGGTGTTGCCGTAGCCAATGCTGCATCCTCCACGTCTTCTTAATCTCTTCCTCTCTCGCATGGCGCCGGGGGTCGTCCATGCGCGCGGCGCAGCCGCGATTCCTATCTGTAAATCTCCCAGTGAGCCACACCGGTGTCGGGACCCGGCGTCGGGGTTTCGTCAGGAACGGGCGTGAGGCCGAGATCGTAGTTGATCAGCTCGATGCCGATGCCCGAGGCGCTGAGGTTGCGTGTGTAGGTCTTCGATGTCGAGTCGGTCCAATGCTCGTGAACGCCGAGACTCGGGCACGGCGTCGCATCGCCTTCGGGGTCGTACACGGTCCCCGACGGCGCGTTGTAGGCCAGGGCCGCTTCGTGGAGATAGTCGTCCACGGCCCGTTGTACCCCTCCGTTCATCCAATCGGCGGCGAATTCCTGGCGCAGGAAGTCGGTCCCGACCGAGTCGATGGCCACCGTGTCCTGCGACATCAAGACGCTCGACGGATAGTCGCCGTTGAAAGGGTACTGGGCCCATAGGCTCGGCCGCGTGCTGGAGCCGTGGTTCCGGAAGCCCCACAACCCCTCCAAAACGTAGAGCACGGTCTTCTCGCCCAGGTCTTTGTGTCCCATCAAGTCCACCATGAGACGATAGTGGTCGGGCTCCGGCGTCTCGTCGGGAATCAGGTGGTGCGCCGCCCCTAGGCCCGCTCCTCCGCCGGGCGGCTCGCCAAAGCACCCGTACCAGTTCTTCCCCGACAGGGTGACCCCGGCGTCGCTGTGCCCCTTCATCACGCCCAGATTGACGATGTAGTCGGCATCCACGCAGATCTGAGGAATGTGTCCGTCGGGAATCGCGCTCGGAGGTTCGGTCCAGTCGTCTACATTGCTGTAGTGAACCACCGGCAGGGGCGTGCTGGTCAGAAGTTCTCGTCCCTCGGTCCCTCCGAGAGGCGCTCCCGAAACGTAGGTGTAGAACGTCGTCTCGCCATAGTGCACGTCCGGGAACACGGGATCGCACCGGTTGAACACCTTGTCGGCAATGTAACGCGAGGCGTCGCCGAACGTGATGTCGGCCTCGGCCACGCCCGCCTCGCTCACCAATTGCTTGAGCATCGAGAGTTCGATTTGGGGAACGATGTCGGGCCGGTTGTTGTTCCAGTCGTGAGCGCGTTGCTGGACGTGGTTGGGCTTGACGTAGACCTTCTCGCCCGCCGTGTACCCCACGTCTCCCTTGCCGTGCTGCTGGTTGAAGTACCGGAAGAGGGCATCCCAAGCGTCGGCGTCGGTCGTTTCGCCGGTCAGCCATTGCAGGTTCTTGGACACCATGACGTCGACGGCGGTCTGACTCGTATGATCGTCGTCCCAATAGAAGATCGTCGAGCTGTTGTTCCAAATGGAACTCCAATACGTCGCGTCCGGATCCCACGCCCAGGTCACGCGTCCCGGAAAGATGCCGCGTGCGACTCCCATGGGGGTATTGGGCGGATCGGGAGGAATGAACTCCGCGCCTGCAATGGACGGGTTCGCGTCGCCGGTGAGAACGATGCACGCGAGCATCGCGACCAGACACAGGCTCGCGACCACGTAGCGGGCCTCGCCCAGGTAGCGCCGGGCGCGGCGAAGCGCGACCGCCGCCCCGGACATCCCGACCAGGTACATCACGAACGCCGCGGCGATCGGGAAAGCCGCTCGTTGACAGGGGTACGCGGCCCGGCTCGGTTTGGGAATGACCCGGATCAGAAACCAGACCAGGGCCGCGGCGCCGGTCAACGTCGCTGCCCAGCGTTTGACCAGGGTTCTCCGCGCCAGGGGGGCGGACACAGAAAGAGGGCGTCCGGTCTTGGGACAAACAGGACCGCATTGAGACGATGCGCGTGATGCCATAATCGGGATACTCCGGGTCTACCTGCCCGGATTCTTTAGGAGACAGCGATGTCAGGGCTCTCGCCGTGTTCCTTCGACTTCTGGGCGTAGCCGTTGGGATGCGCCTGTTTCCATTTCCAGGCGGAGTCGATAATACGACGCAGGTCGACGACCTGAGGATGCCAATGCAAATGTTCTCGAATCCGTTCCGACGAGGCGACGAGACACGCCGGATCGCCCGGGCGGCGTGGACGATCGATCATGGGGATCTTGCGACAGGCGATCTCCTCGGCGGCGCGGATAACGTCGAAAACGGAAAAGCCGTGGCCGATGCCGAGATTGTAGGCCGTCGTCTCGCCCCCTTTTTCGAGGGCTTCGAGCGCGCGAACGTGGGCGTCGGCCAAGTCGCTCACGTGAATGTAGTCGCGGATGCACGTGCCGTCGGGCGTGGGATAGTCTCGCCCGAAGACGCCGACGGCTTCGCGTCTACCCATAGCCACATCTAATACTATCGGAATCAGATGGCTCTCGGGTGAGTGGTCTTCGCCGTACTTGTCGGTCGCGCCGGCCGCGTTGAAGTAGCGCAGCGAGACCGACCGTATCTTCTCGGCATGGGAGCAATCGCGCAGGATTTGTTCGAACATCGCCTTGGTATGGCCGTAGGGACTCGAGGGCCGCGAGGGCGCGTCGTCCGCGATCGGGTTTTCCGCCGGTTCGCCGAACACGGCGGCCGAGGACGAGAAGATGAACATCCCCACTTCGCAGCGCTTCATCGCGGCGAGGAGCCCTATCCCACTGCGAACGTTGTTGTCGTAGTAAGCCAGCGGCCGCTCGACCGACTCGGGTACGAGCGACAAGGCGCAGAAGTGCATGACGCTCTGGACGCGAAACTCGCGCATCAGGTGCTCGAGAAGGTCGGCATTGGCCGCGTCGCCCTCGACGAAGGTGACGTGGGGCTCGACCGCTTCGCGGTGACCGGTGGAGAGATTGTCCAGAACGACGGTTTTGCGCCCCGTTTTGGCAAGCCGCTCGACTACGACGCTGCCGACGTAGCCGGCGCCTCCAATCACAAGAACTGACATTACGCGGGGTCCTCTTGGAGGGAATATCCGCCACCCACGGGAAGGCGTTCGAGCGGTCCACGAGCCCGCACCGCTCCGATGCCTTCGGGCGGAAGTCGAGCCGCGAGAAGTGTAGAAAGACGATACCAGAATCCGTCCAACAAGTCAACTGCCACCAATCCCCTATTCTCCATATCCCTGCCGTGCTCCAACCGACTCATTTGTGGGAGGTTTCGCCCCCTTGCCACCCGGGGCGGGAAGGAGTCGGAGGGCCTTGGCGCGCTTCCCGTCGCGCGAGGTCGGCTTTCCCTCTCTGAGAGAAGAGAGGCTGCGGTCGCCGTCGTCGTCGAGAGACGGATGCTCGGCCTGGAGCAGACCGAGGCTTTCGTAGAAATCGGGGGTTTCCTGAGAGAGAAACTCGAAAACCTCGTAGAGAGTCGTCTCGCCATCGCGGTCCGCGTCGGCCAGGAATCCCTGGAACGCCTGGACAAGGAACGGAGCGGCGACCGAATGGTAAATCTCCCTCGATCCGGCGCATGAGGAGAGAATCGCCCTTCCCCGCGCGGACAAAACCTGGGCGAAATGGCCCGAGCAGGGGAAGATCAGAATCAGCCGCTGATCGCCGGCCGGAACGGAATCGAGCATCGCCCGCAGTTCGAGGGCCGACAGGTCGGGCCCGGGAAGGTTCAACTTCGCCTCGACGTGGTCGGATTGCCCATGTCCCAGGACGACGAGGAGGAGAGTATCGCTCGTCCCAACCTCCGTCCGCAGTCGAGCGAACTCGGCCCGGATGTTCTCGAGAGTCGGCGGCGCGTCGACCGGATAGTCGCCGTCCGCCTTTTCGGCGAGAAAGCAAGTGTTCGAGGCGGGATACGCCTGGTTCTCGACCATCTGTTTGCGTACCGAGGCGAGAGTGCGCACGAACTCGGTCCGATACGGTTCTTCCCCTCCTTGTCCGCCGATCAGAAGCGCGAAATCGTCGGCCCGCGCGACCGATCCTGCGAGCAGGAGGTGGGCGACCGCCACGACCGACAATGCGGCACGCCACAAGAACCTCCTGAGCGCCGAAGGCGCGGGACTACTAGAGCCCGGGGCAGAGCGAGCGCGCCGCCGAAGGCGGGCGCGAGCGTCGCCCCGGGTTCTCGATCCTCCCTCCAGGCGCGCCGGCGCGCCTTCTTGCTCGGCGAGTCCTTTCGCCGACGCAAAAAGCGTGACGGCGCCAGAGAGAGTACCTCGGATCTGCTGCGGAATGCCAAGAGGTTCGGTCATGCGCGGGAATCTCCGTGGTCCCCGTCTGCGCGGGGCTTCTCTCAATGCGTGAGCGAATAGACAATGATGTTCACGCCCATCTGAAAGCTCTTCTCGTCGTTGGGATTGGGGTTGTTGCCGGCCCAATTGCAGTGCAGGTCGCCCGCCGTCAGGAAAGCCACCAAGCGATCGTCCAGGAAGAGGCCCAGATCCCGGTGAGGCGCCCCCTTGTAGAACGGCGCGCCCTCGGGGAAATCGTAGAAACAGTGATAGATGGGATGCTCGAACGGAACCGGTTGCATCGTCGCGACCGGGAAGACCTTGCGGAACTCGCGCGAGAAGGCCTGGTAGAAGTAGTCGGTCCGCATCCCCTTCACGCAGTCGTCGGCGTAGAGGAAACCGCCCCGCGCGAAGTACTCGGCGAAGTTCACGGCCTCTTCGGAAGACAGACGGAAATCCCCCTCGCCCGTCATGAAAACGAACGGATTGTCGAACACCTTTTCCAGTTGCTCGATTCCGACAGCACGCTCCTGCCATGTCTTGTTGGAGACTTTGATATTCGTGACGCGCCGAAGGTAATTCAACAGGTTCTCGTCGGCCTGGGGGAAAGCGTCCCATTGATCGATCACGTTCGTCAGGGTCTGGTAACGCAACCGCGTCATGACGAACGTGTTCGGATCCGACTCGTCCACGGGTTCGAGGCGTTCGGGCGCGGGCGGCCAACGGTGCCTGTCGGACACCGGGAGGTCGACGCGCGGAACGTCCCCCGGCCCTCCCATCGGGTCGCCAAAGACCGAGCATGGAAGGGCCAACGCAGCGACGACTCCGAGAGACCGACCGAGGAAGGCGCGACGATCCAGGCGGGAGTTCCGTATTCCATTTCGTGTCATGCGTGACTCGATCTAGTGCGTGAGGGCGTAGACGACGACGTTCGTTCCCATGCGGAACGCGGCCGCCTGGAGACCCGGGTATTTCGGACGGTCCATGCGCCAGGCGCAGTGCACGTCGCTCGGAGTGAGAAACGCCACCATGCGATTCTCAAGAAAGAGGCCCATGTCGGGTCCGTTTCCCCCCTTGTAGTAGGGCGCCTTGCCCTCAGGGAAATCGTAGAAACAATGGTAGATGGCATTGTCGGGCCCCGCCGGACTGAGACGCGCGTCGGGAAGAACTTGTGGCAACTCGCGAACGAAGGCCCGATAGAACACGTCCACTGGATGGCCGCCTTCCCTCACGCAATCGTCACCCCAGAGGAATCCGCCCCGTTTGAAGAATTCCGCCAGGACGTCGCGCTCCGCGTCGGTCAGGCTGAAATCTCCGTCGCCGATCATGAACCAGAAGGGCGACTTGAGGAAAGACGCCTCGTCGGACGCCTGAACCGCCCGTTCCTCGAACCTCTTGGAAGAGACGGGAATGTTCGTCGCCTCGCGGAGGTAGCCCAGGAAGTTCTCGTCGAATTCCCCGCCGTAGTCCCATTTGTTGGTCTCGTTCGAACTCATCTTGTAGTTGAACCGCGAGAAGACGAACTCTCTCTCCTCGAGATCCTCGGCGCGGCCGCGGCTAGACGCGCGCGCCGCGGGCGCCAAAGCGCCGGGAAGCGCGGCGGCGGCCAACGCGCCGGCGGCCGTCGCGAGAAACCGCCTCCGCGACACGCCTTCTCCGAAGATCTCGTCCCTGGACGTCGCCGTCATCGTTTTTCCCATTCTCAAACGTTCATTCGCGCGCTGGTCAGTGCGTCAACGCATAGATTACGATGTTGACGCCCATCTTGAACGCGGCTTCCTGAATCCACTTCCCCACCATGCGTACGCTCCGCGCCGAACCGCGCCAAGCGCAGTGTTGGTCCGTGCAGGTGAGAAACGACACCATGCGGTCCTCGATGAACAACCCCATGTCGGGATATCCCGCGCCTTGATAGACCGGGGAGTGGCCGTCGGGGAAGTCGTAGAAACAATGATAGATCGCGTTGTCGGCCTCGACCGGCTTCATCTCGCACCCGGGGAAAATCGCCGAGACTTCCCGCACAAAGGCGAGAAAGAACCGATTGTCCGTGGTCCCAACCACGCAGTCGTCGCCGTAGAGAAATCCCCCTCGCCGGAAGAACTCGGCAAACGCCTCGCGTTCAATCGGGGCGAGCCGGAAATTCGCGTTGCCCGTCATGAAAAGGAACGGCGACTTGAACATCTTCTCTTTCTCGGTCACCCGCACCACGCGTTCGTCGAAGCTTTTCTCCGAAACGCGGATACCGGTCGCTTTGCGCAGGTATGCCAGGAACTTCTCGTCGCAGTCGGGGCCGTAGTCCCAGGGGTTGTCTCCCGTCTCTCCCAACGTGTACTGGAACCGCGAAAAGACGAACTCGTCGTAATCGAACGCGTCCATGTCCGGGAAGGAGCTGGAGGCGTCTTTGCTCCGGGCGGCCCGGACCGCCGCCGGAAGCAACGGCAGAGAGGTCAAAGCGCCCAATCCGACCAGTCCACCGACGCCGCGGCGGAGAAACGCGCGACGACTCAGGTCGCCGCGGGACGATTCGGGAAAGTGGTCGCCAGTCTTCGTCATGGGAATCGCCGCCCGTCGTTCCTTGCAGTCACCGGGGGGCGCAGATCCTCTCCTGCAAGGTCATGCCAATCCCCCCAACCGTCGCGTCAGCCACTCGATCAACAATAGCCCCAGGATCGAAGCGAGAACCAGACCCTTGTCCCACAGCGGCCGCTCCTTCATCCGGAACAGGGTCCCCGCGCGCGGTTCGATCAGGTCTTTCAATTGTCCGTAGTCCGAAAGATGAACGTAGTCTCCGCCCGTCACGGCGGCGATCTCGCGCAAGAGCGACTCATTGAGACGCACCTCGCGCAGTTCGGGCGCGACGCGGCGCACGATGAAAACGGCCTCGCTCTCGCACGGCTTGCCTTGTTCGTCGGTCTCGACGGTTCGGACAAGAATCTTGTAGACGCCGGGCACGGAGGGAGTCAGGACTTTCTCGAAGGTGTACCCTTCTTCGCTCGACGCCCGAGGCTCTAGAGAAATCGTTCCACTGGTGGGCGTCTCCATCCGCAGATCCACCCGCGCCGTCGGATCGAGTTGGAACTGGGCGTTCGCGACCGAGCCCCGAATCTTGACCTCGTCTCCCACGGTGACCTTGCGGGGCCAGGCGTCCACCGTGAGTTTGCGGTTGCCCCCCTGCATCAGAACCAGAATCATCTCTTTCCAGAAGGCCTCGTAAGAGACGTTGTCCGACGGGGTTCGGAACTTCCACGGCCAAGTGGCCGAGATGCCGCAGATCAGGCTCGTACCTCGTCCGTAACGCTGATAGGCGACCACCGCGGGATTGGCGTCGCCCTCTCCCATGTCGATGGCGCACAGCGCCTGTGCGCCCGGCTTGAGATCGTGGAGAGGATAGAGGCCCTTGAGAGGCGGCAGAATGGCCCAAGGGGAAGTCGAGTCGAGTTGCGGATTGTAGGGGCCGAACATCGACCGTTCGATCCCGAGCCGGGTCGGCACGACGGGCAGCGCGCGGTCGATCGACTCGTAGGATGCGGCGAATCGGAAGGGCAGCACGCCCGCGAGGGGAGAATCGCCGAAACCGCTGGCGGCAAACGTGTCCTTGCCTCCCAGGAACAACAGCGCCCCGCCGCGCGAGCGGACGAATTCGTGGAGCATCTCGAGCTGGCGGGTCGTGAACCTCGCCGCAGCGATGTCTCCGATCACCACTGCGTCGTAGCCGAACAGCTCGTTCTCATCCTCGGGGAAACCCTCGACCAGCTCGTCCCGGCGTTCCACTCCCTGACGATACGTGTGTTTCGCTTGCGTCACGTACACGACCGATTTCACCTGGAAACGTTCGTCTCCCTCGAACGCGGCGCGCAGGAAGCGGTACTCGTAACGCGGGTAACCCTCGATATAGAGGATCTGGCGTTTCTGGGAAACCACGTTGACGAAGAAGTCCTCTTCGTTATTCCACGGGTAGGATTCGTGCGCGTCGCTCGAGACCCGCACGTTGTAGTAGTGCACCCCCTCGGTCATCGGACGAATGACGAAGTCCACGGGAAGAGCCTGCATCTCTCGCTCGGCCCGCACGGTTCGCGTTTCGACCACGCGTTCGCCCTCGCGGAGTTCCACTCTCGCCGTGTGGCCCTGTCTGCCCCGGACACCCACGAGAACGCGAACGGCGGAATCGACGTTCCGTGCCGCCTCGGCGGGACACGAGACCTGGTCGATCCAGAAGTCGGCTCCCGGATCTCGCGGGGCGCACCCCACCGTGTAGACGGGCGCCTGAATCTCGCGAGCGGCTTCGAGAATCTTCTTGCGGTCTTCGTTCAGGGTGGGATTGCCGTCGCTCAACAGGATGACTCCCGCCATGGGGAATCCCTTCGTCTGAAGTTGGACGCCTCGAAACGCCCCGAGGAGGTCCGTCGCGTTTTCGCTCCCCTCGACGGCGCGGGCGTTCGATTGGGCGTGAAGCGCGTCGTCGAATACGAAATCGACGTGGCGATATTGATCGTCGAGCTCCTGGCGATCCGCGGCGCCCGGCCCGGCGGTCGTCAGGACGGCGGCCAGCCTCGACTTGTCGGCCTGGTCCTCGATCGACATGCTCCCCGACACGTCATAGGCGTGGGCGAGGAACGATTGTTGGGGCAAAACGTCCTTGCGCCGAACGGTCGGTTCCATCAACGCCAGAACGATCAGCACTCCAGCCGCGAACCGCAAAAAGAGAGTCAAACCTTTGAGCCGCCTGCGCGGCTTGCCGGTCTGCAGGAGCCAGAGCAGCGCCACGAGAGCCACGATGCCTGCGATCGCCAGAAGCGCGGAACCCCACGTCAGACCTTTGAAGACGAGCACTTCATCCGGAGAGATATTGAGAAGCCAATTCATCGCGTTCGACTACCTCGATCGGGAAGACTCGTCCGCTCCCAAATTCTCGAAATACTGGGCCGCCAGATCGCGGAACTCGGGAGGAAGAACTTCCTCTGAAGAATGCTGGAGACGCTGCAGCTGGTCGATCCGGCCGATCTCCACCAGGAGGTCCTCCACTAGATTGTCCAGCGCGCCGCGCAACCGACCGACCAACACGGGCGCCCGACCCGCGGGATGCTGACGGTCTTCGAGATCGATGACCAGGCGGCGGATCTGCTCCAGATCGCCCTCAAAAGGCTCCGCGGCGGGAAGCGTCCGATCCAGATCCCGAAGCAGGACGATCGCATCGCCGGGCGCGTAGTGCGGCGTGTCGAGCGTGCCGTCGCTCGTGGGCGTCCATTGCCCGGTTCTCGCGGTCGCCCTCGAGTTGTCGGCGGTTGGGCGATCGGGTCTCCCGCTGCCCTGCGGACCGGGCTGTTGAGCGTCGCTCGTCTGCGAGTTCCGGTCCGGACGACCTTGACCCTGGCCCTGTTGTGGGTTCTCCCCCGTGGGTCCCTCGCCGCCCTCGGCCTGTTGCGCATCGCCCGGTTGCGGAGCTTCGTCCGGGGGTCCGAGCGATTGCTGGAACTCGCGAACGGCCTGGAGGGCTTGCTGGAATCGGCGGAGTGGGTCCTCGTTTTGGGATCGCATCAAGGCGGCGATCCGCTTCTCCGCTTCGGAAAGAGTCTGGAGCGCGGCATCCTGGTTCGCGGCGGCCTCGACGTCGCGGCTCCCGCCGATCGCTTCGGCGGCGCGCGTCATTTCCCGCGTCGCCTTGTCGAGATCGCCTTTCGCGTCTTCGAGCGAAGCGGTCGCTTCGTCGTTCGGAGCGTCCACCGCCAGATCTTCCGCTTGGCGCGAACTCTCTTCCACACGTTCGCCGAGGTTCTTCTGGGCGTCGCTCACCCGGCTGCGTTCCTCTTCGCGCGAGTTGCTTTCGAGCTGCGAAATCGCTCCGGCGCGCGTTTTGAGAGACTGCTGGCGTTCCTTGGACTGGCGGATGCGGTTCAACAGCTGCGCGAGATTGCGATTGCGCGACTCTTCGCGCGCTTGGGAAAGAGCCGACTGGGCTTCGCGCAGGTTCTCCGAGGCGCGCGCCGCGGCGCCTTGCACTTTTTCCCAGTCCGGCTCGCGAATCGCGTCGTCCATCCGGCTCATGTCGTCCGCCGCGTCCGCGAGATTCTCGTCGACGTCTTCTTTCACCGACGGGTCCATGTTGTCGAGGTTCTGTACATCGTCGCGAACCTCCTCGAGATCGCGTCGGAGTTTCTCGGCCTGTTGTCGAAGCGATTCGGGAGACGATTCCGACTGCGACGACGCATTCTCGCCGGATTGAGGACGACCCGAAGCGGGTGGCGAGGAGGGCGGCGGGGCGGACTGGCGATTCGCGCTCGATTCTTCGGCAACCTTCCCGGCGAACTCCCTTTGGCGTTGCGCCAACTCCGCCACCTTATCGATCGCCTCCTCAAGGGCCTCCAGGTCTTCCAATGATTCGGAATTGTCACCCTCCTCGGCCATCTCGTATCGGGTCTCTTCGGGCTCGATCAGCTGGCCCGGGACATCGATGTCGGGGGGAGGCGTGCCACTGCCCATCCGCTGCGTGACGGAAATGGGAAGTCCCGCCAACGCGGCAATCAGATGTTGCAGCGCCGCGTTCTCGGGGGGAAGCGCCGTCTCGGGTTTGGCGTTCTCCAGTTCGTCGTACGCCGTGGCCATCGCCGCGACGGCCTGTTCGAGATGGTCGACCCGCGTTTCCAGGTCCGGAATCGATTCGTTGCGCCTGAAATTCTCCAGGAAGCGCTCGGTTTCGATCCATCGTTTGCGCTGACCCTCGGCAATCTCGCGCGATCCGCTCGCCGTCTCTTTCGGCGCGAGCGACGCCGAAAGATCGGTCAGACGCCTGGTGGCCACGACGATCTCGCGCTGCGAGGGCGCTGTTTCGGCCTCCTCCATCGGCATCTCCGCGCCCGGTGTCGAGGGCTTCGCCGGCACGAACTGCTGGTCGAACGGACGAACGAAAACGAAATAGGGTTGGGAACTCGCGGCGCTCTCGGCGGCGTCGGGACGTCCGTCGTGCGCGATGAAACGATACAGGATCGAATCGCCCACCTTCAGCCCCATGTCTTCGAGCGAGAGAAGAATCTCGCCGCTTCGGCGTTCGACGGGAACGGCGCCCTCGCGGGCCGTGAAAATCTCGACCGTGGTTGTGGGTCGGTCGTCGAGTTGATACTCGAAGGTCAAGTCCTCGAGTCCATAGTCGTCGCGGGCTTCACAGGCGATCGTGACCTCGGCGATGGGATGCACCCACCAATCGCCGCCGGGCCGTTTGTTCGTCACCCGGGGCGGTTCGTCTGTCTCGGCGCGAATTTGGATCAACGGAGGATCGAGATTCGCGTGACCGGCGGTGTCCGTCACCTCGAGCCGCAGACTCTTGCTTCGATCCACGTCGAGGTCGAACCGAGCGATCGGGCCGTCGACCCGCCCCTCGTAGAAAGCCAGACCCGCACTCGTCAGCCGCGCCGAACCCAGAATCCGATCGGTTTCCACTCGGATCGCGAGAGTCGAACTTGTGAGCGCCGAGATATGCGTGCTCTGGATCGTCTTCGGCGGGCGTCGCACGTAGGCGGGGAGCGTCGCCGTGGTGGTTATGTGTTTGATCTGGGGCGGATCGAAGGGGACGATCGTGTAGACCTCGCTTGAACGAGACGGGAGGGCCACCTGGTAGGAAAGGGGATTCGTCACGTCTTCGATTCTCAACGAATAGGTGGTCGGCGAGTCGCTCTGCATCGCGCACTCGCGCGCCGCCGCGCCGCCGGTTCGCACAAGAACGACGGGCGACTTCTCCAACTCGGCGCCTTCCGTCTTCATCACGACGTTCGCCGTCACGTCCACCGAGGAACCGCGAGGAACCTCGACGTTCCCGGGTCTCACGGTCAATTCGGCCACCGGATCGTAGGAGAGATTCTTGAGCGCGTCGAAAAGCGTCTCGACCGGGGAATTGTACGAGTAGAGCCCGCGGATCATGCGTCGGGCCAAACCGCCGTCCTGGACGAGGAGTATCAGAACCAGAAGCCACGGCGCCAGGAATCCGAGCGATGCCCGATAGTACGCGCGCCTGGGCAACGCGTCGGCCGGATCGAACGACTCGAATCGCTCGACGGTGTCCTTGAGAAGGACGTTGGCCACGGGACTCCGGTCCAGGATCTCCTCGCCTCCCTCGTGACCGGCCAGATCGACGCACGTGACGAGCCGCTTCTCCATCGAGGGATGCATCTCCTCGCACCGAAGCGCCCACTGCGAGCGGGTGCGACGGCGCACGATGTCGTGTCCGCCGCCGACCCACAGCGCCCAGACCACGGCGCCGAGGTGCAGCGCGAGAATGGCGAGCCGCACAATGTCGGGAAGCTGGGCAATCAGAACGATCCCGCCGAGAACGACCAACGAGGCCAGCCAGATCCAGCTGCCGAACCTCAACCCGCGCAGAAACGCCAGCCATCGCGTCCGGCGTCGAACGCGATCGATCTTCGCGTTGAGAAGATCCATCTGCTGCGTTACGGAAGAATGCGGGTCCATCCAAACACTCCTCTCGGAATGTGGACGTCCGTCACCGAACGGTTCTCGCCGCCAAGAGCGACTCGAGCGCCATGACTCCGAGCACCGCCGACAACAGGGTGAACCAGAGCCGCCGGCTCGCGTCGGGCGGCCGATCGGAACTCGTCAGACTCGACGCCGTCAGGAGATCGGGGTCCGTGAACGCGTCTTCGGAACGGCTCAGACGCGAGATCGCGTCTATCTCGTCGACCGTCATCATCGACAGGTCCGACTCCTCGGGATCGGTTCGTACGGCCAAGGTCCGGTTCTTGCCTCCGGTCACGATTCGGTAGAACCCCGGCTCGGCGAGAGCTAGCGTTCCCGATTCGTCCAGCGACCGCCCCGTGGGAGCGAGAACCATCCCGCCCTCGGGAAGCTCGTTCCCAGGAACGATATCGCCCACTCGATAGTCGAACGCCCCCTCGGCGCGACGGGTCGCGTGGCGGAACATCTCGAGAAGGAACGGGCAGAACGAGGCGCGAATCGGGAAGTCCGTCGCGCGAGGATCGAGCGGGACCGTGAAACAGAACACGGAACCCGATCCCATCTTCCGCGCCAATAGGAACGGACTCCCATCGTCGAACCGCAGCAGAGCGCCCACGCCTTCGGGGAACTCTTCCGACACCTCGAGGTAGCGCGACGCGCGAGGGTGTCCCACGAGCGAATCGACCGATTCCCCAGGAATCGAGAACGGACCGCCGTCCGTTCCGCCGCTCACAAGACGATACCCAACCTCGGGATCGATCTCGCGCCACCCTCGCACCTCGACGCCCACGAGATCGCCGAGCGCGTCGCCCTCGCCCTTCTCCGGAAACGCGACGACCGCTCCCCCGCTCCGGACGTATTCCTGAAGGCGCGCGATCGTCGCGGGCGGAAACGCCTCGGGACCGAGCGCGAGGACCACCGCATAATCTCCGACCCGCACCGCGTCGATTTGCGACGGATCGAGCCATTTCGAACGCACGCGAGGCTCGCAGGCCCGGACGGCGGCTTTCAGGAAGGGGTTCGCATCCGAAGGAATTCCTCCGGCCTCGTCTCCGAGCCGGATCGAGCCGATCGGGGCGAGAACCAAAAGCGGGATCGGGCTCCGGTCTTCGATCTTGAAGGGGAACGCGTTGTCTTCGTCGATGGCGTCTTTCAATTCCAAGTGGGCGGTCAGGAACATCTCCCGGTCCGTCTCCACGGGGAACTCGATATCGGCGACCACCGGTCGACTCGCGTCGACGACGATCTCGCGTGAAGCCAGCACCTCTCCCCCGTCCCGAACGACGACTTCCGCGGTGTGGCGCCCCGGACCGAAACCGGCCGCCTGGACCACGATGCGTCTCTTGTCCTTGGCCTCGGAATCCGTCTCGCGCACGTTTTGAATCGTCGCGTTGAAGCGGTCCACGTCGTCGATCGGAACGGGAAAGAGATCGACTCCGGGAGGAAGGACCAGATCGAGACGAATATCGTTGAGAGCGCTGTTCTGGAAATCGCTCAGGAGATACACGCGTTTGCGAAGCGCCTGGAGATGCGACGCGGCGTCGCACGCCGAGCGGATCGCGGCCAACAGGTCGGTGGATGCCGCGCCGGGCTTCGCGGTTCGCAATGCGGCCAGAACCTCCAGGTTGTCGGTTGTGTCGCTCACCGCCAGACGGGGCGCCCGGTCGAACAAGAGCAACGCCAGGCGCGTGTCGGGCGGCTGCGATTCGAGCAGCGTCTCGAGGCGCGAGCGCGCGTTGTCCCAACGGTCTTGGGCGCGCATGCTGAGCGAGGTGTCGAGGGCGAAGACGACCCCTTCCTGCGCCTTGTCGGGATCGGCCTGTTCCGCGTCGGCTTTCATATAGGGTCGCATGAAAGCCAGGACGATAAGCGCCAGAACCGCCAGACGCAGCAGAAGGAGCAGAAGGTTCTTCAAGCGATGAGCGGCATAGGTCTGCGGCGCCATCTGGCCGAGAAAACGCAATGTCGGCAGGATCCGGCGCTGTGCGCGGTCGCGCAACAACAGGTGATAGAGAAGGGGCCCCGCCAGGGTGGCCGCGCCGATCGCAAAGAGAAGATTGACAAAACCCATCGCGCGTCTTTCGGCAAAGAACTCGGGCTAGCTTACCAGCGAGAAAAGCGCCCGGTCGAGCGGTTCCGAGGTGTTGACAAGACGGTAGGCGATGTTCGTCTTGCCGAGTTCCTCGGAGTAGTTCTTCAGAAACGCCTGCATCGCCCCTAGATAATCCGCCCGGACCTGATCCGCCAAGGCCGGGACCGTCCGATTGGTCTCCGGATCGACAAATAACGTCGGCCCCGCGAAATCGAAATCGAGTTCCGCCGGATCGAGCGTGTGAAAGACCCGCACGTCGTTTCCCCCGAACTGGAGGTGCCTCAGACCCGCGATCACCTCCGCCGGATCGTCGAGAAGGTCCGAGACGACCAGAACCATCCCGCGACGCTTGATCCTCGAAGCCGTCCGATGAAGCGCGTCCGCCAGGCGAGTCTGGCGCGACGGCGTGGTGCGTTCCATCTGCCCCACGACGTGCGCCAGATGCCCTCGTGTCCCGCGCGGCTCCATCTGGACGCGGATCGCCTCGTCGAGCAGGACGAGGCCGACGGCGTCGTTCTGGCACTGGAGCAGATACGCCATGCACGCCGCCAACGTCGCGCCGTACTGCCACTTGGTCATCGCGCCGTCCTTCGACGCGAACCCCATCGAGGCGCTCGCGTCGAGAACGATCCAGGCGTTCAGGTTCGTCTCGTCCTCGAACTCCTTGATATAGAACCGGTCCGACCGCGCGTAGGCTTTCCAGTCGATCCGGTCGATCTCGTCTCCGGGTTGATAGCGCCGGTACTCGGCGAACTCGATCGACAGACCGCGAAACGGACTGCGATGCAGCCCGGCCATCATCCCTTCGACCACCTGCCGCGCGCGCATCTCCATCGATCCGATGCGCGCCAGGAGCTCGGGACGCATGAAACGATCGTTCGATGCGACGGGCATGTGATTCGCTTTCGGAATGGACTGACCAACGCTCGGACCGCAGACTGGGTCCGACTTGCCGCTTCGCTACTCAGGCTACAGATTCAACCACACCCGCTTTTCTCGATCGTGCTCCCGTTCCGCGGCCGTGCGTCGCCGCGCGGATTCTCCCAGTTGTTCGATCAAATACTGGAAGTCCCTTTCGCAACGCTCGGGCGTCGGCTCCGCCGACACGCCTTCGATGGTGGCAATGGCCCGCTCGACCGTATCGCGTACCTGCCCCCGGCTTTGCTCCAACACCCTTTTCAGGGCGGGGAGCGCCCGGTGCGCCTTCTTTCCGAACTTACCGAGCGTGAAGGCCGCCGAGGCCCGAAGCCCCGGATCGTCCCGATCGAGGATCTGGGTCAGATCCCACACGGACCCTTCTTGAAACAGCGCCAAACTCGACATGGTGTCACAACCTCCATCCACAAGATACGCGCACTTGGGTCTTGGCGAATTTCGCCACCGCTTGGCGTGATTCGCAGCCTCCTCTCTCCCAGGAGGCCGCCCTGGACTCCAAAACCTCTGAAATCCACGGGCTCAAGAATCGTACTGCAAGAACTGCACCATGCCCCGAAGGCCCCCCTCTCATGACTTTATCCCTCTACATTGTACTATAATGTACTATAACCCTCGATCTCTGCTGCTGCATTGCGCATTCTTTGTACAGACCGTCTGCCTTCATGTGGTCCGTCAACTCCGAAATGGGGGTGGCTGAGTACGACCTTCTTGTCTGGGCGAAGCCTGCCGTAGCCCGACAGGTTGCTCTTGCACCGGAAAGAGGCAGGCCAAAGCCTGTACTCAAAACAGGCGAACCGCGAATTCACGGTTGAGCCCCACTTACACGGTACATTCACCGAATTCCCGAGCGAGGCTCGGGGATCGCCTCGATCACCCGGCGGATCACGGTGTCGGAGTCGATGCCTTCGGACTCGGCGAAGTAATTGGTGATGACGCGATGCCGCATGGCGGGAATCGCCAGACGGCGCACCTCATCGGTGCTCACGTGATAACGGCCATGGAGCAGCGCCCAGGCTTTCGCCCCGAGAATCGTCTGTTGCCCGCCGCGCAGGCCCGCGCCCCACGTCACCCATCGCTTGACGAAGTCGAGCTTGTTGTCCGCGGTCGGCCGCGTGGCGGCGGCGAGTTGCACGGCGTATCGCGCGACGGCGTCGGACACGGGAACGCTCCGCACCAGCTCCTGACACTTGAGAAGGTCCTCTTTCGAGAGGATCGTATTGAGCTGGACGTTCTGGGTCGAAGTCGTATTCTGGACGACCTTCACCTCTTCCTCTTCGGGAAGGTAGTCGATCTTCAGGTTGAACATGAACCGGTCGAGCTGCGCCTCGGGCAGCTGATACGTTCCTTGAGACTCGATCGGGTTCTGCGTGGCCAAGACGAAGAAAGGCGGATCGAGCGAAAAGGTTTGGCCGCACGTCGTGACGTGGTATTCCTGCATCGCCTGGAGCAGGGCCGATTGGGTCTTGGGCGGCGTGCGGTTGATCTCGTCGGCCAGAATCAGATTGGCGAAGACCGGCCCCTTCAAGAAGTGAAACTCGCGTTTGCCGGTCGCGCGCTCCTCCTCGAGGATTTCGGTGCCGATGATGTCCGACGGCATCAGGTCGGGAGTGAACTGAATGCGGCTGAAGTCCAGCTCGAGCATCTCGCTCAGGGAGCGCACGATCAGGGTCTTGGCCAGCCCGGGCACGCCAGTCAACAGGCAATGGCCGCCCGAAAAGACGGCGGTGAGAATGAACTCGATCACCTCGCTCTGCCCGACGACGATGCGGCCGATCTCCTCGAGAATCCTCTCTCGGGCCTTTCCGACCTTCCTCACGATTTCTTCGTTCGCGGCGGACGGCTCCGCAACAGGTTGAAACGCCATGACATACTCCTTCCGAAATGAAGAGGGGGATTCGCCCTTCTCGTTGGGTGTCGCCGGTTCAGACTCGCGCACACACATAGGTCTTTGCTCCCAATGCAAATTCCGGTCCAGAAATCGCCGTCGCTCGCCCGCGCTCTCGTCTTCGGCCCTCGCCACTCATGATCGAGCGGCGCACGAGTACGCAAACCATTCGACTATTAGAGACGCTCGGACCGGGCGGAGGTTGCATGGCACAGAGCGCTTTTTTTCGATCTCCAGTTCCCAACTCACTCTTGTCCAAAACAGAAAGGCGCGATCTTCGTCTCGATATTGAAAACAAAGGACAAAAATGTCGTGAGCAAATGGGGTCACC
>JAFGFN010000092.1 GCA_016931035.1 Candidatus Sumerlaeota bacterium
GCCTGGCGGTATTCAACGGCGAGTGGGACGAATACTGGAAAACCGCAAAAGCGGCCTGAGCCTTTTCGAGATGGTGGGTTGCACCCGACCTCGAATGGGGAGCGACTATTTCGTTGCATTGGGGCCGGGGCGGTGCCAGAATGTTCCCTTGGAGCAACCTCGGCGCGACCTCGTGGAAGGCTTTCATGGCCAAGACCAAGTCCTTCGAGCAGGATCTCAAGTCGTTGGAGAAGATCGTGGAGAAGCTCGAGGCGGGCAACGTCTCGCTCGACGAGGCGCTCGACCTGTTCCAGAAGGGACGCCATCTGACCCGTCAGTGCGAGGGGCGGCTCAAAGAGGTGGAACTCAAGATCCAGGAACTCCTGGAAGAGGAAGAAGGCGATCTTTCGACTGTAAACTTCGAATCGGACGAGGCGGAAGATTCCGCGGACGAATCCTCGGATGAGTCCGACGCGTCCGGAGAATAGGAAGGAGAGCCGGGACGGGCGTCCCGGCGCTCCCAGGCAGACGATGACTCAAGTTTCGTGGTTGGACCGGATCCACTCGCCCGAGGATTTGCGGGCGTTGCCTTTCGATGCGCTGACCGAATTGGCGAGCGAGATTCGCCAGGTGGTCGCCGAGACGTGTTCGCGCAACGGCGGGCATTTCGCGCCTTCTCTCGGGGTGGTGGAGTTGACTATCGCGCTCCATTGCGTGATGGACACGCCGCGCGACAAGTTGATTTGGGACGTCGGCCACCAGTGCTATCCCCACAAGATGCTGACGGGTCGCGCCCGGCGTTTCCACACGCTCCGCCAGCCCGGCGGCATCAGCGGTTTTCCCCGACGCGACGAGAGTCCCTACGATGCGTTCGGCGTCGGCCACGCGAGCACGGCGATCTCGGCGGCGCTCGGGATGGCCTTGGCGCGCGACGCGAACGGCGAGGACTACCGCGTCATCGCGGTGTGCGGCGACGGAGCGATGAGCGGGGGGCTTTGCTACGAGGCGCTGAACAACGTCGGCTATCTTTCGCCCAACATTCTGATCGTTCTCAACGACAACGAGATGAGCATCGCGCCCCCCATCGGCGCGATGTCGCGCTACTTCAACCAGCTCATCACGACCCAGTTCTATAACCGTTCGAAACAGACGGCCAAGGACCTCCTCCAGCGCATGCCCGCCGTGGGTCAAAGGGTCCTGAACATCGGCCACAAGATCGAGTCGAGCATCAAGAATCTGATCGTGCCGCAAGAGACGATTTTCGAGAAGATGGGCATCCGCTACCTCGGCCCGATCGACGGTCACGACTTGGGCGAGGTCGTCACCACGCTCAGGCACGTTCGCGATCTCAAGGGCCCGATGCTCCTCCACGTCAAGACGGTCAAGGGCAAAGGGTACGAGTACAGCGAATCGGATCCCGAGCGGTGGCACAGCGGGTGCGACTTCGAGGTGGAGACGGGCCGCAAGATGGTCGCCGTGGGCGAAGGGGTCTCGGGCCAGCCGCCGACCTATACCGAAGTGTTTGCCCAGACGCTTGTCCAGGAGGCCGAGAAGGACCGGCGGATCACGGCCATTACGGCGGCCATGCCCGCTGGCACGGGGCTGAGCCTCTTCGCCGACAAGTTTCCTAAACGCTTCTACGATGTCGGCATCGCCGAGTCGCACGCCGTCTGCTGCGCCGCCGGAATGGCGTGCGAAGGGCTGCGGCCCGTCGTTGCGATCTATTCCTCCTTCCTCCAACGCGCGTTCGACCAGATCGTCCACGACGTCGCGCTGCAGAACCTGCCGGTCACGTTCGCGATCGACCGCGCGGGCATCGTGGGCGACGACGGTCCGACCCACCACGGGGTATTCGATCTCTCCTACCTCCGGATGGTCCCCGGCTTGGTCGTGATGGCGGCGCGAGACGAAGCCGAGCTGCGCCGGATGGTCGTCACCGCCGCGCGCTACGACGGCGGACCGATCGCGTATCGTTATCCGCGCTCGCGCGGAACGGGCGCAACCCTCGACGAGACCCCCGAACCGATCGAGATCGGCCGCGGCGAGGTCTTGTACGAATCCGCTCGCCGAAGCGGACGCCCGAGCGTCGCGATCTTGTCGATCGGCACGATGTCGGCGAGCGCGCTCAGCGCGGCGGCGATCCTGGAAAGCAAGGGGATCGCCTGCGCCGTGGCCGACATGCGATTCGTCAAGCCGCTCGATCGGACCCTCCTCAAGCGCCTGGCCGAGGAGTGCGATCTCGTTGTCACGGTCGAGGAAAACGTCGTCGCGGGCGGATTCGGCTCGGCCGTCAACGAAGCGGTCGGGGCGATGGAAATCGAGCGGCGCGTTGTCAACCTCGGCCTGCCCGACCGGTGGATCGAACACGGTCGCGTCCCCGACCTCCTCAAATCCTTCGGCCTCGACGCGCGAGGCATCGCGCGTCACGCGCTCTCCGCTCTCGAATCTCACGCGCAGTCGGTCGCGCACTCCGAGGTCGTCGCGAAGTAACACCCTGAGAAGAACAAATCGCCGATCCGCGCGCCTTGCCTTCGCGCCGACTCACGGTTTTCTAACAAACCGGGAGTTGCGGCGAGAGGCCTGGGGGGAGTATTACGTTTAGACTAAGGATCGGGATGGACCGATCGGTCCGGGAACGCGAGAGGCGAAGTTGCGTGTTTCCGGCCCCAGTATCTCGTAGGTGCGATAGGGCCATGGCGAAGAAGAAGATTCTCATCGTCGAAGACGACACGGACATCCGCGAGTTGTTGCGCTACAACCTCGTCAAGGCGGGCTACGATGTCCTGTCGGCCGCGACGGGCGAAGAAGGGCTGCGGGCGGCCCGAGACGAGAGGCCCGACCTCGTGGTTCTCGACTTGATGCTTCCCCAGATCGACGGGTTGGCCGTTTGTCGGCTTCTGAAAGGGGAACCGGCGACCGAGGATATTCCGATTGTCATGCTGACGGCGAAGGGAGAAGAGTCCGACATCGTTCGCGGGCTCGAGACCGGGGCCGACGATTACGTCACCAAACCGTTCAGTCCGCGAATTCTTCTGGCTCGCATCAAATCGGTTCTCCGGCGCCGGAGCGGCGCGTCGTCGGTCGACGAGGCCGCGGCGATCCGCGTCCACGGTCTCGCGATCGATCCGGGTCGCCACGAGGTGGTCGCCCACGGGAAGAGCGTCGATCTGACGGCGACGGAGTTCCGCATTCTGCATTTCCTGGCGCGCAAGCCGGGCTGGGTCTTCACGCGTTATCAGATCGTCAACGGCATCCGCGGCGAAGGGTATCCCGTCACGGATCGCTCGGTCGACGTTCAGATTGTAGGCTTGCGCAAGAAGCTGGGGCCAGCGGCCGAATGCGTCCAGACCGTTCGCGGCGTCGGCTACCGGTTCCGGGAGGATGACGGTGACGCGTAGAACGTTTTTCGGGCAGATCTTCCCCGCTTTTCTGGCCATCACCCTCCTGGCCGTCGTCGGCGTCACATGGCATGCGACGAGCACTTTGGAACGCTTCTACCATAAGCGAACCCGCGAGGAGTTGGCGGCGCGAGCCGACCTCGCGCAGGCGCGATTCATGGGAGCGCTCCGCTCGAACGACGACCGAAGGGTGGACATGGTCTGCAACCAGATCGCCTCCGAGACTCCGATGCGACTGACGGTCGTTCTGCCCTCGGGTCGGGTTGTGGGAGACTCCGAGGAAGATCCCGCGCGAATGGACAATCACGCCGACCGTCCCGAGATCGTGGAGGCCTTACGGGAAGGGCGAGGCAGCTCGGTGCGCTTCAGCGATACGCTGCAGCGCGACATGATGTACGTGACCAAGGCGATACGAGACAACGACAAGACCTTGGGCGTGTTGCGCGTCTCGATGTCGCTGGCATTCATCGACCAGGAACTGGGGACCATTCATCGCCGGGTGACCCTGGTCGCTCTCCTGGCGACGGCTCTCGTAGCCCTCTCGAGTGTGTGGGTGTCGCGTCCCATCAGCCGATCCTTGGCGAGGCTCAAGACCGGCGCGGAACGCTTCGCGCGGGGAGAACTGGGGATCCCGTTGGCCGTGCCCGATTCTTTGGAGATCGGCGCGCTTGCGGAGTCGATGAACCGAATGGCGGCGGAGCTCGACGACCGCATCCAGACCACGGTTCGACAACGGAACGAGCTGGAGGCTGTCCTGGCCGGCATGGTCGAAGGCGTTCTTGCGGTCGACGGCGAGGAGAACATTCTCAACCTCAACCAGGCGGCGGCGCGGCTGTTGGACGTCGACGCCGCGCAATCTCGCCGGAAGCCTCTTCAAGAGGTCGTTCGCAACGTCGAGATACACGAGCTGGTTAGACGCGTCATGGACTCGGGGGAACCCGGCGAGACGGAGACCGTGTTCCAGGGCGACCGGGATGCCGTGATCCGCGTTCGGGTCGCGCCGCTTCGGGATGCGAAGAAGGAGAGCGCCGGCGTTCTGGCGGTGATGAACGATCTGACCGATCTCCGGCATCTGGAGAAGGTGCGGCGCGACTTCGTGGCCAACGTGTCGCACGAGCTCAAGACCCCGATCACGTCGATCAAGGGGTACGTCGAAACCTTGCTGGACGGCGCGTCGCATAACGCCGAGGATCTCGATCGGTTTCTCAAGATCATCCACCGCCAGGTCGACCGGCTCCACGCCATCGTCGACGACCTGCTGGCGCTCTCGCAGATCGAGGAGGACGACCGAAAAGGCCAGGTCCTCCTGGGGAGAGGCGCGCTCTTACCGGTGATCGAGGGCGCCGTAGGGCTGTGCAAGGCCGCGGCCCTCGAAAAGGACACGGCGATTCACGTCTCTTGTTCGCCGGATATCCAGGCCGATATCGACCCGCATCTCCTGGGCCAGGCTTGCGTGAATCTGATCGACAACGCCGTGAAGTACGGCGAGCCGGGCTCCGAAATCCACGTCGAAGTCGCGACCGACAACGGCGAGATCGTCATCCATGTGCGCGACCAGGGGCCCGGCGTTGCCCAAGAGCACCTGGCTCGCGTCTTCGAGCGGTTCTACCGGGTGGACAAGGCGCGGAGCCGCGAGCTGGGCGGAACGGGTCTAGGGCTCGCCATCGTCAAGCACATCGCCCAAGCCCACGGCGGCCGGGCGACCGTTGAGAGCGAACTCCGGAAAGGGAGCGTGTTCTCGATACGCCTGCCCCTTCCGCCCGAACAGATGTAATCCGACCTTCCGACGCAATTGCAAATCCCCGCTCGATATCGTCCAAGGCGGGTTCCCTGGAGGGGGACAATTTGAATAGCCCCGGGTGAAACCCGGGGAACGCCCGTTACCCCCTCTATCCCGACCCCGAAGGGGTCGAACAAATCGTCGAATCCACACATGTTCGACCCCTTCGGGGTCGTACAAAGATGGACTCCGAATCCCCGGGTTGCACCCGGGGCTATTCGAATTCGGCCCCTTGCGGGGCCGCCGATACCGGTCTTTCCCCCCCACTTCGCAGGTCTAACCGAATTCTAACAATCCCCTAGTCGTCCTCTAGTCATCGAAGACTATGTTCATCGCCAAGAGAAGATCGTAGTAGGCCTCAAGGCGCCGGGGAACATGCGCGCCAGAGGGAATCCGAAAGGAGAGACAAAAGGATGACATGCGAACTCCGTATGGGGAGGATTCGGGCGCTGATGTGTGGATTGTGCGTCGCGTGGGTGTTCGCGATGGGACCCGCCGGTGTTCGTGCGAATGACGAGAACCGGATCACGGTGGATGGGTCCACGACAGTGGGACCCATCGCCAAGGCGTTCGCCGAATACGCCATGTCCAAGAACCCCGGGTTGAACGTGGTTGTGAGCGAGTCGGGAAGCGGTAACGGGGCGAAGAGCCTGATCAACGGAGCGTGCGACGTGGCCGACATGTCGCGCTTCATGAAGCCGACCGAGTTCTCGGCGGCGGTCGAGAAGGGGGTCATGCCGGTGGCGCACGTCGTCGCGATGGACGGGCTGGCCGTCATCGTCCACCCGGCGAACCCGGTGAGCGATCTCACCCTGGAACAGATCCACGATATCTACGTCGGGAAGATCGTCAACTGGAAGGAAGTCGGCGGTCCCGACGCGAACATCGTGAAGATCAGCCGCGACACCAACAGCGGTACGTACGAGACGTTCGAGACGATCGTTATGGCGAAGGACAAGATGACGGGCGACGTCGAGTACGTCGGAAGCAACGGGGCCGTGCGCCAGCGCGTGATGGGTACCCAGACGGCCATCGGATACGTTGGCCTGGGCTTTGTCAGCGAGGTCAAGGCGTTGCGCGTCAACGGCGTCGAACCCGACGACGAGACCGTGGCCAGCGGGCGCTATCCGATCACCCGTCCCCTTTTCATGTTCACGAACGGGTATCCGAAGCTGGGGAGCCATCTCCACGCCTTCGTGACGCTGTACCTGACCGAGAAGGGCCAGGAAATCGTCGAGAGCATCGGGTTCGTGCCCGTCACGAACTACTGAGCGGCCGGGCGGTGCGGACTGACCCACCTGGCCGAAAGGAAGCAATGAATGGCATCCGCGGCGGAGACTCCTAAGGGTCTCGCGAAGAGTGAGTTGTTGATGGGCGCGGGGGCCAGCCGTCTCCAAAAGACGGCGGCCCTCGTCGGTCATGGAGTCTTGTTGACGATCACGTCGGTTTCCGCACTGGCGGTCCTCTTCATCTTCGTCTTCATCATCCGCGACGCGTTGCCGTTTTTCCGGGCAGAGGGCTTTCGCGAGTTTTTTACCAGCACGCGCTGGTACCCGTCTTCCGAAACGGCCGAATTCGGCGCGCTGGCGTTGTTCGTGGGTACGGCTCTCGTCACGGCCGGGGCGGTTTTCCTGGCCGCGCCGCTAGGTTTGGCCGCGGCGGTCTGTCTCAGCGATGTTCTGCCTTTCTCCCTTCGCCAAGTCGTCAAACCCATCATCGAAGTGCTGGCCGCCATCCCATCCGTGGCATACGGCTTCTTCGCCCTGGTCGTGCTCGCGCCCATCCTGCAGGACCAAGGGGGAACGCTGATTGCGGTTTGTTTGTGGATCGTGGGTCTTCCTCTGGGGGCGATCGGCGCCGTGGTGATCGGCGACCTGACGACGGCCGGTCTCTCGGAGCGCCTCCGAGGCAGGGGCCGATTGTTCGTGACGATGCTTCTTCTTGCGGCTTGCTTCACCGCCCTGTTCGTTCTTTCCGGCAGGCTTAACCACATCGAGATTCTCAGCGGCACGAACGCCCTGAACGTCAGTCTCGTTCTTGCCATCATGGCTCTCCCCACGGTCGTGAGCGTGTCCGAGGACGCTTTGACCGCCGTGGGGCGCGAACTGCGCGAAGGGAGCTACTCGCTCGGAGCGACGCGGGCCGAGACGGTCTTCAAAGTGGCGATTCCCGCGGCGAGCAGCGGCATTCTGGCCGCCGTTCTCCTGGGCGTGATGCGGGCGATCGGCGAAACCATGGTCGTGTGGATGGCCTCGGGCAACGCCGCCATGGTGCCGCGCCCCTGGTACAACCTGCTCGCCCCGGTGCGAACGCTGACCGCGACCATCGCGGGCGACATGGGCGAGGCGGATCACGTGACCGGTTCGTCGCGGTACCACGTGCTTTTCGCGCTCGGATTGTGTTTGTTGACGTTCTCGTTCGTCTGCAACCTGGTCAGCGAGTGGGCCGTCCGGCGGTCGAAGAGAGCGAGAGGATGAGAGGCCGAGACGATGCGGCTATCGACGCGCAAAATGCTCGATCGTTCCTTCAGCGGACTGGGGTTCTTCTCCATCGGTCTGATGGCGTTGGCCCTGGTCGTTCTTCTCGCCCCGATCTGCGTCGGAGGGGTGAAGGCGATCGTCTTTCGCGGGACAATCGAACACCGGCGCTTCCTGCTCGAGAAGATGGGCCGCGGCGACCGGGTCGCCGTAGAGGCTGGAATCGAGAAAGCCCAAGAGACGCGTCTCCCCGTCTATGCCCGAATCGAGGAATTCGAGAAGGAGATGGAAGGGAAACCCCGGTCGGAGCGGCGGAAGTATCGCAAGGAACTCGGCGAACTGAAGGAGGCGCTTCGCGAACTCCTCGGGCCGATGCCCGGCGAGACCCGGCCGGTCCTCCCGCGCGACCAGTACGGACAGACCCGTTGGGACCGGGCGTCGGCGAAACTGCGCGACCTCCTCTACGTCGAGAGCTACGACTACTCGAATTCCGATGCGATGGGGGTCGAGGTTTTCACGCCCCGTTCGGAGACATTCGCGGGGACGGCTCTGGAACCGCTCTTTCCCTATGTCGAAACGCACCTGGCCGAGATGCTGCGTCCTCGTCTTACCTTCTATTGGGGGTTCTTCACCGACAGGCCGATCGACGCGAACATGTTCGGCGGCATCTGGCCGGCTTTGCTCGGAACGATCTATTTGACCCTCGGGGCGATGTTGATCGCCGCCCCCTTGGGCGTTATCGCCGCCGTCTACTTCGTCGAATACGCGGGCGACAATCCTCTCGTCTCGGCCTTGCGCAGCTGCGTGAGTACGTTGGCCGGCGTGCCCAGCATCGTCTTCGGCCTTTTCGGTCTGGCGTTCCTTATCAACACGATTCACGTCTCGGAGGGCAAGAGCGTGCTGGCCGGATCGCTGACCTTGGCCTTGCTCGTCCTTCCGACGGTGATCCGCTCGGCCGAAGAAGCGATTCGGGCCGTGCCCAATACGTATCGCGAGGCCGCCATGGGGTTGGGAGCGAGCAAATGGCGAACCGTCACCACCGTCGTTCTGCCCGCCGCGTTGTCGGGGATCCTGACCGGCACCATCATCAGCACGGGACGCGCGGCCGGCGAGACGGCGCCGATCATCTTCACCGCGGCGGTCAGCGTCGGGAAGCCGCTGCGCATCTGGGAAGTGTTCACGCAGGGGACGCCCGCCTTGCCGTGGAGCATTTACAACCTTTGCACCGAGCACGAGGCGGTCGACGAAATCCGTCACGTCCAGTACGGCATGGTCCTGACGCTGGTGCTCGCGGTGCTCTCTTTGAACTTGTGCGCGGTCATCGTCCGCGCCAGGATCAGTAGAAGACAGGCGGGATGAGAAATGGTCATGACCATCATCGACGAAAAGACTCGCGAAAAACCGCCTCCGACCGCGCCTCGAAACGAGGCAGGGAAACGAACCGGATTCCCGGTTGAGGAACCGATTGTGAGGGCGGAGGCTTTCTCGGTCTTCTACGGCGCGGCACAGGCCGTCAAGTCCGTGACAGCGGACATCCCCGCGGGAAGGGTGACCGCCATCATCGGCCCGAGCGGATGCGGCAAGAGCACGTTCCTGCGCGCCATCAACCGGATGAACGACCTGATTCCCGTGTGCCGCGTCGAAGGGAAGCTGACCCTCTACGACGTGGACCTCTACGATCCCCACATCGACGTCGTGACCTTGCGTCGCCGGGTCGGAATGGTGTTTCAGAAACCCAATCCGTTCCCGAAGTCGATCTTCGACAATGTCGCGTACGGCCCGCGCCTTTCTGGAATCCGGGGACGCGCCGCGCTGTACGAGAGCGTCGAGAAGAGTCTTCGACGAGCCGCCCTGTGGGACGAAGTGAAGGACCGTCTGGCCGACAGCGCGATCGGCTTGTCGGGCGGACAACAGCAGCGGCTGTGCATCGCCCGGGCGCTGGCGGTCGATCCCGAGGTGCTCTTGATGGACGAGCCGGCTTCGGCCCTCGACCCTCGCTCGACGACTCGAATCGAGGATTTGATCGACGAGTTGCGCGGCGACTACACGATCGTCATCGTCACCCACAACATGCAACAGGCCGCGCGCGTTTCGGACTACACGATGTTCCTCTACGAAGGGGTTCTCGTCGAGTTCGGCCTGACGAAACAGGTCTTCACCAAACCGGTGCAAGAACAGACCGAAGCCTACATCACGGGCAAGTTCGGATGAGGCTCGCGCGGGCGCCGCGCCAGCGAGGAGAATCGTCATGACCAGGCATTTCCACAAGGAACTGGACAAGATCAAGAAGAGAGTCCTCTGGCTGGGAACGGTCGTCGAGGACGGCGTTCGGAAATCGGTCGAGGCGCTGCTGCATCGCGATCCCGTCCTCGCCCGACAGGTGATCGAGGACGACGCGAAGGTGGACGAGATCGAGGTGGAGGTCGAGGAGGAATGCCTCAAGGTCCTGGCCCTTCACCAGCCGGTCGCCGTCGATCTGCGGTTCCTCGTCGCGGTTCTCAAGATCAACAACGACCTGGAACGCGTGGGAGACTACGCCGTCAACATCGCCGAGCGCGCCGAGTTCCTCGCCTTGCACGAGCCGGTCCCTTTGGAGTTCGACTTCGAGCGGATGACGCGCAAGAGCCAGGACATGCTCAAGAGGAGTCTGAACGCCCTGGTCAACATGGACGTCGCGCTCGCCCGCGAGGTTGGCGCGGCGGACGACGAGGTCGACCGGATGAACC
The DNA here is from genome assembly GCA_016931035.1 of Candidatus Sumerlaeota bacterium. Classification (GTDB taxonomy): domain Bacteria; phylum Sumerlaeota; class Sumerlaeia; order UBA8349; family UBA8349; genus JAFGFN01. The sequence continues at coordinate 10,361 of JAFGFN010000092.1, forward strand.
GCGAGATGTACGAGATCGTTCAGGAAGAGATGAGCCGGCGTCCGGAGCAGATCAAGGCGCTGATCCACCTGCTCTCGGTCTCGCGCCACCTGGAGCGGATCGCCGATCTCGCAACGAACATCGCCGAGGACGTCGTCTACATGGTCAAAGGGGAAATTGTCCGCCACAAGGCGGAGAAATACCGGTGAGGAACCGTCCCGACCTGGCTCTGTCGCCGGTAGATCTCTGTCGTGTTCTTCATTCGAGTGTTTCGCGGTTATCTTCTTCGCCGTCTTCTTCCCCGGTTCTCCGGTCTCACAAACTCAGATAGTCTTCGCGCACCGGTGAGAACAACTCGAGCACGACCGTGTCCTCGAGCGCTTCGGCTCCGTGCCTCTCGCCGCCCCGGAACGTCCAGCAGTCGCCCGGCGATACGACCGTTTCTTCAGCCCCGCCGAAGAACCTCAGGCTTCCCGAGATCAGGTAGCCGGTCTGTTCGTGAGGATGCTCGTGCTCGGGCACCACCGCGCCTTTCTTGAACTCGACTCTCGTGAGGTGAGTCCTCTCTCCGTGCACCAGGTTCTTCAGCCTGACGCCTTCGAGAATGTCCTTGTATCCCTCCCGCCCTGCTTTCACGATCGTCACGACCTCCAATTCCATAGATGTGGCGTACTCACGCTTCACTTCTCCTCCTTGCTCCCAAGCCGTTCCTCCGCGAGGGTGCGCAAGGCCTTGAGGTCCACCTTGCCGCTTCCGAGAACCGGGATCGCGTCGATCGTCGCGATGTTGCCTAAGGCGGGAATCCAGAGATTGGGAAGGCCCGATTCCTTGAGCTTCGCGTGGACCTCGGTCGGATCGCCCGCCTCGGGAGTGAGCAGCACGACGAGGCGTTCGCCCTTCTTTTCGTCGGGCAGCGACGTGACGGCGCAGACCGGTTCGCTCGCGCCGAGGCATTCCTGAATCTTCTCCTCGACGGCCAGGTGCGGGACCATCTCGCCCGCGATCTTGCTGAAGCGCGACATGCGGTCGGTGATCGTCACGAACCCGTCGTGGTCGATGCGGGCGACGTCGCCGGTCACGTACCACGCTCCGCGCATCGCCTCGCGGGTCTTCTCGGGCTGGCGGAGGTATCCTTTCATCACGTTGGGACCGCGGACGAGAAGCATTCCTTCTTCGCCGAACCCGAGTTCGCGTCCCAAGTCGTCGGGATCGACCACTTTCATCGTCACGCCGGGGATCGGACGGCCGATGGTGCCGGGCTGGTACGCTTTCTGATAAACGCCGTCCGCTTCGACGTCGGGCACGTTGACGCTCGCGACGGGCGAGAGTTCGGTCGCGCCGTAGCCTTCCATCGGGACGATCCCGAAGCGCTTTTCGAACGCGGCGGCGGTGCGGGGCCGCATCTTCTCGGCGCCCGTGATGACGAGGCGCAGCGTTTTGAACTGTTCCGGTTTGATGCGGCGGATGTAGGCCAGGAGAAACGTCGGCGTGCTGACCAGAAGCGTGCATCGGCTCTCCTCGACGACTTTGCCGATCGTTTCCGCCTCGATGGGGCTGTAATGGTACGCCACTCCGATCCCCGCCAGCGCCGGAAGCCAAAGCGTCCCCGTGAAACCGAACGAATGGAAGAACGGCAGGACGCCGCAGATCGTGTCGTCGGGCGCGATGCGAAGGACCTGCTGCACCGCGCGGACGTTCGACAGGATGTTGTAGTGGGTGAGTTCGACGCCTTTGGGCTGACCCGTCGATCCGGAGGAGAAGATGATCGACGCCGTCGAGTCGACCGAACGGCGGCGCTTGTCTCCGCGCCGCGAAACGAGGTAGCGAAGCGGACAGAACCGCCCTTGGAGAGAGGCGAGGATCTTGTCCTTCGGCGCGAGACGCCCCATCAGGTCTTCGAGGAAGATCGGCCCCGGGAGGTTGTCCAAGCCGACCTTCTCGACGAACCGTCGCGAAGTGACGACGTGTCGGATTTCGCACTGCCCGATCGCCGACTCGATCGCCTCGCGCGAGGCCGTGAAGTTCAGGTTGACCGGCACGCGGCCCATGAACGAGACGGCGAGGTTGGCCAGCGCGCCGCCGACGCTCGTCGGAAGCAGGAGTCCGACGTGGGTCTCGTCCTTCGTCAAGTCGGCTCGCAAGAGCCGTTTCATCGCCAGCGCGCCGACGAGTCCGCGGCCGAAGGTGAGGCGCTTGCCCGTCGTGTCGCTCATGAAGGCGCGGCCCCATTGGCGGCGCGCCGTCGCGGCGAACTCCTCGGGAAGAGGACGGGCCCGGGCGCGTTCCCGCTCGAACGCCTGGGATTCGAGTTCCATCACCGCTTGCCGCACCTCGAAGGCGGTGGCGGACGCCGCGAGCGGCGCGCCGAACGAGACCGTGACGCGCGGACGCGGCGGACGCGGCAGGCGGTTGAACACCCGTCCTCCGGCGTAGCTGAAAAGCGATCCCCACACGCCGTGGAGGTTCGCCGGAATCACCGGATGGCTCGAACCTTTCATGATGCGTTCGAATCCGCGTTTGAACTCCATGATGTAACCCGTGCGGGTGAGGCTTCCCTCGGCGAAGATGCACACGAGCCAGCCTTCGTCGATCGCCCGACGCGCGGTTTGGAGCGAGCGTACGATTTCCTTGGGCGGATCGTCGTCGGCGATCGGGATCGCCTGCATCAATCGAAAGAGCCACCCGAGACGGCGGTGGCTGTAAATCGAGCGATACATCATGAACCGGATGCGGCGCTGCTGGGTCGCCATCAGAAGAACGGCGTCGGAATACGAGACGTGGTTGCAGACGATCAGGGCGCCGCCCTCCTGGGGGACGTGTTCCGCCCCGGCGACGTCCAGGCGATAGACCAGCCGCGCGACGATGAGACCGATGAAACGAATCAGGAAGTCGGGCAGAATCCAGACCGTGTAGAGTGTGGCCGCCAGGGTGATCGCGCCGAGAAAGGCGAACCGGCCCATGGGGCCCAATCCGATCCAAGTGAGAACCAAGAGCAGGAGCGATCCGAGCCCCACTCCGCAGAACGAGAGAAAGCTGCTCGTCGCGATGAGTTCGCCCCGGTTTCTCTCGGGCGCAGTCTTCTGGAGAAAAGCGTGGAGCGGCACCACGTAGAACCCGCCGCCGACGCCGAGAATGAGCAGGTCGACGACTGCCAAGAGAGTGCTCCGAATCGGAAGAAGGAAATACGTCAACGCGGCCGAGACGATCAGAGCGCCGGCCGGGACGAGCCCGATCTCGATGTTGCGGCCCGATATCCGGCCCGCCAAGTACGATCCGACGCCGATGCCGAAGGCCAACGGCAGAAACAGGTTGGTCGCCTGGGGTTTGGTCAGGCCGAGGACGATCGTTCCGTAGGTGGCGACGTTGATTTGGACGAACGCGCCCAGAAAGAGGAAGAACGCGATGGCGAACAGCGTCAGGCGGAGGTACCGGTCGTCGCCGCACGAGCGGATGTTGCGGGCGACATCTTTCCAGAAGAAGGGAGAGAGCCCCTTCTGTCCGGCTCGCACACCCGTATCCCGGATGAAAAGGCTCGCGAGCAAACCGAGACCCGCAAACGCCATGCAGAAGAGCGAAGCGCGCCAAAGCGAGGCGGTGGAGGCTCCCTCCACGTTGGCGCCGAACACCCCGTAGAGCCAGCCGCCGCCGATCGTACCCAGAATGATCGCGATATAGACGAACGATTCCATGAGCCCGTTGGCGAACGAGAGCCTTTCGATCCGCACGATCTCGGGGATGATCCCCAGTTTGCTGGGGCCGAAGAGAGCGCTCTGGGTCGCCATCAGGAATAGAACGGTATAGATGAGGATCGGGGTGTTGCTCACAAAGGCAAACAGTCCCAAGGTCATCACGACAACGGCCAGGAGGTTGACCAACACGATCATGCGGCGTTTGCTGACTCGGTCGGCCAACACGCCTGCGGCGGGCGAAAACAGGATAAACGGAATCGCGAAGACGACGCCGGCGATGAAGATCGGCAGCTCGTTGATCTGGTCGCCCGCGACGCTTGCGCGTGTGACCAGACCCCAAGCCATGATCCAGCGATAGACATTGTCGTTGAGCGCCCCGATGAACTGGCAGACGTTCAGCGCCCAGAACGACGCGGGCAACTTGCGTTCTTTGGAACTCGGCATTCGGCTCGGCTCCCGGGTCGATCAGGTTTGGAACGACTTCCTCAGAATACGGGGCGGCCTCGACGGTCGCAAGCGCGAAACGGGCCGATTCGATCGACGACCAAACGGGCCAAGCATTGCGGGGCGACCCCCGCGATCGCCAGAGCGAAGGCGAATCATCAGGCAGAAGAAAGTCCCCACCCTCGAAACCTTGAAGACTCATTGAGCATGTCGCGTGCCGTTTCTTCCCTCCGAAACGTACATATCTGATCCCACGCAGGTTAGGGCCCTCTGCAAAGGGTCCTGAGAACTCCCCTTCCTCCGGCCCCATCGGTCATTCTGTGTCCTGAGGTTGGTCGCTCGATGCCATGGTCGGTGTTTTTTTCGCCGGTCGGATGAATGAAAACGGGAGAACTTGTTACTTAACAGATGAGGGGTGGATCGTCTGGGACAACCCGAGGGGGTACGAGGTCTCCCTCCTCGACCGGACCTACGGCCAGAGTTGAGACGCTATTGGAATTCGGACAGGAGAGACAAGGATGACAAACGACAGCGTGAGATTTCGGGGAGATTGCAGAACGATTCAGAGTGCGGTCCTCGCGGCAGCGAGGAAGCTGGCGCCACGCAGGGGTCGTCGGGTGGCGCGAGGTTTGAGGGGGTGGGCCGGGGCCCGCGTCGCGGTCTGGGCGGTTCTTCTTCTCTTTCTTCTTGGCCTGGGCGGGCGAGCTCGGGGGCAGGGATCGCTGGTCAGTTGGGGGCGGTCGGTCTTCCCCGCCGATCTGAGCGGCGGCTATGTGGCTATTGGAGCCGGCAACTGGCACTGCTTGGCTGTCAAGGCCGACGGTTCCGTTGTGGGGTGGGGGAATAACAGATCGTGTTGCTGCGATCCTCCGACGTTCAACGGGGGCCTCGTGGCTGTGTCGGGTGGTTCCGCACACAGTGTAGCCCTTCGCGACGACAGTTCGATTGTCGCCTGGGGGGCCACCTACTACGGCCAATGCAGCGTTCCCGTACCCAACATCGGTTTCGTCGCCGTGAGCGCGGGCTCTGACCACAGCCTGGCGCTCAGGTCCGACGGCTCGATTGCCGCGTGGGGATTGAACGACTGCGGTCAGTGCTCCGTTCCCGCGCCTAACGCCGACTTCATCGCGATATCGTCAGGTTTCCGGCACAGCCTGGGGCTTAAGACCGACGGATCGATTGTCGCATGGGGGCACAACGGCGCCGGTCAGTGCAACGTTCCAGTTCCCAACAGCAGCTTCGTCTCTGTTACCGCGGGTGGATGGCACAGCCTGGGCCTCAAGAGCGACGGCTCGATCGTCGCCTGGGGAGCCAACGACTTCGGCCAGCTCAATGTTCCCGGTCCGAATGCCGGTTTTGTGGCCGTGGCGGCCGGTTGGGGATCGAGCTATGGACTCAAGTCGGACGGTTCCGTCGTTGCGTGGGGAGAAAACGACGATAGAGGGCAGTGCAATGTTCCCGAGCCGAACTCGGGCTTCGCGGCCATCGCTGCGGGCAGTGCGCACTGTATAGGTATGAAATCCAACGGCTCGGTCGTCACGTGGGGAGACAACGAAGACTTCCAGTGCAACGGCCCCTCGCCGAATGTAGACTTCGTCGCCGTGGACACCAACGGAGACAATGGTCACGTTCTTGCTTTGAAATCGGACGGTTCTATTTGCGCGTGGGGAGTCGACGAGTCCGGCCGGTGCTCTGTTCCCGAGCCGAACGCCGAGTTCGTCGGGATTGCCGCGGGGGAAAACTTCAGTGTGGGTCTCAAGTCGAACGGCACGATCGTTACATGGGGGAACATCAGTCCTCTCCCCTCTCCCTACGACACCGGTTTTCTTCGGGTTGCCGCGGGCCTCGGCCATGCCCTCGGGATCAAGGCCGACGGCTCCCTCGTTGCCTGGGGTTCAAACGGTTTCGGCCAGTGCACCCTTCCCTATCCCAACACCGGTTTCATCGCCGCCGCGGGCGGAGACTCCCACACTCTCGCACTCAAGTCCGACGGTTCGGTGAGCGGATGGGGAAACAACGTCTATGGCCAGTGCGACGTGCCCTCGCCGAACACGGGTTTCGTGGCTATCGCAGCGGGCGGAAGTCACAGCCTCGGCCTCAAGGAGAACGGATCGGTTGTCGTATGGGGAAGAAATGACAATGGCGAATCGAATCCCCCACCCGGCCCGAACGCCGATTTCGTCGCCATCGCGGCCGGCTCTCGCCACAATCTGGCGATCCGGTCCGACGGAACCCTCGTCGTTTGGGGAACAAACGCTGGCAGCGCCGAGCGCACTCCATGGGAGAATTCCGGCTTCATCGCAATAGCGGCGAGTTTCAGCCGCAGCCTTGCCATCCGAGAACCCCCGCCGCCCACGCCCACACCGGCTGGCGTGACCGCGGCGCAGTGGATGCTCTATTGACTCGCGGGCGCGCCTCGCGCCGGTTCGCCGGACTCTCCTTTGTCCGGCTCTCCCAGGCGGGTCGCCTTCCATAGGTACATTCCGGCGGTCCGCGTGTCGGGTTCGAGACTCCATCGGTCCGGCGCCAGGTTCGACCCAACGAGGGGCGAGAGGGTGGGAAACCCGACGATCCAGATGGTCCTCGCGTCTTGGCGAACGCCTTCGCCGAGATAGATGTACCGCGCGGCCGGACGTCCTTGGGAACGTTCGGCGACGCAGATCCCGAGCCAGTCGGGATCGACCGCGAAATAGTCGCCTGCCTTCGATTTGTCGACCAGGGCTTGCGCCGCCTCTCGAACGGCCGGGCGAAGCGGTCGTCTGAAAGTCTGGTAGGAGTTGTACGCACTCAAGAGAAGGGTCGCGCCGAGAAGGCCGAACACCGCCGTTTTCGTCGCTCGGGAACGTCGCGACGCTTCGTCCGCCATCCAGGCCGCCGTCATGAACCATCCGGGGAGAGCGAACACCGTGTAGCGAGGAAAGAGCGGAACGTGCGCCGCGCCGCGTGCCGCGAGCGCGATCAGAACCGGACCGAGCCATAGCGCGAGGAGGGTGCTTCCCAGCGCTGCGCGTTCGGAACCGAGCGCGAGAGCGGCGGTCGCCAGGCCAACAAGGAGCACCAACAGCGCTCCCAGGACGGCGTGTCGTCCGTCCGCACCCGCCACGGGGAGAGCGATTGTGTGGAGGACAACTTGGAGGGAGAAGGGTGGTGAGTCCACGTGGGTCTCGAGATTGGATAGGATTTGGGGCGCGCGCAGAGCCAACGCGGCCAGGGCGCCCGATCCAAGTCCGGCGATCGCCGCAAGGGAGAAAGGCCGGTCCGTTTGTCGAAACGCTCCCGGCACAAGGGTCGCGGTGAGCGCGAACGCACACCAGAGGAAGAACTCGTGTGTCAGGATCCCCGCCGCGGTAGAGAAAAAGAGCCAGGCGAAAGCCGCGAGCGGTTGCTGCCTCAAGCGCCACGCGCCGACCGGCATGGCCGCCGCCAGCAGCATCCCCATGGCGTAGGGCCGAATTTCGTGACCGAAGTAGATTGTCGTCGGAGAACAGGCAAAGAGGGCCGCGGTGGCAAGACCGGCCGTTCGTCCGAGCCGTCCCCATGCCCACCAACCGACAAGAAGCAGGGTGGCCGCGGCGGGGACAATCGAGAAGAGGCGAATGGGGACAATGCCCGCGTCTTTCCCCAAGACGGCGCGCACGACGACAAAGTAGAGCGGCGAACCGTGGTCGAACACGTAGTTGCGGTCGAACGGATCGGGATACGTTTCAGCGGGTCGCGAAGCAAAGGGGAAGTAGAGTTGTCTCCACGAAGCGTCGATCCGGCGGAGCGAGAATCCTTCGTCGCCCCAGCAGTCCTCGCGCGATGCCAGAGAGACGAGAACCGACGCGAAGAGGAGCGACGCCGCTGCGAGGATTCGTCCGCCGCCCATCCTGAACATGTCGAAGGACCCGCCGTCTGTTGATTCTTCGCGATCGATCGCCTAAGGTCTACAACCTATTTCAAGAACCTCAGTCGAGCGCTGTCACGGTCCTTGCGAAGCAAGGACACGCGCCAGCGAAATATGGAAGAGGCCCAACAAACCCAGGGCGTCGCTCGCTTCGCTCCCTCCGGTCGCTTATGCGCTCACTTGCCCTGGGCTATGATATGCCGCGCTTTCAGCGCTTAGGAGGTTTCTGAGATGGATTGTAGAGTCTGTCACTCTTCTTCTGCCTACAGCCTACTGCCTACTGTCTACTGCCTACTGACGATCTGCGTCCCGATACCGTGGTCGGTGAAGAGTTCCAGAAGGATGGCGTGTTCCACCCGGCCGTCGACGATATGCGTCTTCCCGACGCCGCGGTCGAGGGCGTCGGCGCAGGCCCGGACCTTCGGGATCATCCCGCCGGCGATGACCTTGTCCTTGACGAGCGGTTCCACGTCGCCGCGCTCGATGGTCGAGATCAGGGTCGAGGGGTCCGTGGGATCGCGTTGCACGCCGCGCACGTCGGTCAGGAGGATAAGTTTGCACGCGCGGAGTGCCTTGGCGACCTCGGCGGCGACCGTGTCGGCGTTGATGTTGTAGCTGTTGCCCTGATCGTCTCCGCCAATGGGAGAAATGATCGGGATGAAGTGGTGCTCATCCAGGACCTCGAGGATCTCGGTCCGGATCGCCGTGATCTCGCCGACGAAGCCGATGTCGGGTTTCCCTTCGCCGCCCATCTTTCGAGCGGCGATGAGGCCCGCGTCCTTGCCGCTCAAGCCCACGGCCCGCCCGCCCGAACGATTCACGAGGTTGACCAGCTCGCCGTTGAGCTTTCCCGCCAGGACCATTTCGGTCAGTTCCATCGTTTCCTGGTCCGTGACCCGTAGCCCCTCGACGAATTCCGGTTTCTTCCCGAGCCGATCCATCAGACGCGTGATGTCGGGTCCGCCGCCGTGAACGACGACCGGTTTCATCCCGACCGCCTCCATCAGGATCAGATCGCGGACGACCGACTGTTTGAGGTCGGGATCGACCATGGCGTGGCCGCCGTACTTGATGACGATCGTCGCGCCTCGGAACTCGTGGATGTAGGGAAGCGCCTCGGTAAGGGCGCGAGCCCGGTCTCCCAAAGACTCGATGGACACATCGGAGAGTTTCGCCGATTCCTCGTTCATGCGCGTGGGACCTCCCGGAGTCAGGATTCGCCGCACTCGGAGTTCAAGATAGGAACGCCGCCCGCTTTTCGCCACTGAAAAAGAGGAGGCGGATCGACGCGAAAGGCCTCTTTCGAATCCGCGGGACTGCGGATGAAGACCGGGATTCCTGGTTTGATATGGAGTGCGGAACCGAGGTTCCGCTTTGGCCGACGGGAGCTTGCTCCCGTCGATCCCGGTCCGTCGTTTCCGACGTAGTCCGGCGCAAGCAAGCTTGCGCAAACGAAAGCGGAACCAAGGTTCCGCACTCCACACAAGAAAACGAAAGGGGGGCAGCCGCGCAAACGCGGCTGCCCCCCGCACTTCCTCCCGTCGAACCTGGAGGAATCAGCTGACGGCCTCGACCGATTCGATCTCGGGAACGACCTCTTTGAGGCGTCGCTCGACCCCCTGTTTCAGAGTCATCATCGCCCCGGGACACCCGGCACACGCTCCGACGAGGCGAACGAACACCTTGTTGCCTTCCAGACGAACCAACTCGATATCGCCGCCGTGCGACTGAAGGGCGGCACGAACGTCCTCGATAGCGGACTTCACTTTTTCTTCCATAGAACCGCGGCTCCTTACCGTATCGTTTGAGGCCCATTCTCAGGGCCATCGCTATGCTTCATCTATTATAGACATCCCGTTCTCCCCACCGCAAGGAGTATGTCCCACCCCGGAAATCCCCCGGGGCGAATCGCCCTCGATCTTTCACGAGGCAGACGACGAGAATCGCCGCGCCAGGAGAAGTCCCGGGGGTCATCTTCTTCCCCGGATCGTTCCCGACTCTCGGTCTCTGTCAGACCGACGCTACTCGTAGAGCATCCATGCGGGACGGGCGGCGGTGTCCGCCTGGACGGAGATGGCGAGACCGAGTTCGTTGTTCGTTTCGCTGGATTCGGCGACGGTGTCGGCCGAATCCAGCAGAACCGTGACGGTGTGTGAGCCCGCGGTCAGCTGGCCGAGATTGAACCCGGTTTGCGTGAAGAGCCCCCCGTTCGGCGCCAGGGCGGGAAGATCGGACTCGCCGACCAGCGCTCCATCGACCCGAACTTGGTATTGGCATGCGTCCGAGGCGAGAGTGCCGTCGTTCCGGGCGGTAAACCCGATGTGCGAGTCTGCGCTGGAGAGCATCTCCCCTTCGGGCCAGATCGAGCCGAATCGAAGGTCGGGCAAGTCGGTGACGGTCAGCTCGACGGCCTGCAATTCGATGTTCAGGCGATCGATGATGCCGGGCAAGGGTTCGAAGGGGAGCACCTCGGTCTTGTCCCAGATCTTCAGGCGTGCCTGCGAAATCTCCTCGCGCGCGAACGGGCCCGCCAGCTCCGCTTCGAGCGTCAGGGTCGAGGATGTGCCGAAATCGCCCGACGCCGTGGCGACCTGTCCGGCGCATACGAGCTTGATCTTGAGACTCACGCGGTCGTCGGCGATCGAGGGGGCCGCGGTCACCTTTGCGTACAGACCCGTCGAATCGAAGCCCGAGGGGACGCGGCTCAGATCGCCGTTGGGACCGACTTGGAGGCCGTTGACCGCGACGTCGTCGCCGTCGCCTAGGATGATATCGCCGTTTTCCACTTCGGCCGAGAAGACCGGGAGAGTCAGAGAGCTGACGCCCGGGGTCAAGTCCTTCAAATCGGGCCAACTGAGGAGATAGGTGTCGAACTTGAGCTCGCGGCGCTCGTAACCCGCGATGTAGACCGTCTCGATCGTTGCCGCGTCGGTCGCGTTTGCGAACGATAAGGGAGAAAGCCACGGCGCGATCCAGACCCACGCGAGAAGAAGACACGCTGGAATCGGACGAAAACGCACGTTGGAATCTGCCGTTTCGGGGAATTCGGAGACCGCTCCGGTCTCCGGCGGGTCTGAACGGATCGGAGTTGCGAGAGCTGCGGCGGACACCGGGCCACGACCCGGACGCGACGCAACGCCGACGAGGTCGCAGTCGGGATTCTTGCCTTTTCAGAGGGCGTTTTCAAGGGAGAAATCGGCTCGCGAGCGGGTGCACAACGTGCGCGGCGCGATCGAATCCGCGGTTGAACTTTGCCCCAAGGGGCATTACACTGCTCCCAGGTTTCCAGACATCGTCCCAGCCAGGCCGCGTCCGGAGGCGACCCTCATGAATCCAGAACTCCAGAAGTTGTTGGCTCTCCAAGAACTCGACCGCGAGATCTTCCGGTTGCGCAGCGAGCTGGGTCGATATCCGGCGTTGCGCGAAACCCGCCTGTCGGACCTCGACCGCACGCGCCGCGAGCTCGACCAGGCGCGCAAGGAGAACGTCGATCTCGAGAAACGCATTCGCGACGAGGAGCGTCAGGTTCTCGAGTGGCGCGCGTCCCTGGGGAAGCTGAACGCCCAACAGATGCGGGTTAAGACGCAGAAAGAGTACGACGCTCTCACGCACGAGATGGAAGACCTGCGCCGCAAGATCTCCGAGGCGGACGACCAGGGCCTTCGCATCCTGGAAGAGGAAGAGGCGATCGCCTCGAAGATCGCCGAGCTCGAAACGACGCTGGCGACGAAGGAAACGACCTGTCGCGAGGAAGTCGAACGACTCGAAGAGCGAGAGAAGGAGAAATCGGCCGAACTCGTCGCGTTCGAGTCGCGCCGTACCGAACAGGCGGCGGTTGTCGAGCCCGCGCTGCTTCATCGCTACGGGCGGCTCTCGGAGACTCATCGAGGAACGTGCGTCGCACCGGTTCAGGACGGGAATTGCGGCGGGTGTTTTGTCCGCGTCATCCCATCGCGCATGCAGGAAATGACTCGGGACGAGAGTATCGCCGAGTGCGACCACTGCCATCGTTTTCTTTATCTACCCTAGGGGGAGGACTTGGGCGATGAACCTCAGTTTGAGGGAGAGCATCGATCGGAAGGGAGCGGCGATCGGCACCATGCTCCAGGACGTCCGCGACCCGTTCGTCATCCAGCTCGTTGCCGCGGCGGGTCTCGATTTCGTCATCATCGACACCGAACACGGAACCTACGATAACGAAAGGGTGGCCGACCTGGTCAAGCTCGCCCGCGCGCTCGGCGTCATCCCCATAGTGCGCGTCGTCGCGCCGACCTACGAGCATCTCTGTCCGCGTCTCGACGCGGGAGCGCGAGGGCTGATCCTCCCACGCATCGAAGACGCCGAAGCGGTCGAACGCGCCGTGCGATGCACGAAGTACCCTCCGCTCGGGTGTCGAGGGTTCGTTTCGCTCAAGGGCCAAACCGACTACGTGCGGCCCGACATCGTCCTCCATATCGAGGAAAGCAACGCCGTGAACTTCGTGATTCCGCAGATCGAGCTCGCGGCCGCTCTCGACAACCTGGACTCGATCCTGTCGGTCGACGGAGTGGACATCGCGATGGTGGGTCCCGCCGATCTGGCCGTCGGGCTCGGACACCCGGGGAAGATGGACACGCCCGACGAGATCGAATGGATCGAGAACGTGATCGAGGCGTGCGGCCGCCACGGCGTCGCGCCGGGGATTCACGTCGGGTCGATCGACTCGGCCGTCGAGTGGAAGAAAAAGGGAATGCGGTTCGTCTCGTGCGGGGCCGACTGCGGGTTCCTGCAAGCGGGGTTCAACGAAATCGCCGCGAGACTGCGATGACCGCGTCGCACGTGTCCGCGCGTTCAGATCTTGTACGCGTTTCTCGACGCGACGGTCTTGCGCGGACGCCCCGGAGGCCTCGTTCTTGCTTTCGGCAGACAGGGAGAGTCGAAATATGACGCCGAAACTGGCTGTGTCCCAAGAGCACATCGCCGAGTTCTGTCGGCGCAACCGGATCCGACGCCTGGCGTTTTTCGGCTCCGTTCTGCGCGACGATTTCGGCCCTTCCAGCGACGTGGACGTGTTGGTCGAGTTCGAGCCCGAGGCGCGGGTCGGGCTGATCGGCTTGGCCGGTATGGAGATCGAACTGAGCGAGATCCTCGGCCGCAAGGTGGACATGAACACACCCAATTGCCTCAGTCCCTATTATCGCGATCGCGTCCTGGCCGGAGCGGAGGCGCAATATGAGCGAACGTGACGACATCGTCGGCCTCCGTCATATGCTCGACCACGCCCGCGAAGCCGTCGAGTTGAGCGAAGGTCGAACCCGCGAAGATCTTCGGGCCGACCGAATGCTCCAATTGGCTCTCACCCGTCTTGTCGAGGTTGTCGGAGAAGCCGCAACCCGCGTCTCGACGCGAACCCGCGTTCGCCACTCGAGCATCGCTTGGACCCAGATCGTTTCCATGAGAAACCGTCTGATTCATGGGTACGACATTCTGGACTGGAATCTGTTGTGGGACACCGTTTGCGAAGATCTTCCTCCTCTGATTTCCGGATTGGAGAGTATTCTCGAATCGGAAGAGGCCGGCGCGTGAGACGCGGTCCTTGCCTCTTCCCAGGGAGTCTACCGTGAAAATCGACCGCATCCGTCTGTTTCCCGTCGCCACGCCTCGCCAAACCGGGGTCGCCAACCAACACGTGATCGTGCGCGTCGAGACCGACTCGGGCGACGTCGGCTGGGGCGAGATGAGCGATCTCTCGCACCTGCCGATGTATCAGTTCGACCTGCCCGAGCTCGAACGCGCGCTCAACGCGCTCCTTGGAGGCGCGGACCCGCGCAACCTGGCCAAGGTCGAAGACGACCTTCTGCGCTTCTATCCCGACGAGGGACACATGTACAGCCGCTCGGGTCTCGTGCGCCAGGGGATCGACCTGGCGCTCCACGACCTGCTCGGGCGCGTGGACGGCGTTCCCGTCTATCGTTTGCTCGGAGGCAAACTGCGCGACCGGGTCCGCGTCTGCTATCCCGTCTTTCGGATGCGGTCGATCGACGAGGTCGCGCCCAACCTCGATCGGATCGAGGCCAAGCTCGCCGAGGGATTCGATTTGATCCGGGTCTACACGGGCGCCAACCTCGAGGCCGACGAGGAGTTTCTGCGCCGGTTCACCGAGCGGTTCCAGGGCCGGGTCGAGATCAAGTCGCTCGATTTCTCCAACCTTCTCGACTGGCGACGCTCCTGGCGCGCCGTCGAGCGGTTCGCCGACTTTGCCGAATGGATGCTGGTCGAAAGCGTCGTTCCGCGCGGCGACTTCGAGGGGCTGCGCGAATTCACGCGCCGAAGCCGCTGGCCCGTTTCCGAACACGTCACCCACCTCCAACACGGGTGGCAACTGATCCGCTACGGTCATCTCGACATTCTGAACGTCTCGCCCTACCTGCTCGGCGGATTGCGGGCCAGTATCCGACTCATCGCCGTCGCCGAAGCGGCGCGCGCGAGCGTCTTGATCGGCACGACCCAGGAGCTCAGCCTGGGCACCGCCGCGGCGGCCCACTTGGCGTCGGTTGCGCGGGTTCTCGACTATCCGGCCGACAACACGGGCCCTCGCCTCTACACCGAGGACGTGGTCCGGACCCCCGTCCAATACGAGAACAGCCATCTCCTCGTCCCCGAAGGCCCGGGCTTGGGGGTCGAGGTGGACGAAGCGAAGCTCGAACGCATGAGCGCCGACTCGCACTGGACCTTCGGAGTCGACCTCGCCGGCGCCCTCGACCGCACCGCCGCGGACCGACCCAGCGCGAAGAAATGATGAGTGATGCATGAAGAATGAGGAGTGCGGCAGGCATCCCCCTGCCTCACTCGTTACTCCGAGAACGGAGACCCTCGACGATGAAGGTTCGCGAGGCGAAACAGGCGGCGTGCAAGTGGATCGAGGAGAACGCGGCGAGTTATCCCGGCTACAAGGGAGCCATCATCGCCGGGTCCGCCAACGCCATGGACCCCGAGGCGGAATGGCCCGCGACTTCGGACGTCGACTTGTGGCTGATGGTCGAAAATCCGAAGGCCACGCCGCGACAGAAGAAGATCCTGTTCGAGGGCGTGATCGTCGAGGCTGTTCCCACAAGACTGGCACACTTCGACGATCCCGAAGAGGTCCTGGGCGATCCCTACAAGGCCCATCATTTCGCCGTGAACAACATCCTCTCCGATCCGACGGGTATCCTGAGCGACGTTCAGAAAGCCGTCGGGCCGAAATTCGCCGAGCCCAAGTGGGTGCTGGAGCGATTACGGGGGGCCAATGGCAGCGCCCGCCACAAGCTCACAAAGGTTGCGGAAGACCCGCAGGTGGGGCGGATGATGGATTTCGTACTCGGGATACGCAACACAGCGGCGCAGTGTCCCCTCGCCAAGCTGCGTTCCCCGACCTTTCGGAAGTGCCTTGTCGTAGCGCGCGAGATCCTGAACTCGATGGGACGCGAGGATCTGTACGATGAATTGCTCGACGTGCTCGGGACGCGGCACTTCTCCCGATCCGACGCCGAGGCGCTGCGCGACGCGACGATGCCGATGTTCGACCGGGCGGTCGCGGTTCTCAAGACCCCCTTCTGGCCGGATTTCGAGTTCGCGGAGTGTGTGCGGCCTATCGCCATCGGCGGCATCACCGAGCTGATCGAGTCCGGGTTCCATCGCGAGAGCGTTTGGTTCGCCCTGTTCATACAGACCGCGAGCATGAAGGCGATCAAGAACGACGCGCCGGAAGACGAAAAGGCCCGCTTCGCGGACCAGTTCATGGAGACCCTCTCGGCGATCGGCCTGACGACGCCCGATGACTTGGCGCCTCGCGCCCGCCGGGGCCTCGACGCGCTCGACAAGATACATGCCGCGATGAGCAACGAGGTCAACGCGTCCTGAACGCGGGGCGGCACGGGAGAGGAATTCTTGGGAGGAGACTGCGATTCACTCCCGTTCGACGATCTGCGATTCGGAAGAGTCCTACCTTGTATGCTCGAGGTTTCGCCATAGAATACCCTGAGCGGCACCCTGGGAACGCCGAGCGCCGGCTCGGCTTCTCTCCTCCTCTCCGTTTGTGCCGAGCCGGCGCTCGGCGTTCCCAGGATTTCACCCCGCCGTTCTTGGATCTCACGGGCCGGTTGACCCGGTCCGCCTCGTTCTGCTATTGTGAGCGTATCGGTCGTCGTTGTGCGTTGAAGATGCGTTCAATCTCTCCGAACAGAGGGGGCGCGGCGTGTACCAGTCGTTCTTCGGTTTCCAGGCCTTTCCGTTCAGCATCACTCCCGACCCGGCGTTTCTCTATCCGAGCCCGAGCCATCGCGAGGCGCTGGCGACGATCGTCTACGGGGTGGACCAGCGCAAAGGGTTCGTTCTGCTAACGGGGGAGGTGGGCAGCGGCAAGACCACCGTCGTCCGGTCCTACTTGGAACAAGTCGATCGGGACCGGGTCAAGCCGGTCTATGTCTTCAATCCCGATCTGCCGTTCAAGGACCTTTTGCGGACCGTGATGCAGGAGCTCGGAGTCGACACCCACGACGACGAGTACGAAATGCTGCGGCGGCTCTATGAGATCGTGATCGAGGAGTATCGCCAGGATCGCAACGTGGTGATGATCGTGGACGAGGCGCAGAACATGCCCGTCGAGACGCTCGAGTCGCTGCGGACGTTGTCGAATCTCGAAACGCCCGAGGCCAAGCTGCTTCAGATCGTTCTGGTGGGTCAACCCGAGCTCGACGAGAAGATCGGGCGGACCGAGCTGCGCCAGCTTCGCCAGCGGATGGCGGTGCGGGCCACGCTGCGCCCTCTGACGCTCGAGGAGAGCGCGGAATACGTTCTCTACCGTCTCGGTCTCGTGACCCAGGACAAGGAAAACGTGTTCAGTCCGCGGGCGGTGGATACGATCGTGAGGCGGGCTCAAGGTTCGCCGCGGCTCATCAACATTCTGTGCGACAACGCCTTGATCGCCTCCTATGGGCTCCGGGAGAAACGGGTTTCCGCGCGAACGGCGCGCATGGTCATTCGCGATTTCGACCGGACGTTGGCGCGGGAGGGCGGGCCGTCGAAAACGTTGCGATACGTGCTTCTTGGAGGCGCGGGGCTGGCGTGTGTCGCGCTCGCGGCCTACGCCGGGCTTCTGGCGGGCTCTCGCGCGGCAAGAAGCCCCGGGGCGGTGAAGCCCCGTGGATCGATCGCTCGTGTCGAGTCTCCGGCCGAGCCGGCGTCGGCGGATCTCGTCGCGGTCTCGGAAACGCAGCCCACGGCGACGCCGAAGGTCCCGGAGCGCGACGATTCCGCCTCGCGTCGCGCCGACCGCGCGGCTCATTCCACGATTCCGAGGCCGACCCCGCCAACGACCCCTTCGCCGACCTCCAAGCCGGTCGGGCCCTTACTCGCGCCGGATCGGGTGGCGAGCGTTCTTCCGGTCCAGGAGGCGACGACGCCGACTCTCGAGCGGAGCGCTCTCTCTGACGCCTCGCCCGCGGCGGCTTCGCGGACACCTCGGCGCGTAGCCGTCGAGCCGGTCGTTCCGGCGGGGAAGGCTCCGAGCGTTCCTCCCGCGGAAGGGCCGACGACTTCGAGTGTCGAGAGGACCGTTGTGTCGGCCGATCTGCCCGTCCCCGCTGAAACAACGATTGCCGCAGCCGTCACGACGGCCGGTTCGCCCCGCGCGGAGATCGGGGAACGCGCGTACTTGGCCCCCTTCGTCTCGCGTTCGACCCCTTCCCCGCCCTCTCTGCCCTCGAGGGCGGCTCGGGATGGGATCGTCGCGCGGAGGACTGTGCGACGCGGCGACTATCTCTCGCGTCTTTGCATCGAGATCTACGGCAACTCGACTCCGGAGATCCTCGAGAAGGTCAAGAAGATCAACCCGAACATCCGCGACGTGAACATCATCTTGATCGACGATGAAATCGTGTTTCCCGATCTGAACGTTCCCGAGCCGGTCGTTCGTCCTTCCGAGTGAGGGCGTGAATCGGGGTCTTCGACCTGCACGAAATCCGTGGAGCCAAAGCGGAGAGAAGAAAATGAAAACGGCCCCATCGTTTCGGTACGATTGGGCCGTCGGTCCGTTTCCGTTGCCGTATGCCTGAGGGTCGAACTCGCGCGGCAAGAGACGCGCTCTCGGGTCGTCGAAACCTCTTCTTTATCCTTTGAGATTTGCACCGGGGTCCGATAAGTCGTCTTCGGCATGTCGTCGCGCCGCTAGGGACGCGAGATGCGATTGACCGCGCGACGGTCCATCCCCTGGCGACGGTCATCGCGCGCCCGGCGTTCTTCCGCCACAAACAGAGTCATTCGACGCCGCACACGCCTTCGGCGATCGACAATCCGTTGGACAACCGGTTTATCCTCTAGAAACATCTCAGGAGTCATCGTACACCCCCTAGGAAGCGAAAGAACGTCGGTATGCAGTGCAAGACTCGATGCTCGACCGAGAGGACACGAGCTGGCGGGGTGAGACCGTATCGGCGACTCGCTCGGCGTCTATGCGTCGCGAGAGACCAGCCGCTTTTCCCACTCGCCAACGGGTTTGCGATTTCTCCTTTGCGCTAGCCAGACTTAAGGTCGTTTCAGACCGAGAAACGCCCCGGGGTGTAACAAGTCCGTCCCCTCTACTTCCAGGATGCCGTTTCCGAGGGCGGTTGTCAACCCCCAATCCGTTCTTTTTGACCAAGTCTTGGCGTTTCTGCGCTCGCGAGGGCCGGCTTGGCGAGAGAAAAAGGGGGAAAAACGATGTCCCTAGGGGCAATACTCGCGACATCGTCGAAGAAAACCGCGAAAGGCTCGAACCGTCTGGGGGAGTTCCCGATGAATGCGGAGGACCTCGTCGGCATCGTCGAGGTCCAGGCCGTTCTCGATCAACACGAATTGGCGCAGCAGGGGCTGAAGCACCTCGCCCGAAATGATGCCGTATTGCTCGCAGACGTCGAAGACATCGTAGGTGCTGCGGGGCTTGGCGGGAGTGTGGCGCAGAACCAGCATATGGCAGATGTCCACGGCGGATTGGGCGAGAAGGCGCATCAGGCGGGCGAACCCCGGGAGGTTCTCGACGAAGCGCGTGACCGAGAACTTCGCGAACGGTTCGAGCGGCCGGAGGCGGGCCTCCAGAAGATCGACCTTCCGCCGGATGGCGCGGTCGGCCAGGTCCTGGCCGGGCGAAGGGTCGGACGATGGGGTCAATCTGCCGGTCGAGTCGCGGGACGGTCGTTTCATTTCTCACTCGCCAAGTCGGGTGGCAGCCAGGGGATGGGAGGATCGAACGTCAGGAGAGATTCCCGTGGGTCAAACGGGATCAGGCGTTCGAATGCGGGACCATCGACGACATAGTAATGCCTCTCAGGGTTTTCTCGGACGTAGTCGCGGATTCTCGAATGGTTGTTCTCCTCGACAACAAGGAAGTCCGCGCCGTCGAGGGACTGTACCTTCTCGACGGCGGCTCGATTGTCGGCGCCGGAATGGTGAAACAGCACGGTCGCCAGCGGGTCGTTTTGGACGCGCCGCAGCTGGCGTTCCAGCCCGGCTCCGGAGACCGCCGAAGCGTGAAACTGTCGGGCCCACTGCCGCGCGGGGTCGATAGATCCGAGGGTCAGAGCGAGCAGGACGGCGACTGCGCAACGTCGAGCGGTCGGGTGGGTGTGGGCCGGAGTGTGACGCCGCGCCAGGTCGATGACCTCGGCGATTCCGCGCGCCGTGAGCAGGGCCAGGGAGGGGATGCTCTCGGCTACGAAACGGGGTCCGAGGCAGATATTGTGAAATGGGTAGAAGAAGTAGGCGGCAAGAAGACCCGCGAAAGGAGAGAAAAGAACAATGTCTTTCGGGCGGACTCGGCCGACCAGGAAGAGGAGGAGAATGAAGAGATACGACGTCGCCGGCCACATGTAGAGCCACTCGGAGAGGGAGGCGACGTTGCTCAGCTCGTTGCTCAGACCGGAAAGAGGCGTGTGCCCGTTGCGGGCCGTGAAGCCGAGGGAATGAAAGGTCGAACCTTGGGCTACGTAACCCGGCCGCAAGGCGAACCCGGTCGTGCGAACGTTGAAGTAGAGAAGGAAGATGGCCGGAATACTCCACGCGGCGAGAGCGGCGAGCCAATACGGCCAACGCCGACGCCAGAAGCGCCCGACGAGTCCCACATAGACAAGAAGGAGGGGGAAGGCGAATCCGAAACAGGTCCAAGGACGCGTGATGCACCCGTATCCGAAGACGAACCCGAGGAGTACGGCGTTGAGGAGCGTCGGGCGTTCGAGGTCTCGCAGTCCCAACCATAGCGCCGTCATGAGAAAAAAGGTCGTCGGGGTGTGTTCCATCAGAATCGACGACTGGAGTAGGAACAACGGCGAGACGATCACGAACAGAGCGCCCGCGAGTCCGATTCGACGCGAGAAGAGTCGGGCGCCGCACAGATAGGCGAGAAACGGTACGCCCATGGCCATGAGGCAGGGAAGGAGCATCTGATTGCCGATTCGCAGACCCGCTAGCGCGATCAGGATCCCTCCGGGGAAGTACTGGGAGTACCACCGGCCGTTCTCGACGACCAGCCCCTCGGGCGAGTAGAGATCGGAATAGGCCGGCGCGGGTGCGTACCAACGGCCCTGATTGAGAATGTGCGCGTGGAAAAGCCGGGCCGTGCTGTCCACACAGAACTCCCTGCCTTCGAAGACGGTCAGGTGCAGAGCCCATACGCCGATGCCGCCTAGGAGCGCCACCCCCAGAGCGGGAATCCAGCCCGCACCCGAGATGCGATACACCCCGTCCAGCATCCGCGCCGTCTCGCGCCGAAACAGGAACAGGACGCTGGCGAGGGCGAGAAGGACGACAGCGAGGGCTCCCCAAGAACCCGGATAGCGGAGCGGCCCGATGCAGAGAAGCGAGAGAAACGCGATTCCCGGCAAAAAGGGAAAGGCCCGAGTGCGTGAGAAGCGCCCGACGAGACGTCGCGCCCAGGGAACACACAGAATCGCGGGAACGATCGAGACCGCCGCGATCGTCGACCAGCGGGTCAGATGGTATATTCGTCCGGGGACGGATACAACGACTCCGTCAGATAGCCAACGCACTTCGCCGGCGAGCGAAACGAGGAGGGGGAAGAGTCCGGCGCAGAGCGCCAAGATGGCGGTGCGAATCGCGATACCGCGCCACTCGCCGAGGGGACGTCCGTTTCCCGGCGCACCGACATCGACGTTGCGGGTCTTGGCAACTGCAGGCTGCAGCGAAGGAACGGACATGGCGAGAGCCCTCGCGGGTGAGCATAGCGAATCGGGAGCGCCGTTTCAAGTCCGAGGACAATGCGAGGTGGGTGACGCGAGGACAATGCGGCGCGATTCCTCTTGCCAAGGCCTGAAGTCGAATGCACAATGACTGGCGGTCTCGCGAGTCGTTCGATTCGGAGATCTCGAGACCCGCTTCTGAGCGCTTTCCAGACACGGAGGATGCGAACCCATGATGAGAAGCAACCGCTATTGCCAGACCCTTTCTCTCGCCGCGACATCCCTGCTCGCGATTCTGTTGCTGCTGTCCGCGCCGGGGACGGCTCGGGCTCAAGGGGCCTCGCCCGCGGGCGAGGTCGTCGCCGACGAGGGGGTCACCACACCATCCGAGGAGGCCGACATGGCCAAAGAACAGGTTTTTGCCGTTTTCGACACGTCGCTCGGCACTTTCACCACCCTGCTCTATACCGAGAAGATGCCGATCACGACTCAGAACTTCATCGACCTGGTCGAGGGCAACAAGGAATTCATGGACCCCGCGACGGGCCAGATGGTCAAGCGCCGTTTCTACGACGGACGCAAGATTTTCCGCGTCATCCAGGGCTTCATGTTCCAGACCGGCGCGGCGAGCGACAACAACCGCTATAGCTCGGGCTACTCGATTCCCGACGAATTCCATCCGAGTCTGCGCTACGACAAGCCGGGGCTCCTGGCTATGGCGAACGCCGGTCCCAACACGGGCAGCACGCAGTTCTTTCTCACGTTCAGCGGCCCCGGGTGCGCGCATCTCCAAGGCAAGCATCCGATCTTCGGCGAGGTCGTCGAGGGGATGGAGGTCGTGCGCAAGATCGAGGCCGTCCCCGTCGGCGGACGCGAGGGGAGCGCGCCGCTCGATCCGCCCGTCATCGACAAGGTGACAATCAAGCGGGCGGCCCAACCGTAAGGGGCGATTATGGTTCGGACAATACGAGATCCTCGAATGATCTCCAGCCTTGCGCGGACCGCGGTTGTGACCGCCTTCGTCACGATCCTCCTAACGGGGTGCCCGCGGAGCGCGAAGGAATCGCAGTCGCGCGAGCCCACTCCGGTGGCGATCGCCCCGGGGGAGTCGGTTCTCGCGTCGGTTCTTGTCGACGGCCAGTGGCACCCGACGGGGTATCTCGTTCACGCGGGCGACCGAATCGGTTTCGAGCCGGTCGGAGAGGCGAAAGGGGCGACGCCCGGAGCGATCCAGGTCCACATCGGTCGCACGATGACCCAACTGGTGGGTGGGCGCGCTCCCCAGCGCGTGAGTCGCTCGGGAGAAATCGTCTTTCGAGTCGATCCGGCGCAGATGGGACCGTTCGAGGGAGCGACGGTCGACATTCGGATTCGCAGATATTCGGAGGAATGACGCCGCGATACGTTCCAGGGACGGTGTTTAGCGTCTAGTGTAATGTCTCACGATGTTTCGCGGGCGCATCCCAGTTGTTGCCTTTGAGAGCGAACAAGTATGGCCGTTTGGCGCATGGCATTTCGCGAAGGTTCCCAGGGTGAATCCCTTTGGCCCCTTTGCTTTCAGTACGGCGTGGCGGCGATCGACTATGAACCGGTTGAGGATGCCGACCTCTCTCGCTTCTCACGCGAGAAACCGCCTGACGGATGGCGGGAGCTCAAGCCGTCGGAAAAGTCGAGTCTTGCGCACGTAGCCTGGGACATGGCCAAGGGGGACACGATCTACGTCAAGGAAGGGAAAAATATCGCCGGTTGGGGCACGGTCCGCGGTGGGTACAAGTTTCGATTGAAGCGACGTATCCGGGATAGCTGCGGCAGAGTCTGGCCGCATCGGGTTCCGGTCGAATGGGAGCAGGACTTCACCCCTTTCGAACATCCGGTCTGCAAACATGCTCCGCTGCATACGGTTCTCAGACCGAAACCGGAGCAAGTTGCCGACTTGAAGAGAGCGGCGTTGTCGGCTTTGAGGCAGGACAAGAAGACAAGAGTCCAAGAGGGATCTCCTTACGAGCGGATAGCTCGATTCCGCCAACGGAATCGATCGATCGTCGAGGCCAAGAAGCGCGCCTCACAGGGCGTTTGCGAAAGCTGCGAGATGAGATTCGAGAAGAAGTATCGTCTGCGCGACGCGAATGTGCAAGACTGCTTGCAGGTGCATCACAAGAATCCTCTGGCCGAGCAAAGTGGGGTGGTAGTTACGACGATCGACGATCCGATCCTTCTTTGTCCGAATTGCCATGCCGTTGTGCATGCATTCAGGCGCGCGCTGTCACTGGACGAATTGAGAACGAGAGTCAGAAAGTAGGGGAATCCGATGATTCTCGAGCCCGTGGTCCGTGTCCTCAACGAACTCGAACGCGACGGCTGGATCGGAAGGTATGCCATTGCCGGCGCGATGGGCATCATGTATTACACGGAACCGGCGCTCACCTACGACCTCGATATCGTCACGACGCTTCCGACCTCGACTGCTGGCCTCGTGGACCTGAGTTCGCTCTATGACCATCTGACGAACGACCTGGGATTCACGATCGACCGCGAGCACGTCCTCATCGCCGATGTGCCTGTCCAGTTCTTGCCCGCATACGACGCGCTTGTGGCGGAGGCCTTGGAGCAGGCCGTGGAGATCCGCATCGGCGATGCCACATCTCGCGTATTGCGCTATGAGCATTTGTTGACTATTCTCGTTGAGACCGGTCGGCCCAAGGATTTGGCTAAGCTCGAAATGGCACTCGAGAGTCGTCCGCCCGAGAAAGACGTTCTTTCGGCGATTCTTGTTCGCCACGGTCTTCTTGAACGTTGGACCAGTCTGCGCGGGGGCAAAGCGCCATGATCTCTCTGGACGATGCCGTTCGGAGCCTCGCGAACGCGAAGAAGGCTCGGCGAGTGGAACTCGCGGCGCTTCCCTTCGATCGGAAGATCGAGATTCTGAAGCGTCTGCAAGAGGTCGCCTACGAATTGGCTTCCGCGGCGGGCCGTCCTGCCTCGCCGCCGTGGGAGCGGAGAAAAGGGTGATGGGAGGAGCGGCGAAATCCAGCGAGGGAAACGATTTGGAATAAGGTATGAATTAAACGAATAGATCCCATTGCCGTACTACTAGGAGACGCCATGCAGAAAGCCGCTTTTGTCACCGGAATCGACGGGCAGGACGGAGCGTATCTTGCGCGGTTGCTGCTCGAGAAGGATTACAGGGTCTTCGGCTTCCTTCGCCGTTCGACCCGCTATGCCTTCGACAACCTCGACTATGTGGGGGTGACCGACCGGGTGGACTTCATCGAGGGCGACTTGGCCGACGAGGTATCGCTCATCAACGCGCTCCGTCTCTGCCAGCCCGACGAGGTGTACAACCTCGCGGCGCAGTCGTTCGTCGGGATCTCGTGGGACCAGCCCCAGGTCACGTCCGACATCAACGCCATGGGGGTCCTGCGGCTCCTCAACGCGATCAAAAACTTCTGTCCGAACGCGAAGTTCTACCAGGCTTCGACCTCCGAGATGTTCGGGAACGCCAACCGCGCGGGCATCCAGACCGAGAACACGCCGTTTCATCCCCGGAGTCCCTATGCGGTGTCCAAGTTGTTCGGCTACTGGATCACCGTCAACTACAAGGAAAGCTACCGCATGTTCTGCGTGAACGGCATTCTGTTCAACCACGAGTCGCCGATCCGGGGCAAGGAGTTCGTGACGCGCAAGATCACGGACGGCGTCGCGCGCATCAAGTGCGGGCTCCTGGACCAGATCGCCCTGGGCAACCTGGACAGCAAGCGCGACTGGGGGTTTGCGGGCGACTACGTCGAGGCGATGTGGCTCATGCTCCAGCAGAAGGAGCCGGACGACTACATCATCTCGACCGGCGAAACGCACTCCGTCCGCGAGTTCGCGCGCATCGCATTCGAGCGCGCCCGAATCAAGAATTGGACCAAGCACGTTCATCTCGATCCGCGCTACAAGCGGCCGGCGGAGCTCTTCACCCTCCAAGGGCGCTCGACCAAGGCGGCGCGGAAACTGAATTGGCGTCCTAAGGTCAAGTTCGAGGAACTCGTCCGCATGATGGTGGACGCGGACCTCGAACGCGTGAAGACCGAAGTCAAGAAGACCGGCGCCCCGCGCCGCCAGAGCTAGGCGGTGGGGTTGGCATCGCCGTGCGAGCGCGGTCTTGCGACACACGTTGGCGGCCTGGGGCGAAGACCCGTTTCTCCACATCGCTCATGAACTCCCCATTCTCGTTTCGCGCGCCTCGATTCCGGTTCGCTCCGCGTTCTCGGAGGTTCCGTCGCGCCTTCGGGTTGCGGGCGCGCTCGATCGGCCTGGTATTGTTCCTCGCCGCCGCGGGAGGATCCTACGCCGCCGATTCCTCCCCGCTCGCCTGGCGGATTCTCGGTCCGCTCGACTTGACGGGCGACGACGCGCTCGCTACGTCTTCTTTGGGCGCTTTCCTCGCGCGCGAGGCGGACGCGATGGAATCCGGCGGCTCGACGCTCTGGCGCCACGGAGAACCGTTTCGGTGGATTCCGGTTCGCGAGGACTCGGACGGCGCGATCTGGATTCGCCACCAGTTCGGCGCGGCGCGGCAGTCCGGAGACGCCGCGTATCTGTTTGCGCGAATCGGCTCCTGGGCTCCCGTCGATAAGGTCGTCGAGATCGCGCACGCGGGAGCGGTGGAGCTCTGGCTCAACGGAACTCGCGTCGCTCCTTCGGCCGAGTACAGAGGGCCGGATCGCTCGGTCTGGCGCGTTCGACTGGGAACCAGCAACACGCTCGCGATCGAGTGCCGAGCACCCGAGAGGATCGCTCCCTGGAGGGTCGAAATCCGGGTGGCGGATCCCTCCGATCTCTCCGCGCCGTCGTCGCGAACTCCGTCCGTCGCTTTGCCGGCGAACGAGGAGTCGGACAGGCCAGATGCCTCGGATGGGTCACGGGAGACCACGCCATCGAGCGCGACCGATGAGTTGCGGGAGGGGGGCAGACCGTGGTTAGTCCGCCTCCCGCCGGATTGGACGGATTCCGAGAAGCGAGCGCCTCTCGTGGTCGTGCTTCCCAGGCTCGACGAAACGCCCGACGACGCGATGAGTCGCCGGGCGGATCTCATCGCCGAAGTGGGACGGCGGGGTTGGATCGTTCTCGTGCCGGACGTTCTCGCCACCAACTCGAGTTTCCATCGTCGGTTGCGACCGGTCGAGATCGCTCGGCTCGAGGTGATGGAGACGATGCCGGTCGATCCGGCGCGAGTCTACCTGGTCGCCGAAGGGGACGCGGCCGAGACGGGGCTTGCGCTCGCGCTGATGGGGGGAGAGGACTACGCGGCGGCGGGCTTCGTCGAGGGACGATGGGCGTCGCTCATTCCGTGGGAAACGTTGCTCCTGGGGCGGTTGCCGCGGCCCGCCTTGTTCCTCGCTTCGAGCGATCGCGGGGCCGCCGACGCCCTCCGCGGTCTGGATCTTCGACTCGACGACAAGGACGGGGCGTGGCGACGCCGAGCGCTGGACCCGAAGTCGCCGCGGAGGACTTTCGAAGAGATGCTCGACTTCTTCTGGGAACATCCGCTTGTCGAGGACCCGGTTCGCGTGGCCGCTTCGAATCGTGCGTCGGCCTGCGAACGTTCGCGATGGATCTTCCTGCGCGAGGCCCAGAATCCGCAGGAGACGGCAACGTTGTCCGCCGAGCGGGTTTCGTCGAGCAGCACGGTTCTCTATCCGGAAAACGTGGCTCAGCTCGATTTGTCGCTCCGGGACATGCCGGGTCTCAATCGCGCACGGACCGTCGTGCTTCGGATCGCTCGTCAGAGGCTCCAGATTTTCCCCCGCGTCCCCGACGCGGTTCGATGCTCTCTGGTCGTGAGAGACGACGACCATTCGCATTGGCAGGCGGAATCGATTCCCGTGGATTCCGTCGCCGAGCCCGGAAAACGGGAAACGGTTGTCCTGTCCCAATCCAAGAAAGCGTTGCCCGTGTGGCCGACTTCGTCGAGCGCGGGCGTGGCGGGACTGCTGGCGCGCGCCGCGCGCCAAGCCACGGGGGCCCGCGTGGCCCTCGTCCCTAACGACGGGGTGTTTTCGGGACAGGACGCGGGCGAAATCCATCTCGACGATCTCGACTCGTGGTGTTTCGACGCGCGATTGAGCACCGCCTCCGTCGCCGTCGCGGACCTGGTTCGGGCCCTCGGAGAGGATTACGCCGGAGCGCGTCTTCTGGCGGCCGACGGGATCGACGTCGTCGCGGCGGCTCGGGAACCGGCGGAGGACGCGGACTCGCCGGACGCGTCGAACACTTCCGGGACGCTGCGCGGCGCGGTCTCTTCGGCCTGGACGGACCAAGGCGAGATCGTTTCGGGCGGCGTTCTCCAAACGTCTTCGTTCGACGACTCGAAGTCGGAAGTGGTCGTCGTTTCTTGGCGAAACCTGCTTGAACGCGCCCCCGACCTCTTCGGTCTCGATCTGCGGACCTCGGACGAGACGCTTGCGTCGGCCACTCTGCGCGCGCGCGAGGCGGGTCCCTCGGAGACGAGTCCGCCCCCCACCATCGGAACGCGGATCCACGACACGGTGTACACGCAGCGCACCGCGCTGCTCAAACTGCTCGACGCGGAGCCCGAGTTGGCGAGCCCCAAACCGTCCATCCGCGGGTTGGCCGCCAAGGAGCCGGTCGCGATGAAGAAATGGGTGAACCGGCCGCGTTGAGTCGGGGAAGAAGCGAGAGGGAGAAATGAAGATCGTTCTCGACGCACGAGGCATTCGATCCGGAATGACGGGGGTGGGACACTACACCCGCTACCTGGTCGAAGCGCTTCCGCGCATCGCTCCCGACGACACGTTCGTCTTCCTCGCGCTGCGAGGCGCCGACCCGTCGTTGCGTCCGTCTTTGGGAGAGTGGGGCAATGCCGAATGGCTCGAGGTGGATGCCGACCCCGAGTCGCACCCCGGGGGCGACTGGTGGGAATGGCGTTCCCTGCCGCGTCTCCTGGACAAGCTGGACGCCGACGTGTTTCACGGGCCGGCGTATCGCATCCCCTTCGGTCGTCGACCGTGTCGCGCGGCCCGCGTGGTCTCGATTCACGATCTGAGCGTCTGGACGTACCCGAAAGCCTATTCGCTCGGTTTTCGGATGTATCTTCGTCGATGCATCGTCCGGAGTCTGCGGTCGGCCGACCGCGCGCTCTTTCTCTCGGACTTCGTCCGCGGCAAGGCGCTGAGTCTCGTCCGAGGGTTGAATCCGGAAGTGTGTCACACGGTGGCGCCCGCCCCGGCGGGTCCGTATTCTCCGATGCCGCACGAGGGGATCGAGACGTGGCGCGAACGGCTCGGTCTGCCCGCCGAGTTTCTTCTCTGCGTCGGGACGCTCGAAACGCGAAAGAACCCTCGGTTCTTGATCCGTCTCCATCGCGAGCTCGCGCGGCGACGAACGCAGAAGAGGACGCCCCTCATCGTCTGGCTCGGGATGAGAGGACACAGCGCGAGGAAGTTCCTGCGCCGCTTCGCCAGACTGCGTCGAGCGGGCGCGTTTCGATACCGGGAGACCTTTTCCCCCGAGATTCTTAAAGCGCACTACAATTGCGCCACGGCCCTCGTTTATCCGTCGTTCGACGAGGGTTTTGGCCTGCCCATCGCCGAAGCGATGGCTTGCGGACTTCCCGTCATCGCGTCGGACCGCACGTCGCTGCCCGAAGTCGTCGCCGACGGGGGACGCTGTCTCTCGCTCGACAACGTGGCGGAATGGGCCGACGCGGTCGAGAAGATTCTCGACGATGGCGGGGAACGCGACCAAGCCCGACGCCGCGCTCTCGAAAGGTCTCGAGCATTCTCATGGGAGCGCACGGCGACCGAGACTCTCCGTGTCTATCGCGCCGCGGCCGCCGGAGCGTCGTGAGTCGCCGAACGCCCGAGGAGTCAGTTTGCCATCGGTTTGGTCGTTGTGGGTTTGCCGAGGGGGGTGTATTCCTGCACCTTGATGTTCAGGATACCCAAGTCCCAGTAACCGGGACTGCGTTCGACGATGCCGAATTCCACCGTATCGACGAACGTGCTCCCCGGATCGTATCCGTGCGACACCAACCATTCGTTTTCGAGCACGACCATCTGGCGGAAGGCCTTTTCCGAAATCTCGAAGACCTCGTAGTAGCCGGGCTTGTCGGCGGGATGGTACACCGAGCCTCCGCTGGCCGCGCTGCTCAGGTACGACAGTCCGCCCGGCTTGTCGAGGTAGCGGGTCGTGATGTGGATATCGTATCGGTTCTTGACCCGCTTCGCGATCTCGGGGTCCACGCCGGAGTCGCTGAAAGTCCGGACGGCGCCCACGCGCGCGCCCTGATAGTCCCGGAAACTCCGGGAGGCCGCCGTGGCGATCGAGGCCTTCTCCAAGCGCTTGTCGATGTCCTTCATGTCTTCGTGTCGTTCCGCCCGGTTGCGCGACGCGTGCTCGTTGTAGGCCAGCAGGATTTCCTTGATCCGCTCTTCCTGATTCGCCGTCTCGGCGATCGGATCGAGAGGGTCCGACTCCTCGCGGGGCGGGTCTTGTTCGGTCACGTCGGTCTGGCGCGCGGGCGCGACCGTCTCCTCCGGCTCCCGGGCCGTCTCCCGCGGTTCCGAGTTTGGAGGAGTGGGGATAGCCGTAGGCTCGGGGTCGGAATCGGTCGCCCGAGCGGGGGTGAAGACCGGTTGCTCGGGCGGCTCAGGGGGCGGCGTCGGTTCCGGCGGAGGTTCCTCCGGGGTATCGACTAGATGCACGCGGACCATTCGGGTTTCGGGCTTGCGGAGCGGAGGAAGGGCGGACCCGACGAACACCCAGCAGAGGAGAAGCAGGTGAATGCAGAACGAGAGAATCCAGGGTGCGTGCCGCTCGGCCCAGCGCCTGGCTGGGGAAGAGGGCATCGACGCCACGGAAGCGTTGCCGCCAAGGATCCTCATTCGGCCGCTTTCCTTCTAGTGGTCCGTCGACTCTGTTACGACGGGCTGTGCGCCGTTCTGAGTACAACCTTCAGGCTGCTCTCCGTCGGCCCCAAGAGCAACCTGAAGGTTGTACTCAGAACGCCTCGCTTCAAGGTTGACGGACCTCTGGACTCTCAATCCGATGCGGGACTCGCCGGGCCCGGGGTCTCGGGCCGAGCCGCTTGGCGTCCGGGGGGGTCGAATTCTCCCTTGACGTACTCGTCGACGGCCTCGGACCAATGGCGCATCGGCCGGATGCCGAGCGAATAAGCCTTGGCGCAGCTCAGGACGGAATAGGCCGGACGTTGAACCGAGGTCACTCGCTCATGACTCTTGATCGGCAGAACGCGGTCGGGGTCTTGCTGCCACGCCTCGGCGACCCGACGGGCCTGTTCGTATCGGCTGCAGCTTCCTTCGTTGACAAGATGGAAGATGCCCCATTCCTCGAGTTGGAAGAGATCGATCAGACGCTCGGCGAGATCGCGGGTGTACGTGGGACTTCCGACTTCGTCGTCCACCACGCGGATGGCGGGAAGCCCTTTCTTGAGCTGTTCCAGGATAACGCTCACGAAGTTTCGCCTTCGCGGCCCGAAGAGCCACGCCGAGCGGACGATCTGGTATCGGTCCGTCTCGCGCATGACGGCGATCTCGCCGTCGAGTTTCGACTGCGCGTACACGCCGCTGGGTCCCGTCGGATCGGTCTCGACGTAGGGACGGTCGGATCGACCGTCGAAAACGAAATCGGTGCTCACGTGCAGGAACGAGGCGCCGATCTTCTTGCACTCGCGAGCCAAGTGGCCCGGGACCTCGGCGTTGACCGCCTTGCAGACTTCGGCGTTGAACTCGGCCCCCTCGACGTCGGTGTAGGCCGCGCAGTGGATCACTCGTTCGGGATGCACGCTCTGGATCAGCCGCCTCGCGACCGACTTCTGGGCCAGATCCGCCTCGCTCTGGTCGACTCCGATGACCGCCTCGCCCAAGGCTTGAAGGTGATCGAGGACCGCCGAGCCGAGTCCCCCGCGCGCGCCCGTGACGAGGTATCGGGTCGCCGGCGGCAATTTCGGATGATCGAATTCCATGGTTTCCCCCCCCGTTGGGACGCGAGCCGTGCCTTCTTGGCGTAGATTCCGATACGCGTTCCCAACGAGATGATGACACCGCTTCCTCGCACAGGCAAGGGGAAACGTGAACTCGCTAGGGGTTCAGAATACAGGGGTTCGCCGGATTTCTCACGGGAACGGAATGAAACGAGGATTCGTGGTTGGTCTTGCGGGTGCCACCGGGAGCGGAAGAAGTGTTTGGCAATACAGCCGGTAAACGTTGCCCATCGAAATCGCTATCGGAATCGAAATCGGGATCGATTCTTTCCGCCCTTTCGATGGCGATCCCGATAGCGATTTCGATCCTATCCTCGATCGGTCCTTGAATCGAGTTAATGCGAGAAATGCGGGCTAGTCCGCCTCTCGCGAACTCAGGTTTCTCGGCGCACGGCAGACGGGCGGCTTCGGGCAAGTCGGACTTCGGTCGGAAGCCGCGCGGGTTTTTCGTGGACTTTTGGGTTCGCCCCTCTTAGGTTTGGAGGGTTCGCGACGCCGCGACCCTGTTTCGAACATGGCGCCGGTGGAGTCGGGCGCCGGCCGAGGCGCGAAAGGAACCGAATCGATGAACGATCTCGAAGAAGGCAAAGGACTCAGACTCGACTTCTCGAAGATGGCTCGTTCCGCCGCCGCTTGCCCCGACGTGTTGCCGGTGGCCGTTCAGAACGCCGACACGCGGGACGTGATCCTGGTCGCCTATGTCAACGACCAGGCCCTGCGCCGGGCGATCGAGACCCGTCGGGCCGTTTTCTGGAGCACGTCGCGCAACGGGCTGTGGGAGAAGGGGAAGACCTCGGGCGAGGAGTTCGAACTCCTCGAAGTGCGCGTCAACTGCGAACAGAACTCGCTCGTCTATATCGTCCGCCCGATGCGCGGCGGAATCTGCCACACCAAGAACCGCGCAGGCGAACCTCGCGCGGGATGCTTCTACCGCCGCCTGAACTTCGAGACGCTCGAACTCGAAAACCTCGAACCGTAGCCGAGCCGCAGGGAATCGAAATTGCTATCGGGATCGGTATCGATATCGAAAACACCGGAGGCGGTCGCATCCGCATCGATCCCGATCCCAATTTCGATCCCGATGGCGACTTCGCGCCTTCATGTCAATTCGTGGGCTTTTCTTGATCCGTTTCGCCTTTGCGCGGGAGGGCGCGCTTCCGCGACCCGACAATCACTGCACTTGAATCACCCGCTCGTCGTGCGAGGGCGCGATCTTCCGCCCCGGCTCGACGACGAGGAAGTCTTCGTCGTTCCACGGACCGTCGGTCAGCCGCCGGAGCCACCCGAGATCGCCCGGCATACGGACGAACGAAAGGCCGCATTTCTCGGCGTGGTCCTTCGTCGCCTCGCCGTAAGGGAGAGGCGCGAGACCGGGAAGATCGATAAAGGCCATTCGGGTGTA
Source organism: Candidatus Sumerlaeota bacterium (assembly GCA_016931035.1). Taxonomy (GTDB): domain Bacteria; phylum Sumerlaeota; class Sumerlaeia; order UBA8349; family UBA8349; genus JAFGFN01. The sequence goes on from JAFGFN010000092.1 coordinate 42,957, forward strand.
GTTCTTGAGGCCGTCGCCCAGCGTCTCCACGATATGGCGGGCGTTTTCCTCGCCGTACTTCGCGACGAGCGCCTCGAAATCGCGCAAGGCGGCGAGAGGCGACTGCGAGTCGGCCGACACGTCCTCCAAGTTCTCGTGGTCGCGTTCGATCCAGCCCGAGGTCTTGTAGTAGGTGCCCGGATCCTCCCGCATCGCCGCGTCGTAGGCCTCGCGCGAACCCATCAGGAGCGCGATGCAATCGTGCGCCCGCGGGACGACCAGGGGGAGCGACGGGTGACTCAGACCGACGATCCCGTTGTTGCAGAGGGCGAAACCCAGAAGGATCGCCGAGTACTTCTTCGCATCGACCGCGTCGATTTCCGTTCGGAGGCGCGCGACCATCTTCTCCCCGCCCAGATCGTGGAGCCCCTGGGTGAGGAACTGCGCGTCCACCACGTTGGGCGACGACGCGACGCACGCGCACAGCTCGCGATAGAATATCTCGCACGCGATCAATTTGAGGCGCATGGGCTCGGCGGGATTGTGAAAGCGGGCTTCGATCATATTGAGCAGATTCGCGCGGTCGTCGTCGACGAAAAGATAGTGGGGGCAGGCTTTCCAGCCTGCCCAGAAGACGCAGGCTGGAAAGCCTGCGCCACCGATTGCTTCCCGAGTCCATCACTCTCGACGCAAAGCGCCACTATCGCCGAGCTGCCTTCTTGGCCCGTGCCTTTGGCTTCCCGTCGATGAGGTTCTTTCCCTTCCGCTCCACGAACAGAAGCGGAAAGAGGATTTCTCTCCAATCGTCGATCGTACCATTCACCCCGCCGATTTCCAGGCCGTCGTCGGCGTACCATATCTCCAGTCTCTGTTCGCAACACCCGCACTTGAGCAGATATCGAGCCATCTTCTTCTTCACGGCCTTCCGGTGGTAGACGCGGATCTGCGGTTGGCCGAAGCGAGACGTGTCGTAGAACCGGTTGGCGCGCTTGCGAATCTCTTGTTTCATCGGGTCACCTCGGTCTTTGTCCTAAGTAGTACGCTCCGCATCTATCACTCTTGTTTCTGCTTTGAGACCTTTGTAAGATCCATAGTCACTCTTGTCCAAAACAGAAAGGCGCGATCTTCGTCTCGATATTGAAAACAAAGGACAAAAATGTCGTGAGCAAATGGGGTCACC
>JAFGFN010000093.1 GCA_016931035.1 Candidatus Sumerlaeota bacterium
AAAAAACAAAAACCACCCCGCGTCCTACGCCACCCCTCGCTTTCCGTTTGGCGTGAAGGATCTCGGTGGATGAGGGACGGACGGCTTTTGGTTGAAATCCGCGCCCGATTGTGTCAAACGTGACTGTTTTCCGACGCGCCCCGGGGCCGAGGAAGAAGTGGACAGTATGAAGAGGGCAGTAGACAGTAGGCAGAGAGCGGTAGGCAGAAACCGGGAACAAGGAACCAGAAACCAGGAACAAGGAACCAAGAGCCATGATTAAAGTGCGCGTGATCGGCGCCGGCGGGCTCGGCGGCGCGGGCATCATCGATCTTCTTGTCGGCCACCCCGAAGCCGAGATCGTCTCGATCGTCGACGTGGACGGCGTGGGGAAGCCGATCTCGACCAAGTTCCCCCATCTCAAAGGGTTCTGCGACCTGGTCGTCGCGTCGCCCGACGAGGTCGAGTGGGACGGCAGCTTCGACGTCGCCTTCACGGCGACGCCCGACGGCGTGGGGATGAAGTACGCCGCCCAGTGCCTCCAGACGGGATCGAAACTCGTCGATTTCAGCGGCGACTTCCGGTTCAACACCGTCGAAGCCTACGCCGAGTACGCCCAGCGGATCGGTCGCTCGGGCCAGCACGCGGCGGCGGAGCTCCTCGACCGGTCGGCCTACGGTCTGGCCGAGTTGCATCGCGACGCCATCGCCCAGGCCGATCTCGTGGGGAACCCGGGATGCTTCGCCGTCTCGGCCATCCTAGGCGCGGCGCCCGCGACCCAGGCGAAAGCGATCGACGTGGACACACTGATCTGCGATGCCAAGACGGGCGTCTCGGGCGCGGGGATCAAGCCCGCCCTGACCTTTCATTATCCGCTGCGCTATGAGAACATGAACGCCTACAAGATCGGCGCGCACCAGCATTGCATGGAGATCGAACGCGAACTCGGGCTTCTGGCTGGACACAAGATCGCCGTCACGCTCACCACCCAAGTCGTGCCGCTCACGCGCGGCATCATGACGTGCGTTTACGCGCAACTCGCCGACGCAAAAACGACGGCGGCGGACCTCGTAGCGATTTACCGGGATTTCTATAAGGGATCGCGGTTCGTCCACGTGGTCGGACCCGACGGCGCGGCGAGCAACAACGACGTGCGCGGATCGAACTTCTGCGTCGTGTGGGTGAACGTCGATGCGCGCACGCACCAGATGGTCGTCGTCTCGCACATCGACAACCTGATGAAGGGCCAGGCGAGTTCGGCGATCCAGAACATGAACCTCATGTTCGGTCTCGACGAAGGCGCGGGCCTCATGCGCCCGGCGTTCTTTCCGTGAGGCGCCGCGTCGGGTTCATTCAATCGTAACCTTGAATGCCACACATTCTTTACCATTGCCGGAATCGATCGGATTGGGTAGCATCCGCCACCGTCAGCCGGGGAGTTTGGGACCGGACGTCTTTGGTGGATGGGAGCGGAGGAAGACGCTTGTGTCGAGGAACCCGATTCTGTTCGTTCCGTTCTTGATTCTCTGTGTCGCGTTGAGCGTGGCCGCGGCGGCCGATAGCCCGATCGGTTGGGCGTCGGTCGACGCCCTCGGCCAAAACGGAGTCACCGGCGGCGCGGGCGGCACGACGGTGACCGTGACCGCCTACGAGCAGCTCAAAGACTATGCGTGGCGCGCCGAACCCTATGTGATTCAGATCCAGGGGACGATCGCCGTCACGGAAACCGAATGCCCGGTGAAAAGCCACAAGACGATTGTGGGTCTGCCTCCCGACGGCACGCTCGCCGGCGCCTTCGTCATTCGCACCAACCACAACATCGTCATTCGCGACTTGTACTTCCGCGACGCCCCCGACGACGAGATCAAGATTCTCTATAGCGCGCACCACGTGTGGGTGGACCACTGCGATTTCCAGAGCTCGAGCGACGGGATCTTCGACATCACGCGCGAATCCGACTATATCACCGTGTCCTGGTGCCGCTTCCACAACCACGACAAGACGATGCTGATCGGCCACAGCAACTCGAACACGGTCGACGCGGGCAAACTCGGCGTCACGGTCCACCACAACTGGTTCGACGGCACGATCCAGCGCCATCCCCGAGTGCGGTTCTCGCGCCTGGTGCACGCCTACAACAATTACTACCTCGGCAACACCGAGTACGGCGTGGCCTCGACCTGCCAGGCCTACGTCCTGCTCGAGGGCAACTACTTCAAGAACGTCCCCTTTCCCTTCTACTCGGCTTCGGGCTACTACGATTCGGACCCCGGCTACCTGGCGGAACGCGACAACATCTTCGAGTCGTGCGGACCGACCCGCGAGACGAACGGGACGGTGCCCGAGGCTTCGACGTTCTATTCCTACACGCTCGATCCGGCGGCCGAGGCGCCTTCGCTCGTGATGCAGTACGCCGGACCGCACAAGGGCACGCCTGCGCCTCCCGTTCCGATGAGGGTTTCCCTCGCTGAAGTTCTCTACGAGTAAACGGCGATTTGGAGAATCTTCGCCGTGCGCCGTGCGCCTCAAAAACGCCACCCGTGCTCTCAGCGCCCAGGTGGTTTCCGAAAAAGGGGCGTGTGAGTGTCGCAGAAGACAATTCGCAATGTTCTATGTCGCCCCCTTGCGGAGGCTCTTGTGAGAAAAGGCGCCTTTTCCCACGGGCTGACGCCCGTGGCTAACCCTATGTCGCCCGCTGCGCGGGCTAGGAATTGCGCAAAGAACCTCTGGGACACGACAGTAGTAGAGAGTCTCGAGGTGCAAGACGAGGGTCACGATCGCTTGCGGCGGCGGCCGGGCATGATCCATCCCAGGAACAGAACTTCGAGAACCATGCGGACCTTGTCGGCAAACGAATAAGTCGGTTGGGCGTGGCTTTCGTTTTCGTCCGCGGGGTCGTCCTCTTTCGGGCGGAGAAACTCGGCGAGCAATTCTCTCGCTCGGTCGCGATCGCTTTCGTCCACCAGAACGGCTTTGGCGTTGTAGCCCTCGATGCGCGGGCCGACCATGAGGGTGCCGAAGTGGTCGTTCCGAACGAAGTAGCGGATCCCTTCGCCGTCCAAAACGGCCTTCATGACGGCGAGTTCGGCCTCGTCCCTGGGAGAACAGATTTCGATCATGGCATTCCTCCTGCTTCCTCTCTTGCGGATCGCTCTATTCGGATTCCGGAGGCGGAGCGTCGGCGGTGGGGGGCAGATCGCCGATTTCGATCAGCTCCCTGCCGGTCGTGTGCGACTTGCCGTCGGGGGTGACGACGTTCGTCGCCTCGTAGAGAAAGAAGGGGCGCTCCTTGGAGGTGACGACGTCGGAATCGCCCGTGAAGACGACGTTCTTGGCGTAGAAGAGCTGGAACGCTTCGGGCGCCTCGAGCTGCGCGTTCTCGAAAGTGAGGTTCTCGATCGGCGCCTCGGGGAGACCCCAGAGCGCCGCGACGCGGCGGTGTTTTCCCGTGGTTCGCGAAGAGATGTTCCTGAACGTGATATTCTTCCAGGTCGGCGTGAGTTCGGTGACCGGTTCCCCGGCGTCCATGAAGGGCGTGCGATTCTTGATGTTGTAAAAGCTCGAGAAGCTGATGGGCATCTTGACCTCGCGCATCACGATGTTCGAGTACGTCAGGTTCTCGACCGGGCCGCCGCGTCCGCGCGCGCTCTTGCCGCGCAGGCCCGACTCGGTAAGTTCGAAGGCGCAGTTGTCGACGAAGACGTCGCGGATGCCCCCGCGCGTGTAGCTCCCTAGCGACAAGCCGTGTCCCCGGCCGAACGTGCAGTCGTAAATGTGGACGTTCGAGGTCGGTCCGCCGAAGGCGATGTTGTCGTCGCCGGTCGAGATCCGGCAGTTTCGGACGACGATATTCGAGCCTTTGAAGTCCACTCCGTCGGTGTTGGGCGAGTCGGGCGGGGTGTCGATCGTCACTCCGTCGACCGTGAGGTCGCGGACGAAGCTCACGGCGACGTGAAACATCGGCGAATCCTTCAGGCTCAGGTTGAGAATCGAAACCCGTTCGACGCGCAGCATCCGGATCATGCGCGGCCGTTTGACGTCGAGCTTGTCTTCGCGAAACGCATCCCACCAAGGCCGTCCCAGGCCGTCGATTAGGCCGGGTCCGACGACCGAAACGTCGCTGACACCCGTCGCCGAGATGAAATCGGCGTAAGCGTCCGCGTGTTCCGTTCCCGGGATCCCCTCCCCGTATGGGGGGGCGGGATACCGGCCGAGCGGAAGCATTCGCAAGACGGCGCCTTTGTCGATGCGAAGGCACATGCCGGTCGTCAGCTCAATCGGGCCACTGAGGAAGACGCCCTCGGGAATCACGACCGTTCCGCCGCCGGCGTCGCGCGCCGCGTCGAGGGTTTTGCGGATCGCGGCGGTATTGTCCGTGGTTCCGTCACCGATGGCCCCATGGTCCTTCACGTTGAAAAGACGATCGGGAATCCTCGGTAGTTCGGGCGGCACAAATCTGTCCCGCCAAGCTGCGAGCCGCTCGGCCTGCGGAGCCAACGGCGGGGCGGTCTCGATGTGGGCGCATGATGCGCTCAGCAAAAGGACTGCGGCGGCGGCGATGTTTAGGATTCCTCTGACGATAGACATGGTTCGGTTCTCTCCCAAGATGGATTTGGATGGACGGAAATCTCCTGGCGCTCGTCGCGACGGATGGAGCGGTCATAGGTCCGGACGGTTTTTCGTTATTGACGCGCCCCCGGGTCGACCTCTTCGGCTTTGTGGAGTTGGGCCGACCGGTCGAGCGTGAAGTCGATGTCGCCGAGGGACGGATCGTCGGGCAAAATCATGTAGAACTTGTGGCACAGGTCGATCCTCGCCGAAGCGGGTCCGTCGAGATCGAAAGAAAGCAAATGGCCGCCCTTGGAGCGGTCCGTCGAGATGAAGTGGAGGTGATAGCCGGGAACGTTGACTCCCTTGGCGAATGGCGGACAGCGGAATCCCACGAGCGTGCCCTCGATATCGGCGTAGTCGAAGACGGCCTGGTTCTTCGTGACCTCGACAAGCGGGGGATACGGCTTGTCCTGGGCGGGGACGCTGCGGACCTGGATCCTCTTGAATCGACCATCGACCCGAACGGCGCAGAAAGCGTTCTCGTTCACGGCGGAGTCGATGGCGCTCTTGAGCGAATCGTAGTCGAGGCGAAAAGGGAGAGGGAGATCGATCTGGGGTTCGAAGGCCACGACGCAGGCGAACGGGGTGGTGACTCGGCCGGAAGGCCGATAGACCTTACCGTCGGCGCGGACCTGATAGAACTCGCCGTCGAGCAGGATCATTTCGCCGTCGAGGCGATCGAAGGTGCCGATGCCGAAACCGCCGAACTTCGCCAGCGCGGCGCATGGCATTTGTCCGTCGTAGGATCCGGCGAGAAGCGCGTCGATGGTCGAGACCTGGGTGACAGTGTCGGCGCCGATGGAATGACAGCCGCCCAGGAACGCGACCGAGAGAAGGAGCAGAATCGCGGCGATGTTTCGCATCGTCGTTCGTTCTCCAAAAAGGTGAAATACCGCCTGAGAAGCGGACTCCGCCTTGCACCATCGAGGCGGCGCGGCGAGAAACATGGCTGAGGCCCTTCGAGAAGCCACGCTGAAGCGCGCTTGGCCCCAGTCTGTCCTCCCCTTTCCCACCGGCTGAAGCCGGTGGCAAGGAAGAGCACGCTCAAGCGCGCCGAGCGGACAAAGACTCTTTGCCCGTTCGTCCTACCCATTCCATCGCGATGTGCAAGGACGACCGGATCGTCCGTTTTCGGCTCCTTATGGTTTGTCTTTCGTTTCTTGCTTCTCCCCATGGGTGGCTATTTCGTTCCCCACGGTGTGGACCTCGCCGTCGGGGGTCCGCACGTTCGTCACGTCGAAGAAAGAGAAGGGCTCCTGTTGCGAGGTGACGATCTCCGAATCGTCGGAGAACACGATGTTCTTGGCGTGATAGATCTTGGCCGATTTGTCGGCTGTCACCTTCACGTTCTTGAACGTGAAGTTCTCGATCGGCGACTCGGGCACGCCCCACAGGAAGATGGCGTTGCGATCGGGCGGCGTCGTGGCCGTGATGTTGGTGAACGTCGCGTTTCTCCAGACCGGGGTGAGGTCGGTCATGGGTTTCGGCTCGTCGAGATCGGGCGTCTTGTTCTTGTCGCTGTAGTAGCTGCGGAACTCGATCGGATTCTTGACGTTGATCATCGTGATGTTGGAGTACCTCAGATTCTCGACCACGCCGCCGCGGCCGCGCATGCTCTTGCCCTTGATGCCCGCCGTCGTGTTTTCGAACGTGCATCGATCCATCGAGATGTTCCGCACTCCGCGGCCCGTGTAGCTTCCGATCGACACGCCGTGGCCGACACCGAACTTGCAGTCGGTGACGCTCACGTCGGATGTCGGCGCGCCAAAGACGATGTTGTCGTCCCCGGTGGCGAGCATGCAGTTCTTCACCGCGATGTTCCTGCCCCGGAGCTGAACCGCGTCGGTATTCGGCGCCTCGCGGTGTGCCGTGACGGAGATTCCGTCGACGGTCACGTCCGTGCCATGACTGATGGTGAGGTGAAACATGGGGGAGTCCTGCAGATGCACGCCCGTCACCGAAAGGCGTTCGATATGGCGCAACTTCACGAGAGTGGGGCGCGTGGCGGTCAGCTGGTCGGCCTCGAACTTCTCCCACCAGGGTTCCCCTTGGCCCTCGATGACGCCCGAGCCGGAGAGGGCGACGTCGTGGAGATTGAACCCGGCGACAAAGGGGTAGTACTCGGGTTTCTTCAGAGGAACCGAGGTCCCCTCGTCTTCGGTCGTAGGCGGGGGGTAACTGCCGAAGGGGAGCATCACGAGCGTCGCCCCTTCGTCGAGGTGAAAACGAATCGAACTGGCCAGCCGGATCGGGCCGCTCAGGTACGTGCCCGCGGGAAGGACCACCGTCCCGCCTCCCGCGGCGCTCGCGGCGTCGATCGTCTTCTGAATGGCGGCGGTGTCGGTGGTCGTTCCGTCGCCCACGGCCCCGTACCGCTTCCCGTCGAAAGAGCCGTCGGGTATGTTCGGCAGCGCCGGCGATATCGCACCGCTCGCCGTCGTGTCCGACATGGCAGACGTGTCCGTTTCGGGCGGCTCGCCGCCGTAGCAAAAGAGACTCAATAGCACGACTACCGCGGCAGCCATGCCGGCGATTCGGAATCGGTTCTTCATGGGTCTTTTCGTCTCCTTGGGGATTCGCCGTGGCGGGAGAAGAATCGCCGGAGTGCGAGCCCGCACCCTAGTTTCATCCTCGTCCAACCCGACGTGTCCGACCATACTACATGGTGCAATGGCGTTAGGCAACCCCAACCGGACCGCGCCGCGTTTTTCGGCGAAATCGAGGCGGCAACACCTTATCTCAATGGCCCTGAATGGACAGGATTACTCGATGCCCGAGTAGTCTCTCGGATCGAAGGCGTTGCGGACGCCTTCGCCCACAAAGACGCAGAGGAGCATGACGAGGAAGAGGGCGAGGCCGGGGTAGAGGATGAGCCACCAGGCCCAGCGCAGTTCCTGCGCCTGATTGAGGAGCTCGCCCCAACTCGCCGTCGGCGGCGGCATCCCGAACCCGAGATAGTCGAGCGCCGCGAGCGACCCGATCGCCCCGACCAGCGAGAACGGGAAGAGCGTGATCAGAGGGACCAGCGCGTTGGGAAAGATGTGTTTGAAGAGAATCTTCCACGTCGGTACGCCCAGGCACCGCGCCGCCTCGACGAATTGCTGTCTGCGCAGACGCAGAAACTCGCCGCGCATGTAGTACGAGATGCCGATCCAGTGGAAGATGCCGTAGCAGACGATCAACAGCGCAAAGCCTCGTCCGAAAACCGATCCCATAAGGATGATGATATAGAGGAAGGGGAGCGCGCTCCAGATCTCGATCAGGCGCTGACCCGTGATGTCGATCCAACCGCCGAAGTATCCCTGTACGGCGCCGATAACGACCCCGAGAATCATCGCCGAAACCACCAACACGAGGCCGAAACTCATCGAGATGCGGAATCCGTAGAGAATCCGAGCCAGTACGTCGCGGCCCGCTTCGTCGATTCCAAGCGGATGCCCGCCGGTCGGCGGGTAGGGCCAACGGACCTCGGGTCGCGAGAAAGTCGCCTCGTAGCGTTCGTTTCCGAGGACGATCGTTCGTCGTTCAACCGGAACGGAGAAGCGCTCCTCGACCAGAGCGAGAACAGACTGCCTTTCCTCGGGTTCCGCGTTTTGCCAACCGTCGAATTCCCCTCCGACGATTTTCAATTCGGGCGAGAATGTGAGCGCCCGCGACGGGCGCTCGTCTCCGGGAACCTCGCGCAGGGTGATTCGCACCGTCCGAGGGGCGCTCGAACGGGGCGTGTAGGGCGAAAGCGAAGCGAGAACCCGCGCCGCTCCCGCCCCGGCGTTCTCCGCCTGCAATTCGGTTTCGAAACGGGGCGATTCCCCGTTGGCGAGACGCCGGTCGATCGCGCGCTTCATCGCGTCGCCCACGCGAAACGCATCGGAAAGCACGCACCCGTCGGCTTCGCCCTCGGGAACGCCGAAGAACCAGTCCGCCTCCAAGGAACGAACGACTCGATAGTCCGAATCGATGTTCACGTTTCCCGCGCGGAGCGATGGGGTCAGAGTTACGGTGACTTCGTTCGGCACCTCGATCGACGCGGGATCGAGAATCTCGTACGGGCCGTAGGGACACGGCGGGAAGATCATCGCGTTGTCGGGGTCGCGGCGAAACGCCTCGCTCGCGGCGACGGCCTTGTAGTCGGGCCGCGTGTTGCGTCCGCTGCCCGTGAACGTGTCGTCGGGATAGAAGGCGACCACGGGGAAGTAGGATCGTCCCTCGAATCGGACATAGAGCGGGTTGTCGTTTGCGATGAGTTCCGAACCGAGACTGATCGCATAGGCGATCAGGAGAATGGAAAACGACCACCAGGCGCGGCGGATTTGACGGAATCGCCTCAGGCGCCGCAGGGTGATCGGGTCCATGTATCGGGTGATCCACTTCATGAGTTGCCCGCAGTCATTTAGAGAAGTCGATTCGCGGATCGATCACGACGTAACAGAAATCCGAGAGAATCTGGCCGAGCATTCCGAGAATCGAGGTCAGCGACAGAATGCCCATGAAGACGACGTAATCGCGCCCGACGATCGCTTCGAGGCTGAGTCGCCCCATCCCCGGGATCTCGAAGACCTGTTCGATTAACACCGATCCGGCGAACATCACCGTCAGGATGCCCCCGAAACCGGTCGCGATCGGGACGAGCGAATTGCGGAACGCGTGTCCCCATATCGCTCTCGGGATCGAGCAGCCCTTGGCGCGCGCCGTGCGAACGTAGTCTTTCGAGATCTCTTCGAGCAGCGCGTTCTTCATCAGGAGCGTCAACACGGCGAAATTCCCGATCGTGTAGCAAAGGACGGGCAGGCACATGTGCAGGAAGACATCCTGGGCTTTGCCCCAGAACGGGAGACCGTCGAAGTTGTCGGAGACGAAACCGGCGTGCGGAAAAACGTCGGGTAATCCGGGCACCGTGCCGCACAGAAGCATCTTGAGGATCATCCCGAAGGCGAACGCCGGAATCGAATAGCCGATGAAGACGATGACGCTCGAACCGAGATCGAACGTCGTGTTGTTGCGCAAGGCCTTGGCGATGCCTAGCGGGATGCAGATCAGATAACTCAGGAGGAACCCCGTGATCCCGAAAATGAGGGAAACAGGAAAGCGTCTCTCGATCAGGTCCCAAGCCGTGCGGTTCGGAAACGCGTACGAGGCGCCCGTCATTCCCAGGCGATCGGTCACGAGCCATTTCCAGTAACGAACGTGGAGCGGCTTGTCGAAACCGAAATGCTCTTGAAGAGCCCGGAGTTGTTCGGGTGGAATGGCGCCTCGCGCCGTCGCGCCCCGTCCCGATTCGCCGCCGGATGCGCCCCGCATTCGCACGATGGCCTGTTCGACCGGTCCGCCCGGGACGAACTGCGTGATGGAGAAGACCGCGAACGTGATGCCGATGAAGGTCGGAACGATCAGAAGAAAGCGCTTGATGAAGTATTCGAGACGGGCCATGGCATGAAGGATCGCGAGAAGGGATGAATGTGAGAAGATGTGAATGTGAGGATGTGAGAACGGGAGCACCTAACGACCCGGGGACGTTCAGGTTCTCAGGCCTTCATGCTTTCTCGCTTTCGCACGTTCTCACGTTCGTACCCCTATTCCTTGAACTTCTCGTCGAACTGAATGTCGTATTCCCTGGCGGGCAGCGCCCGGCCCGATGCCATGGCGTCCTGGAGATCGGCGTCGCCGTCGGGATCGTACCACCAATACCAGTATGCCGCGCGTTCGTCCCCGTATTTCGACAGAACGGTCGGCGGCGTGCCGAACTTGTTCCAGTAGAGCAGACGCGTATAGTCGGCGTACCAGCTCAGGACGTAGGGGTGGTCGTCGTAGACGATCCGCTCGATCTCGCGCAGAATCCCGTTGCGTTCCTGCAAGTCGAAGATCGCCCTCTGCTTGTCGGTCAACTCGTCCACACGCGCGTTCTTGAACCCCGGGTAGTTAGTCCCCGAGGGGCGCTCGGCCTCCTTGGACGACCACATCGGCTCGGGGTCTTTGCGCACGGCGCTGCCCCAGGCGCAGGAAGTTATCTGGAAGTTGAACGCGTCCATATCCTTGACCCACGAGGCCCAGTCCTTCTGGTCGACGATCATCTCGATCCCGACGTCCTTCAGATCCTCGGCATAGACCGCGTTGAATTTCGAGAAAGACGGATCGCGCTCGAGCATCCGGAAAACGAAGGGCTGGCCGTCCTTTTCGAGAATGCCCGTCTGGGGATTCGCCGTCCACCCGGCTTCGGCCAGGAGTTTCCGGGCGGCTTCCTTGTCGAACGGCAGGGGCTCGCGAGGACAGGGATGATCGGCGTCGTAGAGGTCTTCGTAGTACGCCTTATGCATCTTGTACTGGCTGTACATGATGGTCTCGTTCATCTTGTAACGGTTGAACAACAGGGCCATCGCTTTGCGCACTCGCACGTCGTCGAAAGGGGGCTTGCGCATGTTCATGGGATACCCCTGAAGGCGCGTCGGTTCGTGGGTCGTGACCTTCTGTTTCACGATCCAATTCTTGTCGAATGGCTCGCCGGCCGTCTCCTGAACCCAGATGCGCGACGTGTAGACGGGGTAGTAGTCGATCTCGCCTTTTTTGAACGCCTCGTAGGCGTTCTGGCGCTCGGCAAAGAACTTGAACTTCAGGCGCTGGAAGTTGCCGGTGCCCCGGTTGCTCGGCGCGTCGCGGTTCCAGTAATCCTCGCGCCGTTCCATGACGACGTACGTTCCCTCTTTGATCTCGCCGATGCGGTACGGACCCGACACGACGGGGAAGTCGAGGTTGACCAGGTTGAAGTCCTGGTTTCCGTATGCGTGCTTGGGCATAACGACTAGGCCGCCGATTTCGCCCAGATTGCGCCAGTGCACTTCGCGATTGGTGAACCGGACGGTCCGCTCATCGAGAATCACGGGCGGCTCGAAGGTCTCGAGACCGACCTTGAAGGGACCGGTCAGGTTCTTCGGATCGAGAACGGTCTCGAACGTCCATTTGACGTCTTCGGCCGTAACCGGTCTACCATCGCTCCATGTCGCTTTCGGGTCGATCCAGAACGTGAAGGTCTTCTTGTCCTCGGAGATGGACCAGCGGTTTGCCAACGCCGGGACATAATCCATCGTCATCGGGTCCGTTGCGAGAAGACTCTCGAACATGGACCCGAAGACGTCGGCATTCGACATGCTCTGGTCGAGGTAGTAGTTGAGGCTGTTGGGGAATTGTCCGGCGAAAACGACCATCTCGCCGCCGACTTGGGCGTTGGGGCTGGCCAGCGGGTTGGGCTTGTCCTTCCATCCCTCCTTCGGGAAGAACTCCTCGCCTGGGGCCAGGGTCGCGATCAGGACAATAGATGCAAGCACACAAAGCGTTCTCGTCACAGTCCGATTTCCCCCTCTCGGGTCTCTGGTTGGGCGGATTCCGCCACACGCCACGTCATCTTAGCAGAAGCCGCCGGAACGAGACAATCCGGTTTTCCGAATCGAGCCGTGTGATCCGCAGGAGAATTTCAAAGTCGTGATCCGAGGACGAAACAAGATTCACAGGCAGGCTTCAGCCTGCCTCGCTACCGAGATGCGACTTTGAAATCCCCTTGCCGTGATCCGCCGTCTTCCCCATTCACCCCCCACCGCCGAACCCCCTCGTCCGCCCTCTCTCGTTTCCCCTTTCTCATGTTCACACGTTTAGACGTTCTTGCGCTATTGTATGGTCCGTTTTCGCTTGACTCACGCACATCGCGCGCCATATAATCAGAACGTTCAGTACGAACTGAACGTACTATACGTTCAAGGAGGGTGGCTGTCATGAAAAAGACCATCGAAGATATTCGCAACGAGTTCATCGACATGTCCGGCGAGTACGCCGAACAGTACGGGTTTCCCCGCACCGCCGGTTTGATCGACGGATTGCTCTTCATGTCTCGCGAGCCGTTGTCGCTCGACGACATGGCCGAGCGGCTCGAGGTCTCGAAAGCCTCGGCCTCGACCAACATCCGCCTCTTCGAGCGTTGGAAAACGGTCCGAAGAGTCTTTCATCGGGGGGACCGGAAGAACTATTATCAGATCCGGGGCAACGTCTGGGAACTCTGGACCGAAATCCTCACCACGATCGTGAAGGACGAGTTGGACCGGTTCACGGAGCGCTTGGCCGTCTGGAAGAGCGATTTGGCCGAAGCCGAGGCCGACGATCCCGAGGAGAAGGCGTTTCTCACCGCGAGACTGGCCGAGCTGGAGGAGTACCTCGACGCGGGGCGTCATCTTCTGGATGTTCTGATGCGCCAAGGGCGGGTGACTCCGGCCGCGATCAAGAAGATCCAGATTTCCTAGAAGACCCTGGATCGCCGGTTCGCGTATTATCCAACGATCTCGACGAGGAGACGGGTTCATGCGAGTGATTCTCTATACAGGCAAGGGAGGGGTGGGGAAATCGAGCATCGCCTCGGCGACGGCGGTCCGAACGGCCGAGCTGGGGCGGCGCACGCTGCTCGTGAGTTCCGACCTGGCGCACAACCTCTCGGACATCTTCGACGCGCGAATCGGCGGAGAAGCCACGACGATTGCGGACAATCTGACCGTTCTGGAAGTGGACACGCTCCGGGAGATCCGGGAGAACTGGTCCGCCGCGCACGAGTATTTCACCGACCTCCTCGCGTACTTGGGGGTCGAGAACGCCGTCGCGGAAGAGGTCGCTCTCTATCCCGGGATCGACGACGCGTTCCTTCTCTCGCGCATCCTGCGCGAGATCGAAAGCGACCGCTACGACGTCGTGATCGTCGATTGTTCGCCGACGGCGGGGACGTTGCGGCATCTCACGTTTTCGGATTCGGCATGCACGAAAATGAACCGGCTGATCGAGATCGAGCGCAAGATTCTCAAGCTGGTCCGTCCCTTCGCCAAGAAGATCAAGGGGGTGCGCGAGATCGTTCCCAATGACGAAGTGTACGGCGTCTTCGAGGAGCTGATCGGCAAGGTCGGGCGGCTAGGCGAGATTCTCAAGGACCCGGAGATCAGCTCCATTCGCCTCGTGCTGAACCCCGACCGCATCGCGATCGCCGAAACGCGCCGCGCCTTCACCTACTTCGGCCTGTTCGGATTTCCGGTCGACGCCATCGTGGTGAACAAGGTGATGCCCGAGGCGCTCGCCGACGGGTTCCTGCACGACTGGTACGAGCTCCAGCGCGGCTTTCTGGAAACGATCGACCAGTCGTTTCTCGACGTGGCGAAGCTGCGCGTGCCGTTGCTCGACGGCGAACCGGTCGGCCTGCGCCCGCTGTCCGAGATGGCGCGGGGCATCTACGGGGAGCGGTCGCCCGACGAGGTACTCTCTCCCCCGAAGCCGGTTTCCCTGACTCGCGTAGGCGACGAGGATCGGCTCGTCTTTTCCTTGCCGAACGTCGACAAAGCGGATCTCGACATCGGCCGTAAGGATTCCGAGTTGATCCTGACCGTGGGGAACCACACCCGAGTGTATTCTCTGCCCGACACGTTGGCGAGTCGCGAGATCGGCGAGGCGCGCTTCGCCGACGGCTTCCTCACCCTCGTTTTTCCGTGTCAAACAGCGGGCGGCCAAGGCGCGCGATGAAGCGAAAGAAGAATTGAGCCGGGGATTCTCGCCGATTGAGAACGGTTGAGCGAACTCGCGGAGAAGAACCGAAAAGGAAGAACTCAGTGCAGTCTCACATGATCCTGCGGCTCACCCAATGGAGATGAAGACGCGAGATCTCCGAAGTCGGTCGGGTTGTCGCGCTTCCTGCGAACAGCAGCAGGAACCGCGCCAACCCTTCATTCTCTTGCCCTGCTTACCCCGCGCTAAAGCACGGGGCAAAGGAGGAGCCTGCTGAAGCAGGCTAAGTGGGAGATTCGCGTCCAAGCGATCCCTGTCCGTACCCATGGAGCCATCGTGCCCATGACGAGGCTTACTCAGCGCGGAGGACGCGGAGACACGGAGAAATCGCAGAGAGTGTTTCTCGCCAATCGAAGGAGTTGCTTTGTCGCGTTTCTGTCTCTGCTTTCTCCGCGGTCACTGCGTTGAACCTTCATGCGTCTTTCGGCAGTCCCTCGACATCGACGGTCACGAAGTCGTTTCGCGCGCCTGATGAAAGACTTCCAGCGCGGCGGGGAAGGGTCCGAGGGCGCGCTCGAAGATCCCGAGCGAGTAGGCGATGCAGACGCCGTAGTTGGTGATGGGGACGCCCGCGCGACGGCATCGCAGGATGCGCGAGAGCATCTCGCGCCGGTTCCACATGCACGCGCCGCAATGAACGACGAGTTTGTACGGACTCAGGTCCTCGGGATAGTCGTGGCCGCGCACGTGGACGCACTCGAGTTTGCCGCCGACGTATTGCGTGAGCCAACGCGGGATCTTGACCGTGCCGATGTCCTCGCCGATCGGGTGGTGGGTGCACGCCTCGGCTAGAAGGACGCGGTCGCCCGGCTGGAGATTCTCGATGGCGAGCGCGCCGCGCACGAACTCGGCGAGGTCGCCCTTGTTGCGGGCGAAGAGGATCGAAAACGACGTGAGGGGGATCGAATCGGGCGTGTCGCCTCCGACCTTGAGAAAGGCCTGGGAGTCCGTGACGACCAGCGCGGGAGGACGTTTCAGACGTTCGAGCGCGTCGCGCAGCTCGCGTTCCTTCACCACCATGCAATAGGCGTCGTTGTCGAGGAGATCGCGAATCGACTGCACCTGGGGGAGGATGAGACGTCCCTTCGGGGCTTCGAGATCGATCGGGACAACGAGCACGGCCATTTCGCCCGCGGGCACCAGGTCGCCCAGAATCGACGGCGCGTTGATGACCTCCTCGGGCGCCGAACGGATCAACGCCTCGCGCAGATCGAGAATCCCCTTGCCCTCCGGGGCGACCGTCCACACGACGGGCACGTTCTTTTCCGCGAGTTCGGCGGCCGCTGCTTCATAGGACCTGTAGGACCCATTGGACCTATTGGTCCCATCAGCCAGGTCGGCCTTATTGAAGACCACTATGACGGGCGTCTTGAGCTCGGCGAATTCGCGTAGGAGGCCTTCCTCGAAATCGCCCCACTCGCCCGCCGCCGAGACGATCACCCCGACGTCGGTGCGGTCGATCGCCTGGCGGGTCTTGGCCACGCGCATTTCGCCGAGCGCGCCCGCGTCGTCGATCCCGGCGGTGTCGATGAAGAGAACGGGGCCGACGGGAAGGAGCTCCATCGGCTTCTCGACCGGGTCGGTGGTCGTCCCGGCGACATCGGAGACGATCGAGACCGCTTGGTGGGTCAGGGCGTTGAGGATCGACGACTTTCCGACGTTTCGCCGTCCGAAAATCCCGATATGCAGCCGAAGGCCTTTGGGGGTCTTGTTCATCATCGTCACGTTATTCGCGCGGTTTTCTTCTGCCGCGATTGCACTCCCGCGGCCCGGAGGGCCAAACATGAATAGCCCCGGGCGAAACCCGGGGAAAGCGATTCCCCCTTTCACCGCGCCCCCGAAGGGCTCGAACAACGGCTTGGCGGGATTCACATGTTCGACCCCTTCGGGGTCGTTGCATGCTGCAAAATCCCTTTCCCCAGGTTTCACCCGGGGCTATTCGCATTGGACCCCTCTTCGGGGTCCCAGGAATCCGGTCGCATGATAGGTTTGTTCCAACGCGCTTTCGATGCGCGAGACGATGGAGAACGGGGGTCATCTCGATCCGAGTATCCTCGCTCGGACTTCTTCCCACGGCGAAACCGCGCTGGGGTCGCGCCGGTGGGCCTCGATCCGGCGGTTTAGTTCTTCTTTCTGGGACTCGGTCAAAGAAAGCGCCTCGGGGACGGAGGCGATGCTATCCCAAAGGTCTTCGACGAGGATCAGTCGTTTGGAAACGCTCAGCTCGAGCAGGTCGGATATGTTCGTTTTGCCCATTTGCCGCCTCCTCCCAAGCCGGAACCAGACATTTTCATTTTCTTCTTGTGGCCGAAAGAAGTCAAGACCTCGCCGTCCGCGCAAGAGGTCTTCCCCCGTGGGCTTTCGCCTCAAGGTCCGGCGCGGCGAGGAAAAGGGCGGTTCGAGGTCAAATCTTCCCCGCCTTGGCGTACTTGATGAAGAGAGCGACCTTCTCGGTCAACGTGTAGGTGCGGTAGCAGACCGCCATGCAGGGGCGGCGGCAACGTTTGATTTCGCGCCGCGAGCGGCGCGCGGCGTCGCTTTTCCAGGCCGCGCGGATCGGTCCGTCGTTCACGTTTCCGATCGAGCCCGGGATCTTGTAACAGAAGTTCATGTCGCCGTATTCGTCGATGTTGAGGTTGGTTTGACCGAGGAGGCAACGCGACCGCGTGATCTGGGTCATGCTTGGGTTGCGGAAGAAGGTTTTGATCTTTTCGAGATTGTCGGCGGAGTTTTCGATCGGCGCGCCCTTCTCCTTCAGGGCGAGGAGGGCGTCTATCGCGCGGTCGACGCGCGCCGTGTCGCGGACGAACCACTCGTTCTTCTCGAACCAGCGGGGATCTCCCTCGGCGCGCGGGTTCGGACCCAGGGGCTGAAAGAGGACGCGGTCCACGCCGACCGCCCGTGCCCATTCGACAAACTCCGGGAGCCGGTCCACCGTGTCGCGCATGACGATGCACATCGCGCTGACAGTCATGTCGGGCTTGCGCGACTTGATGAGATCGATCCCTCGAGTGGCGATGGCGTGGAGACCCGGCACGGCGCGGAACTGGTCGTGCACGGCCGGGTCGGGACCGTCGATCGAGAAGACGATCGCTTTGAGACCGGTGTCGATCAGGCGCTGGACGTTTTTCTCCGAACCGAAGACGAGTCCGTTCGTCAAGACGCTGACCGAGATGTCGAGTTCGACGGCGCGGCGAACGATGTTGTAGATTCCTTCCTTCAAGAAGATCTCGCCGCCCGAGAGCGTGAGGAAGAACGGGCCGATCCACTCGCGCAGTTCTTCGATGACGTCGATCCACCGTTCGGACGAGATTTCTTCGCGCGCGGGATCGGGCGGGATCTTCCAGAAGTCGCACATGAGGCACCGCGCGTTGCAGCGCGGCGTGCGGAGGATGCCGACCTTGTCGGGGCGCGACCAGCCGCGCTCGGCGTAATAGTCCAGCCGCTGCCGGATGTGGCGGGAGGCGAACGAGGAGCCCTTTCGGAGGAGTCTTAGAGCGTTCATCCCTTGTCTCGTCCTTCGAGGTTCTCTTTCTTGCCGCGCCCCTCGCGCTTCGACCCGAGCCTCGTCACGTTTTCGGGCGAGACGAGGCGGTCGAACTCTTGCTGGGTGAGCGCGCCCGACTCGATCGCCACCTCGCGGATCGTGCGCCCCTTCTTTCGCGAGCGTTCGACGATCGCCTGAGCCTTTTCGTATCCGATCGTTTCGATCAAGGCGGTCGCGGTCGCCGTCGCGCCTTCGACGTGACGGCGACAACGCGCTTCGTCGGCTTCGAGTCCGGCGACGCAATGGCGGCGCAGGGTGTCGCACCCGCGCGCCAGGAGGTCGATCGATTCGAGCAGTTTATCGGCGATGAGAGGGAGGAAGGCGTTGAGTTCGAGGTTGCCCATCGCGGCGGCCTGGGCGATCGCCTGGTCGTTCGCCATGGCGACCATCGCGGCCTGCGACGCCGCTTCGGGAATCACCGGGTTCACCTTGCCCGGCATGATCGACGATCCCGCTTGGCGCGCGGGCAGGCGCAGCTCGCCGATTCCCGCGTCGGGGCCCGACGAGAGGAACCGCAGATCGGTCGAGACCTTGAGAAGGTTCGTGGCGCAGGTCTTGAGAATGCCGCTGACCTCGACGAACACGTCGGCGTTCTGCGTCGCCTCGATCAGGTTCTCGGCCCGCGCGAGACCCAGGTTCGTGATCTCGCGCAAACGGTCCGCGGCGCGAAAGATGAAGTCGCGCGGCGCGCCCAGCCCGGTGCCGATCGCCGTCCCGCCGAGATTGACCGTCCGGAGCCGTTCCTCGCACTTATAGATTCGCCAGCGGTCGCGGCCGAACGCCTCGGCGTAGGCGCCCATCTCGCGTCCGAGGGTGGTGAGGACGGCGTCCTGCATTTGGGTGCGGCCGACCTTGACGACGTGGGCGAAGGCCTTTTCCTGACGTTGAAATTCTTCGAGGAGCCCGACGACTTCGCGTTCGAGCCGCCGGACCTCCCAGATCGCCGCCACTTTGAGCGCCGTGGGATAGGTGTCGTTGGTGGATTGATGCAGGTTGATATCGTCGATCGGGTGGACCGCCGCATAGTCGCCCGGACGACGACCGAGCAGCTGGAGCGCGCGATTGGCCAGGACCTCGTTGACGTTCATGTTGGTCGAGGTCCCCGCGCCGCCCTGGAGGGCGTCGACGACGATATGCGCGTCGAGTTGTCCCGCCATCATCTCCGAGCAGGCGGTCTGGATGGCGGCGGCTTTGTCCTCGTCCCACCGCCCGAGACCCCGGTTTGTCTGGGCGCAGGCGAGTTTGACCGCGCCGTAGGCGCGGATGAG
Source organism: Candidatus Sumerlaeota bacterium (assembly GCA_016931035.1). Classification (GTDB taxonomy): domain Bacteria; phylum Sumerlaeota; class Sumerlaeia; order UBA8349; family UBA8349; genus JAFGFN01. The sequence goes on from JAFGFN010000093.1 coordinate 18,982, forward strand.
AGGCGCGCGCACGGGCCGCCCGGCGATGGGGAAGTTCTCGACGGCCCGCAGGGTGTGGATGCCCCACAGCGCGTCGGCGGGCACCTCGCGTTCTCCCAGGAGGTCTTTCTCGCGTCGATAGTGTCGGATGGTCATGGATGTTTCTCGTTCGCCCGCGAACACCGATGGGTTTAACAGGAAATGCGCCTCATGACGCCGGACCGAGTCTATCTGAAACACTCCCTCGTTTCAAACGCTCAGATCCCGCTCAAATCCCCGGGGGGCGGTCCGCGATACCTGGAGACATGGCTGACCTCGCGGCGGCCACCTGGCCCGCCCTCTTGCGATTCGTATCCCACTGAATCCAGAGCGTTTATGTCCTGACGATCCATGCGCCGCCCACCCCGCCGCCTCGACGGGCCACAGCTCGTCGACGCAGAGTGTCTCACAGAGTGCTTTCGAGCCTTGACACCCCTCCCCGTCCCCGTCTATTCTGTGAGGCGTCAGATGGTTGTCAGTCCGAACGATAGGGAGTGCGGTCCGAGTTGTGTCTACGTCACGCACCCTCCTTCCTTGCTTTCGTCACACCTCGACCCGTTCATTTCGCGACGGGCCAAACACCGTCATCTTAGAGGAGGTGGATTGAGATGAGAATTCCGAAATCTTCCCATTTGGCGTGTCCCAGTGTTCTTCTCGCGGTCGCTTTGTTGGCGGCGTTCGCCGCGTTGCTTCTAGTGTCGAACGTCGCGCTCGCCGTCCCGGCCTATCCCGGAATCATCGAGGCGGCGCAGCCCGACGGCTCGACGTTTCAGATGAGACTCAAGGGAGACGAGTTCTTCCACTGGAATGAAACCGAAGAGGGCTACGCGATTGTGAAAGATTCCGCCGACGGGTTCTGGAAGTACGCCCAGCCCGCGAAGGGCGAAGCCGCCTTCGAGATCGTTCCGAACGCCATCGTCGGACGGAGCGCTCCCGAGTCGCTCGGCTTGGCGAAGCACGCCCTGCCCGACCGGACGATCTTGAGGCGGGCGATCGAGAAGGCGGGAAGACGCGGAGAGGCGCCCACGGCGCTTCCGCCTCCGGAGGCCCCCGACGCGGCCCCCGCGCCCGCCTCGCCGCTTCTCGATACCGGACCGTCGAAGATTCCCGTTTCGGGCACGACGACGGTCAAGAATATCGTAATCTTGGCTTCCTTCAGCGACCACTGGAACGGTGGAGCCGGGACGGTCAGCTCGACGTACGGAAGAACGACCACCAGTGAATACATGAATCTCTTCAATGAAGTCAATCACACAAGCGACGGCGCCGTCGGATCCGTTCGCGACTACTATGACGAAGTCTCCTACGGCAACCTGACAATCAACTCGATCGTCACGGTGTGGGTCGTTCTGCCCAGCAACGAGGCCGCTTACGGCGCGAACACGGGACTCCCCGGAACGGACACGAATCCTCGCCAGATGGTGTTGGACGCGATTGCCGCGGCGGACACGGCCGGTTTCGATTTCTCTCAAGGGGATTCGGACGGCGACGGCTGGGTGGACTGTCTCACCATCATCCACTCCGGATTCGGCGAGGAGGCCGGGGCCGGCACCAACTCGATTTGGTCTCACAAGTGGGACCTGTATACGTCGGTCGTTACCTACGACGGTGTCCACATGAGTCGTTATCATACGGAACCGGCGCTCCGGGGCAACTCGGGGACCAGTATCTCGCGCATCGGCGTGATCTGTCACGAAATGGGGCACTCCTTTGGATTGCCGGACCTCTACGACTACAGCAGTGCGACCGATGGAATCGGCGATTGGGGAATCATGGCCTCCGGGTCCTGGAACGGCTCGTCAGGCAATAGTCCCGCGCACTTCTGCGCGTGGTCGAAGTGCCTGCTCGGCTTCGTGCGACCGGAGTTGACTCACTCGAAGAGCTCGATCTCGATCGCCCGAGCTGAAGACAACCCCGTCGTTCACATGTTCCGCGACGGGGTGGGGACGTCGGGAGAGTATTTCCTGGTCGAGAATCGGGCGAAGACCGGTTTCGACAACAGCTCTCAGGTCTTTCCCGGACTCGTGATCTATCACGTGGACAGCAACAGTGCGGACAACGATTTGGGAACATGGCTCCATCCGGTCGTCAAGATCGAGGAGGGGGACGGCAACAATTCCGAGGGAGTCTACGGGCTCCCGCAGTCGGAGACCGGGGACGTCTGGACGAGCACCAACGGGATCGCGGGCGGTTTCCGCGACGCGACGGGCGACCAGGACTGCAACGCGATGTTGTACCAGACCCACTTCTACAATCGCCCCCTGAGCACGACGCCGACCTATAACCAGCTTTCCAGTTTCTCGGCGGCAGCAACCACGATGACCTATACCGCCTCGACGCTGATACCGACCGTGGACTCTCAGACCGTGACGACCAACACCTACACGGTGAATTGGGGCGCGTGTACGAACGCGATCCAGTACGAGATTGACGAAGGCACCACGGCGACAGCGACCACCTTCACCGACGGCGCCGAGAACGAAGAGTTCATGTACGAGAACTGGTACCTGAACGGGACGGTGCAGCGCTCCAACGGAGGTGCGAGAACCGGGAGCTACTCCTACCTGATGCAATTCTACGACGGGGCGGGGAAATGGTATCCCGACGTGCAAGCCCTCACCATGAAGACCCCCTTCAAGATCACGGGCGCGACGGCGATCAACTTCTACTATATCGACCGCACCTGGACGACTCCGTACCAGCACGCGAGTCTGAGGTGTCAGATATCGAACGACAACGGGACTACGTGGCACACTCTGGCGACCCCCTCGGGCGCGTGGACGGGGTGGACGCTCGTGTCCATCGCCAACGCCACCATTACGGGGGCCGGTATGAGCATCGGCGATATGTGCATTCTGCGGCTCGTGGCGAACTTCGAGCGAAAGACCACGGGCTTCGGTATGGGCTACCCGGACTACGGATTCGCCATCGACGACATCCAGATCGCGAACACCGAAATCGCCAGCTACGGCATGTTCACGGCGCTGAGCAGTGCCGTCGCGGGCACATCCTTCCCCGTCGGCGCGAAACCGAACGGCGTCTACGCCTACATTGTCCGGGCCTACGCCAACGGGACGTGGCAGAACTTCAGCCCCGTCGCCACAACGACGGTCGACCTGAGCTATACCGTGAACTTTGTGACCGATGGGACCCCGGGCGCGACCCTGACCGGGAGCACGACGCAGGTGGTTCCCCAGACGGGAAGCACGACGCCCGTGACGGCGAACGATCCCACGGGATATCATTTCGACAAGTGGACCAAGAACTCCGTCGACTACAGCACCTCCAACCCGCTTACCGTGGTGAACGTGATGGAGAACATGACGCTTGTGGCGAACTACCTCGCCAATCCGGCGACGACCCACACCCTGAGCGTGAGCGCCACGAACGGTTCGGTGACGAAGAATCCCGATCTGGCGTACTATACTTACGGGACGACGGTGACGCTGACCGCGAACGCCAACGCGCACTATCACTTCACCAACTGGACGGGAGACTATCCGTCGGGTCAACAGACGGCCAATCCGATCGTCGTGACGATGAACGGCGACAAGTCGCTCACCGCCGTGTTCGCGATCGACACGCACACGCTCACGGCCAACGCGACGAACGGCTCGGTGACGAAGAATCCCGATCTATCGAGCTACGATTACGGTTCGACGGTCAGCTTGACGGCGTATCCGAGCTCGGGATACGATTTCTCGAGCTGGAGCGGCGACGTGCCGTCGGGACACGAAACCGACAACCCAGTGGAGATCACGATGGACGGCAACAAGACCGTCACCGCGGGATTCGTCGTCGGCACGCCCACGCCGACGCCCCCGCCGCCGACGAAAGTCGAGGACTGGACGCTTCACGAGTAACGTCCACGTCTCTGGCAGCGAAAATGACAGGCTGAAGCCCGAGAACGGGTGTTTGAGAATTCCGGCTTCAGCCTGTCCCTTTGTCCAAACACGCGTTGAGAGATCCGAGCACGGTCTCGTTTTCGAATGGGATACTATCCAGAGTCTCTGCGAAATCTGTCCGGCTACGCGCGGCGCGACCTTCGCCGCGACATTGTCTCGGGTTTGACCGTCGGCGTCGCGGGAATTCCGCAGGTCATGGCCTACGCCATCGTCGCGGGCCTGCCTCCCGTCTACGGTCTCTACAGCGCCATCGTGAGCTGCGTCGTCGCGGCCGTTCTGGGGAGTTCCAACCATCTGGTCACGGGTCCGACCAACCCGACGTCGATCATCGTCTTCAGCGTGACCGCCACCTACGCGGGCCAGGCCAACCATCTCGAAGTCGTTCTTCTCCTGACTCTCCTCACCGGACTGATCGAGCTGGGGTTCGGGCTGCTACGTCTCGGCGGCCTCATGCGCTACGTGTCGAACTCGGTTTTGGTCGGGTTCACGGCGGGGGCGGCGATCGTTATCGCCGCCGGTCAGCTCAAGGAAATCCTCGGAATTGCGGTCGATCGCTCGCACGCCACGACGTTTGGCGGAATGCTCTGGCAGGTGGGAACGCATATTTCCCGCTCCAATCCCTACACCCTGGGAGTCGCGCTTTTCACCGTCGCGGTGATTCTTGGGGCGCGCAGGATTCACCGGCGTCTGCCGACTCATTTGCTGGCCGTGATTCTCTCCGCCGCGCTCGTCTGCGCTTTGGGATGGCACCGGGGCGCGGCGGGCGAAGCCAAGGTTCCCGTTCTCATGAGCATCCAGGAGATCCGGGGCACGCTCAACATGTTCCACATACCGAGTCTGATCGTTCCGTCGGGCCTGAGTCCGGGGCTGATCCACCAGATTGCGCCGGGGGCCGTCGCGTTGGCCATCATGAGCCTGGTCATGACGTCCTCCGCGGCGCGTGCATCGGCCGTCGGGTCGGGCCAGCGGGTGGATTTCTCGCGCGAGTTCGCGGCCCAGGGAATCGCCAAGATCGTCGGCGCGTTTTTCCAGAACTTCGCCGGGGCCGGATCGCTGACGCGCTCGGCTCTGTGCCAGCAGTCGGGAGGGCGCACGCGCATGGCGGCGATCGTCTCCGCCGCCATCACCGCTCTGGCGCTCGTGTCGCTCGCGCCTCTGGTGGGCTACATTCCCATAGCGAGCCTGGCCGGGATGGTGGTGGTTATCGCCTACGAGATGGTCGAGAAGCACCGGCTCCATCTCGTTCTCAAGTCGGGACGCGACTCGCGTCTTGTTTTCGGCGTCACATTGGGCGCCGCGGTTATCCTGCCTCTTCAGTACGCCATCTTCGTCGGCGTGTTCATGTCGATCGCCTTTCTCTTGCGCGCGACCAGCCGGCCCGATCTGACCGTTCTCGTCCCCCGCTCCGACGGGCGGTTCGAGGAGGCGCCGTTCGAGCGCCAGGCGCTTTCTCCGATTCTCCTGGTCAACATCGAGGGCGACCTGTACTTCGCCGCGGCCGAGAACCTCGACGACCATCTTCTTCGGGCTCTCTCGCCCGAGACGCGCGTCGTGATTCTCAGGATGAAGCGTCTGCGCGCCGTCGGCAGCACGGCCATGGCCATTCTGGAGCATTTCTGGCAAATCCTGCGTGGCCGCGGCATCGCGCTCGTCGTCTGCGGCATCGAACGGGACTTGGTCGGTCTGATGACCCGCTCCGGCCTGCGCCAACGGATCGGCGAGCCCAACATCTTCTATGCCGACAATCTTCTTCTCCAATCGACCGAGCTGGCCCTGGCGCGCGCCCAAGGCATTGTCGAAATGGAGCGACGGCGGCGCGAGGCGGTCGCGAAGGTTCCGGCAGGCGAGCCGTCCAAGACCCGCGTCCCGCGAGCCCGCGATCTCATGACGCGCCGTTGCGTCCGGTTCGGCGAGGGGCATTCGTTGCGCGAGGCGGTTTGGCTTCTCAGCGGGCTCATCCAACGCGGCGACGGGTCCGACGCCAACGCGCTCTTTCTTCAGGACCGGCGCGGCTCGCTCGCGGCGGAGATCACTCCGAGGCTTCTGTTGGAGCGGATGGTGTCGGGCTGGGATCCATCCCGCGACCCGGATATGAGCGATTCGGAGATGGGGCGTCGGTTCGGCGAGCATTTCGCCGAGGTTCTGGCCGATGTCGCCCGCAAGGAGATGCCGCGTTTGACCCCGGAGACCCGCCTTGCCTCGCTGCTTCGTCTCGTGACGCGGAGCGAAGCCGGAATCGTTCCGATTTGCGATGCGTCGGGACGACTCGCCGGCCAAGTGGGTCTGGACGACCTGATTGTCGGCTTGGGACAGATCCTGGATTTGCCCTCGCTCGATCCGAATTCCGCCGTTGGGAAAGAAGGCGCGGGCGCCGACCCTCGTCGCAACGGCGAGCGAAATGAAGGATAGCCGTATGGCCGACGAAATCGTCGCTCGAGACCTCGTGAGATCCGTCTTCCTGAGAGTCGGGACCGATCACACGCTCCGCGAGACTCTGGGCGTGCTGCTCGATCCTCTGGCCCGAGGCCAACGGCCGCGCGTTCTGATCGTTCTGAATACCGACTGTTCGTTCGCCGGTCTGCTCACCACGCGCGACATTCTCAGGACGCTCTTGCCCGACTGGATCGACGACACCGACCCGCGCGAGGAGAACGAAGACGCTTTCGAGCCGAGACTCCTCGACGCGTTGCGATCGAGACTCGACGTCAAGGTTGTCGCGGCGATGAAAACCGACGTTTCCGTCGCCGCGCCAAGCGACCGGCTCCCCACCCTTCTCTCCACTATGCTTTCCCAGCGGGTCGATTCGATCCCCGTTCTGGACGGCGGACGGATTCTCGGAGTGGTTCATCTGGCCGACGTCTTCTCCGCCTGCGCGCGCCTCGCGCTTGCCTCGCAGGCCGATGTATGAATTGACAGCGCCGACGGAAAAGAGATAATCTCCGTTTGACGCTTGGGTGCATCGGCTCGAATCCGACTCCTCGCATCTCTCCAGGACCCGTATGTACAAAGAGAAAATCAAGTGGATCCTTCTCGACTCGGCGCTGGTCGCGTTTGCGTTCCTGGCCGCCTATCTGATGCGGTTCCTTCCGGTCAAACTGGACATGTTGAAGGAGGAGTACGCGCCCGATTTCGCGCTCTACCTTCGCCAGGCTCTCTATCTGATTCCCTTCTTCATCGTTTTGCGCGTTCTGGCGTTCCATCTGTTCGATCTCTACCGCGGCATCGCCCGCTACGCCGGGATGCACGAGATGCGACAAATCGTGCTGGCCGTAACCTCGGCCACGGCCGTGCTGATCGCCTGGGACGTCGCGTCGGGACTCTTCGGACGCTTGGCGACACTCCCCGGAACAGGTTCGCCGGGCATCCCCAGCTTCGTGCCTTGGCCCGTCATCGCAGCCGACTGGATGGGGTGTCTGATCCTGGTGGGCGGCGCTCGGATGGCGGACCGGATGTGGCGCCTGACTCGTTTCAACAGCGCCGCCGCGATCCACAACGTGGTGATTGTCGGCGCGGGCGAGGTCGGCGAGCTGCTCGCGCGTCACTTTCTTCAGAACCCTCACATCGGTTTCCGCCCCGTCGGGTTCGTGGACGAGAACGAGAAGACCTGGGGGCGGCATATTCACGGTTTGACCGTTTATGGCGGGGTGGAAGATTTGCCCGGGCTGATCGAGGAGACGGGGATCGTCGAAGTCATTGTCGCCGTCTCGAAACCGCCGCTCAAGCTCATCGATCGCATCGTCGAGATCTGCGAACGCGCCCACGTCGGGTTCAAGATCGTTCCCGCCGTCAGCGACGTGATGGCCGAGCGGGTCTCGATCAGCCAGATTCGCAACGTCGAGATCGAGGACCTTCTGGGTCGCGAATCGGTCGATCTCACGCTGTCTCCGGAGATGAACTACGTGGAGGGCGAAACCGTCCTCGTCACGGGCGCGGGGGGCTCGATCGGCTCGGAGCTGTGCCGTCAGATTCTCTTGGACAAGCCCCGGCGGCTTCTTCTTTTCGGTCGCGGCGAGAACAGCCTCTACGAAATCGCCACGGAACTGCATTGCACCCCGAGCCGCGACGACATGAAGATTCTCGTCGGCGACATCCAGGACGTGACGCGGCTGCAACAGGTTTTCGAACGTTACCGGCCGACCGTGGTCTTCCACGCCGCGGCGCACAAACACGTGCCTCTCATGGAGCTGCACCCGGCCGAGGCGGTCAAGAACAACGTCGTGGGGACGTTCAACGTGGCGTACCTCGCCACGAAATACAAAGCGAAACGCTTCATCTTGATCTCGACCGACAAGGCGGTTCGCCCCTCGAGCGTCATGGGAGTCACAAAGCGGGTGGCCGAAATGATCGTCTCCGCCTTCAGCCGCGACTCCGAGACGGGCTTCATCGCCGTTCGCTTCGGCAACGTCCTCGGAAGCCGCGGGTCGGTCGTTCCGAAGTTCCGAAAGCAGATCGCCGCGGGCGGGCCGGTCACCGTGACGCATCCCGAAGTCGAGCGTTTCTTCATGACGATTCCCGAGGCGGTCAATCTGGTTCGCCAAGCGGGCGCGCTCGGGTCGAACGGCCAGATGTTTCTTCTCGACATGGGCGAGCCGGTTCGGATCGCCGATCTGGCTCGCCGCATGATCACCCTGTCGGGGTTCGAGCCGGGCGTGGACATCGACATCGAATACATCGGCCTGATGCCGGGCGAGAAGCTCAAGGAAGAACTCCTGGCCGCGAGCGAGGATCTTCAACCGACCGAACATCCGAAGATCTACAGGACCAACGTCGAACAGCCGACGCTCGAACAGGTCAAGAGTTGGCTGAAGACGCTGACCCAGCTTCTGGAATCCCCCCACCCCGCCGCTTTGATCGAGGAACTCCAGCGGATCGCACCCGACTACACGCCCTCCGAAGCCTGTCGCGCTCCGGACGAACGCCTCGATACAGAGGGATCCCGGACCGATGGATGACATACGGCGCGTCGACTGTTTCGAGCGGCTGCACAAGCACTTGGTGCGCCATCAGCCGGACTGGCAGAGACGTTCCGAAGCGATTCAACCCTACCGCTACAGGACGCAAGGCGAGACCTTCTTTCTCACTCACTTGGTGGCTCTTCTCTCGGGCCTGGACGAAGAGGCGGCCGAGGGCAAACGCCGCATCCGCCGCATCATGATGGAGCTGGACTCCGACGGCGGCCAATCCGAATCTCTGGCCGAGCGCTTGGTGATTCGCGAGAAGGCGCTGACGCCCGAAAAGGCGCTTTCCGAGACGCAGAAGAACAACCTGCGCCTCTCGCGCGGCAACCTGGCGCGTCTCCGCGAGGAAATAGGCGCCGACGGACGATCGTCGCGCGACGGGACGCGCGCGGGACGCACTCCTCCTCTGCCGCTCGGGGTCGCGTTCGACGTCTATCTCGAACGCCACGACAATCTTCCCGAGCGAATCGCCGCGACTCAGCGGCTTCTGCCCTGTCTCTCGAATCTGAACACGTTTCGGTATCTCAATCGGCTCGGGTTTCCCGTGCTGGTGCCCGAGGGCCGGTCGCAAGTCTTCCTTTTTCGCCTGGGGCTTCTCGATCGCACGTCGGGCGCTATCGAGACTCAGCTCGAGGCGTGCCGCGTCGCGGAAAGCATCGCCGTTTTGCTCAAACGGTCGGCGCTCGAGATCGATCTCTGGATTCGGGCCTATGTGGGCCGCGTGCCGGAGCTCTCTCCCGTGGCCTCGCTCTGCCGCAGCACCCCGCATTGCGACGCGTGCGACCTCCAGACGTATTGCCACTACTATCGGTTTCGTCGTCCGCAAGTCTCGGGCGGCACCGTCGCGCTTCCCATCAAGGAATGGCGTCCGAGCGAACAACCGCGCGAGCGACTCCTCCACAACGGGGCCGAGGCGCTTCAGGACGTGGAGCTGCTCGCCATCGTCTTGCGCACCGGGACGCGGCAGTGCAACGTGCTGGAACTGGCGCGGCGGCTGCTCGAACACTTCGGCAGTCTCAGCGCGATCGAGGAGGCCTCGATCGAGGAACTGCGCAAGGTCCACGGGATCGGCAATCTCAAAGCGATCGAACTCAAGGCGGTGCTCGAGCTGGGCCGGCGGCTTGTCTATCGTCCGCTGCAGCCGGGCCAAAGCATCGAATCGAGCAACGACGTTTATCGCTCCTACGGTCTGCGGCTCGCTCATCGCAAGCAGGAGGAGTTCATCCTCCTCATGCTCGACAACAAGAACCAGGTGATCCGCGAGGAGGTCGTCTCGCGCGGCGGACTCGACGCTTCGATCGTGCATCCGCGCGAAGTGTTCAAAGTCGCGATCCGAGCCAGCGCCGCGTCCGTCATCTTCGTGCACAACCATCCGAGCGGCGACCCGACGCCCAGCCACGACGACTTCGTCATCACCCAACGTCTCGAAGAGGCGGCCGAGTTTCTCAAGATCCAGGTCTTGGACCACGTCATCGTCGGGGCGGGACGATACTACAGCTTCACCGACGGCGAGACCGTCGACGTCCCCATCGAGACGGTCGCGTCCTCCGACGAGTAACCCGCCGCGCTCGCGTTTCCGTGTGTCGAGCCGGCGCCGCGGTTCGAGTCGGCGAGACGCATCCCGCGATCGCCCGGAGAACGCCGATTTTCCTTGCGACCGCTATCTTGCGGGCATACGATCCGTACGATAGCATGGGCTCCGTACGATAGCATGGGCTCTTTTTCCCCAGCGTAGGAAGAAGTCCGTCGGACGCGCGGGATCTTGTCGGCTCTGCTGTCGGCGATTGGACCCGCTCCGCATCCCGGGAAAAACCGGTCTCGCAAAACCAACCCATGCCGAAGCGGCCGCCGGCATTCGGTCGGCGGCCCCAGGCGGACAGGCAGGTTCGACCATGAAGAAATCCCTTATCGTCTTGCTGGTTCTTTCACTGTGGAGTTTCCCGGCCCTCGCGGCGGACGAAGGGGAACCCTTAGTCCTTCGTTTCGGCCATTTCCCCAACGTCACCCACGCCCAGGGAGTGATCGCTCACGGACTGTCGCGACAGGGCAAAGGGTGGTTCGAGGAACGTTTGGGACCGGGCGTCAAGATCGAGTGGTTCGTTTTCAATGCAGGGCCGAGCGCGATGGAATGTTTCTTCGCCAAGACGCTCGACGTGACCTATGTCGGCCCGAACCCGTCGATCAACGCGCACCTGCGTTCCAAGGGCGAAGAGGTCCGGGTCATCGCGGGCGCTACGAACGGCGGGGCGGCGCTGGTGGTGCGCAAGGACTCGGGGATCGAGAAGGCCGAGGATTTCCGAGGTAAGAAGATCGCCACGCCCCAGTTCGGCAACACCCAGGACGTGTCGTGTCGCGCGTGGCTCAAGAAGCAGGGCTTCAACGTCACGCAGGTCGGGGGCGATGTGTTTGTGGCGCCGACGTCGAATCCCGATCAGCTCGCCCTGTTTCAGCGCGGGGACATCGATGGAGTCTGGACCGTCGAGCCGTGGGTGTCGACTCTCTTGCTCAAAGCCGACGGCCGGGTGTTTCTCGACGAACCCGACAGCATGACCACGGTGTTGGCGGCGCGAGTCGCGTTTCTCCAGGAGCACGCGGACCTAGCCAAGAAGATCGCCCAGGCCCACGCCGAGCTGACCGAATGGATTCGACAGAATCCGGCCGAAGCGCAGAAACTGATCGTCGAGGAACTGACCGCCGAAACGCGGCGCGAGTTCCCCCTCGATTTGGTCGAGGCCTCGTGGCCGCGCCTCCATTTCACGAGCGAGATCACGCGCGAGTCGTTCGAGTCCTTCTTGGCCGCGGCCCAGTCGGTCGGGTTCTTGAAGGGCGCGGGAGATTTGTCGCAATTGGTGGACGTCCCGAAATGACGACCTCGCTTCAAGAGGAACTCCGCAACCTCCCGCCTCAAAAACTCGAGGTGGAGGGGATCTCCAAGACGTTCCGCACGAAGCGGAACCGGTCGGTCGTTCGCGCGCTCGAGGACGTGACGGTTCGGGTGAACGAGGGGGAGTACGTCTGCCTCGTGGGACGGAGCGGTTGCGGCAAGACGACGCTTCTCAATCTCATCGCCGGGTTGGATCGACCCGACAGCGGCCGCATCCTGGTGGAAGGCACACCCATCAAGGGGCCGGGACGCGACCGCATGGTCATGTTCCAGGAGACGGCGTTGTTTCCCTGGCTCGACGTGACGGGGAACGTTCTCTACGGTCTGAAGCTCAAACCCAACCTGACGCCCAAGGACCGGCGCGAGGTGGCGCGGTTCTATATCGAGATGGTGGGTCTCGACGAGTTCGAGCACGCCAGCATCCACGAGCTTTCGGGCGGCATGCAGCAGCGGGTCGCCCTGGCGCGGGCGCTGGCTCCCAACCCTCGCATCCTTCTGATGGACGAACCGTTCGGCGCGCTCGACGCCTTGACGCGCGAGCAACTCTACGGCGACATTCAGGAAATCTGGCTCAAGCGCCGCAAGACGATCGTCTTTGTCACCCACAACGTGCGCGAGGCCGTCTGCCTTGGAGACCGCGTGCTCCTGTTCGCGCCGAACCCGGGACATTTGGTGGGCGAGTTCAAGATCGATCTGCCCCGGCCGCGCGACATCAACAGCGTCGAGTTGGCCGAATACTCTTCGACCATCACCCGCGCGCTCAAGGGATACGACCCGAAAGAGGAGGTCGCCGAATGAAGCGAGTCGTCTCGTCGATTGTCTTCTTCGCCTCGATCGTTCTCGTCTGGTACGGACTCGTGCGGCTCGGCATCTGGTCGTCGGTTCTTCTGCCCTCGCCCGTGAGCGTGGGCGAGTATCTGTACCACGAGACGATCGACGGGGTCTTGCCCGGCGCCATGTGGGTCACGTTCCGCCGTCTCATGGTCGGCTATTTCATTGGACTCGCCCTCGGTTTGCCGCTCGGGTTTCTCTCGGCCTTCTTCCGGGTGTTCCAAGACACGGTGGGGCTCATCGCCCTCGGTTTCCAGACCCTGCCGAGCGTGTGCTGGATTCCGCTCGCGCTTCTTTGGTTCGGCCAAACCGAGAGCGCCATGTTGTTCGTGGTCATCATGGGATCGTTGGGTTCGGTCATCATCGCGACCGAGACGGGCGTCAAGAACCTGCCGCCGATCTACGTGCGCGCGGCGCGCACCATGGGATCGAAAGGGATTCACACCCTCTTGACCGTCGTGCTTCCGGCCTCGCTTCCCTACCTGGTGTCGGGAATGAAACAGGGTTGGGCGTTCGCCTGGCGCTCGCTGATGGCGGCCGAGATCTACGTGACTATTCTGACCGGTTTCGGTCTCGGGCAGCTCCTCCACTATGGCCGCGAGCTCCATGCGATGGAACAGGTCATCGGCGTGATGCTCGTCATCGTTCTCCTAGGGCTCCTCGTCGACAAGGTCCTCTTCTCGCCTTGGGAGCGCTCGCTCCACCGTCGGTGGGGGAAGGCGCAATAGAAGAAGTCCACTGGTTCGCAAATTCCCAGGTTCTCAGGTTCTCAGGTTCCATGTTCGAAAGCTGACAGGGCGGGGGATCGTTGCGGAGCGCGATACTGAAGAGGGCTCAACAATCTATCGGGATCGGGATCGCTATCGAGAAGTCGGAAGGAATCGATCCCGATTTCGATCCCGATAGCGATTTCGAAAAATGGCGTTGTCCGACTTCGCCGCCAAACGTTCCTCTCGCTTTCCGTGAGACCAGGAAGACCAACCATGAATCCTCGTCACTCTTGTCCAAAACAGAAAGGCGCGATCTTCGTCTCGATATTGAAAACAAAGGACAAAAATGTCGTGAGCAAATGGGGTCACC
>JAFGFN010000094.1 GCA_016931035.1 Candidatus Sumerlaeota bacterium
GCACAAAACGGGAACGTCTTTTCCCTGGGTTTCACCCAGGGCTATTCGAATTGTTCCCCTCCGGGGAACCTGTTTTGGACACTACTGCACTAATCTTTCTTAATCTATACTAATAGGAACTAACAACCCAAACCTATGGACTATTCATACAATAGTGTAGATTAGTGAAGATTAGTGGTTCGCAATTCTCCCCTCTTTCTGTTCTTGCTCGGGTCCTGGGGCACGTCCCGGAAATAACTGGCAAGATTCTATGCCGCCCCCCTGCGGGGGCTCTTTTGAGAAAAGACGCCATTTTCCACGGGCTGACGCCCGTGGCTAATCCTATGTCGCCCGCTGCGCGGGCTGAGGATTATGGAAAAACCTTCTGGGACACAACACTAGGGGCGCGGCGGCGCTTACGGTTTGGAGAGTTACGGAGCGTGCTCCCGGACGAATCGCTCCAGCGCGGCCTCGTCGGGCAGGGCGTCGATGTCGAGCGCGCGGAGCAACCAGGCGGAAGGGTTGGGCAGGACGAAAAGCAGCGTGCCGAAAGGGTACCAGTCGCCGAGGACCAAGCCGTGACGCCGCGCCGACTCCTCGAAAAAATCGAGCCGCGTCGTCTGGCCGATCAGGACGGTCGGCTTGCCCTCCAGCCGCGCCCGCTCGACCGCCAGGGGGTATTGCAGCTGGCGTTCGCCGTCCAGGCAGTAGGATCGGGCCATGAGGTTTCCGCGCGTGATGAAGATCAGGCGATACTGCAGCAGCGTGTCGAGGCAATAGACGTGATGCACGCCGCGCTGCAACAGGGCGTCGGCCAGCGCCTCGACCTCGCGTTGCGGGACGTTGAGGCTCAGGCGCGGATTCGCGTCGAGCGGATACGACCACTCGGCATGGTTGAGCCCGGCGAGAACGACCTGTAGCGAAAGAAACGCGCCCACTCCCGCGCGAGCCCAGCGTCCGGCGGTCCATGCGCGCGCGAAGAGATCGGCGACAAGAATGGCGACGAGAGCCGTCAGGGGAAACAGATAGCGATGCGCGTAGGGAGAGAAGTGAGCCGCGACGGTCGTTCCCAAGACGAGCAGCAGGGCGAGGAGCGTCGCTTCGGCGAGGGTGAAGGCGCGGCGTCGCCGCCAATCGCCCAGAGCGGCCACGACGGCGACGACCGTCAGCCCCATCCAGAGAATCGCGTTGACCCGAGTCCAAAGCGGCGCCGGCAGGTCGCAGTCGAGGAAGTAGGCCCCCGCGAGATGCAACAGAACGCGCGAGGGAAGCGCGATCAGGCTCTCGCCCATGCCGCCGAACCACTCGACCGGCGGACGATGGGCGGCGAGTTGGTGCGACACGATCCATGCAAGGACGAAGGACGTCGGCGCGGCTCCCACGACGAACCCGGCGAGGTCGCGCAGTTTGCGGCGCGACTTCCACAGCGCGAGGGCCAGAAAGGGTAGGAGCGGCGGAATCCAAATCGCCTGGGCGAAAAAGACGAGGGCGGCGATGACTCCCAGGACAAGCGCGACCGTGTCCGCCAAATGGACACCTCGCGGAGAGGAGCGGCTCCACGCGATCAGCCAGAGCGCGAGTCCGGACAAGAGAAAGGCGGTCAGATACCCTCCTCGCGCGTTCATCGCCCCTCCCGCCCAAGCGGGACACGCGAGCATGAGAACGATGAAGAACCACGCGGCGCGTTCGCCCGAGAACCTCCGGATCACTAGCGCGTGGAGCCAGACGGCGACGATCCACAAGGGCAGCATGGCGATCTTGATGACGAGAGGGGCGTAACCCAAGGTCGCGAATCCGAAGGCGATCGCGAGGGCTTCGAGGGTGGCGAGACCGTAGACCTGACCCCAGTAGAAGACGGGAAAACGCCCGCCGTCGAGCCATTCTGCGGCCATCAGGCCGACGATGCACTCGTCTCCGTCCGGAAACAGATTCCCGCCCAGAAACTGGGGCAGACGGAAGGCGGCCGCCAGCGCGGAGACGATCGACAGACTGAGAACGCCATACCATCGGGAGCACCCGGTCGAGCGGGCGGGAGGAGGAACGCTAGGGACGGACGGGGATCCCGAATCCATGAATGTGTTCCCTACGTCAGGGCGAAGTAGGCGTCGTAGACGAAGCAGCCCGCGAGGAGAAGAGAGAGGTAAACGGTGATCGCGCGAGCGGCGATGCGATCCCAGAACCGGGTCCCCGCGGGGAGGCCGGCTAGGCCGCGCATGGCGACCCCGAGGAACATCGGCATGGCGCAGATCACGTACTTCGCTTTCACGCTCACCGGGTCGCCGGTGGCAAGACAACGCAAGTACCACGCGCCGAAGAAGAACACAATGCACAACAGCGCCGAGGTCGTGACCATTTCGGGTTTGCGCGCGTTCTTCCACGCGGCCCAGAGAAACGGCACGATCAGGCCGAGCGAGAGGAGATATGGAAGAACGCGAATCAAGGGCGGCGTTTTCTTGGGCGGATAGTAGTAGTAGAGACTGGCGCCTTCCTTCGAGAAGAATCCCATGTCGTCCCAGAACAAAGCCGTCATGCTGGTCGGGATGTTCTTGTAGGCGGGTTGCTCCCAGAGAGGCTTGTCGTACTTCGGCGTGAACGAGTAGCGCACGAACAACGGCAGGTCGAAGCGGTAATTCCACCGCTTGGCGCGCGACTTCGCCACGGCCCACGTTTTGAATTGGGCCACTTGCCCGTCGCAATACGACGGCATCGTCTTGCCGTGTTTCTTGAGGTTCGAGCGATACTCGCCCTGGACGATCGCCAGCGTGATGAGTCCGGCGAGGACCGTTTCCAGAACGCGCAACACCACGGGCCGAAAACGTCCCCGCAGCACCGCTCCGTCCGGACGCTCACCGTCCGGCTTCGGAATCGCTCCCTTGTGGAAGACTCCGGGCAAAGCCCAGGACAGGACCACGAATCCGAGGAACACGGCTACCACCGGGGCGAAACCGACGCCCGTATGCTTCGTGAACGCCGCGAGACCGAGAAACAGACCGATCCCCACGCACCGCACGTTGAACTTGTCCCAACGGCAGGTGCGCCAATACCAGGCGCACGACGAAGCGGTCAACAGAATCCACAGATTCACAAACAGGTCGTTCCCGACGTCGAGCGACAGCATGAATACTCCGGGACAGAAGACAGCGATGCCGAAAACGAGGATGAACAGGTGCGGCGGGACGCCGCGCGGCAGGGCGAAGAGCGCCTGACGGAGAAACCAGTACGATGCCGCGGCGAAGAGGACGTAGATGAACGCCGGAATCCAGAGCAGACTCCGGAACGCCGTTTGCGCGTCGACGGAGAACGTATGAATCAACGTGCGGACAAACCCGCCCGCCAGCAGGGTGAAGAGCGGGGGGTGGTAGGCCTGCCAAGCGTCGTACTTCTCGGGCAGACGTCCGTTTCTGACATACAAAACGAGAGTGGAAATGAACTCGTCGTAGTAGTACCCGCCCTCTTGGAAGTAGACGTTGTTCCCCTTGTGATTGCTCGGGGGAATGCGTTGCGATCCCATCCGTTGCAGGACGAAACCGCAGACGACGATCAGAACGCAAATCCACGCGACCCCGTGCGCAACGAACGCCCGGCGCAGGAAGGGGGCGCTCGCGGTTCGCGATCCCCGCGATCTTCTCGCCGGCCCGATTTTCTCCTCCTGCTTTCGCGCGTTCTTTCGAGAGGATGGATGGGGCGGCTTCGCCATCTCGAAGAGGGTACTCCAGTCATGGAAGTCGGCGACAAGCGTCGGTGGCGAGATACAGCCTGCCCTGCTCTACTCTTTCGGCGCCGCCTCTTTTTCCTTGCTCCTCCCGAAGGGCGAGCCGTGAGGGCGCATCCGGACCAGCGTGCGCAGGTCCTTCTCGATTTTCGCGTGGGCCGCCGAATCGGGCTTCTCTCCCCGGAAGAAGACCCCTTCGCAGCGGTGCAAAATCGATTCGACGCAGTCCATGTAGGTGGGATCGACGCCGGACGTCTTGAGCGACTCGACGATGTGAGTGCCGTCGGCCTGGAGGTCGTCGATCAGCTTGCGGCTCTTGAGAATCCGCCGCAGAATGCAGAACGCCTTCTCGTAGTAGCTCGCGGCTTCGCCCCGCAAGAGCGAAACCTGGAGCGTGGTCAGCTCGCTCAGGAGCCGTTCGTCGGACGAAGGGCTGTCGTCTTGACCCGCTTCGAGAAACTTCTGCTTACGAAGAAACGCTCCCACAACAATCGAGACCCAGAACACGAAGAGCGTGAGAACGACGACCAACAGCGTCCAGCCCGCGATCTTGCCGACCGAAAGCGGTCGCGACGCTTCGCCTTCCGATGTCGCTCCGATTCGGAGTGCCTTGTCGAGCGCCATCTCGTCCGACGGAGCCGGAACGGCGGGCGTGGGGTCCTCGCTCGAAGGCTCGGACGGCCCCGCAAGAGCATCGGGGTCCGGTGCGGGCACGGGCGACTCGACGACGGGCGCGGCTTCTTCTTCCGGCGTTGGAGTCTCGCTCTCGAAGAGCAATTCCTCGCCGGTTTCCGTCTCGACGCTCTCGGTCGCGAGAACCTCATCCTGAAGCGTGGGCAGCGACTCGTCCACGACGTCCGCCTGGGCGAATCCCGCCGACGGAAGACATGCCGAGGCGGCGCAAAGAACACACACGAACAGAGCCAGACGAAATTGGCTGAACATAGGGTCAACCTTTCGACCAAAGAGGCGGTTCCGCAGGTTCTGAGACGACGTTTTCCGACGGCCGACGCAGGGCTGGCGAGACAAGCGGCGTCGCAACCCCCAGCCCGCCGTGACGAGCTCCGGCCATGAAACCGGACCAAACCGGGATTCTATGGGGAGAAGCGCCTTGAATCAAGAGATTTTAGGGCGCTGCGTCATAATGACGCTCCCAGGCGTCCCCTCAAACTGCGACAAGATGACGCTCACTCCGAAAGCAGTCCCATCTCCTTGAGCTTGCGCTGTAGGGTCCGACGGCTGATCCCCAAGCGTTGGGCCGCGCGGGTCCGGTTGTCTTTCATTTCGTGGAGGACCGCGAGGACGTGGCGTTTCTCGAGCTCGGCCAAGGTCGCGTCGCCCGGTCCGATAGAGACCGAGCTCAGCGCGGTCGCATCTTGACCCGCGTCGCGGGTCGCCTCGGGCGATTCCAGGTCTGTCGTTGCGTTGAGAATGTGCGCGGGCAGCTCTTCGACTTCAATCCCGGGGGACTGCGCGAAGACGACAACCTGTTCGAGCGCGTTGCGCAACTCTCGGATATTGCCGGGCCAATCGTAGGCCATCAGGCGTTTCAAAGCGCCGCTCGAAACATCGAGCGTTTGCCGCTTGTTCTCTCGCCCTAGGTTTTTGAGGAAGAAATCGACAAGCGGCGGGATATCGCTTTTGCGATCGCGCAGGGGCGGAATCGTAAGGCGCACGACGTTGAGGCGGTAGTACAGGTCTTCGCGGAAACGCCCCTCGCGCACTTCGCGAGCCAGGTCCTTGTTCGTTGCGCCGACGAGTCGGATGTCGATTGCGATGGGGCGGGTCGCCCCCACGCGCGTGATCTCGCGCTGTTCGAGCACCCGGAGGAGTTTGACCTGGGTGCCGGGAGGGATCTCGGCGAGCTCGTCGAGAAAGACCGTGCCTCCTTGGGCGCTTTCGAACTGACCGATGCGGCTTTCCGAGGCCCCGGTGAACGAGCCTTTCTCGTGGCCGAACAGCTCGCTTTCCAGGAGACTCTCGGGAAGCGCGGCGCAATGGATCGGCACGAAGGGAGCGGAGGCGCGCGGGCTATTGAAATGGATCGCCCGAGCGATGAGTTCTTTGCCCGTGCCGCTTTCGCCCTCGATCAGGACCGAAGCGCGCGAGTTGGCGACCATGCGGGCCTGTTGGATGAGGTCGTGCATCTCTTTGCTCACACCCACTACGCCCTCGAACTTGAAGCGCTCGTTCAGAAGTCCCTCGAGCTGTTCGTTTCGCACGCGCAGGGCGTGGATCTCGACCGCCTTCTCGACTTTGACTCGAAGCTCGAGCAGATTGGCGGGCTTGGTGACGTAATCCAACGCGCCGCGCCGCATCGCCTCGACGGCGGTTTCGATCGTCCCGTGGGCGGTAATGACGATCGTGGCGGGAGGCGCGGCGAGCGCCGCGGCGGCGCTCACGACTTCCAGTCCGTCCACGTCGGGCATCTTGAGATCGGTCAAGACGACGTCGACGGGCTCGCCGCGCAGGATCTCGATCGCCCGGCGGCCGTTCTGGGCGGTCAACACGAGATAGGGCTGACGCGCGAATCCGTTGGCGTAGGCGCGCAGATTCGACGGGTCGTCGTCCACGATCAAGAGAGTCGGTTGCGCTGGGGTCATCGGTTCATCCGCCTTGTGTGCCGGCCGGGTCTTGGGCGACGCCGGGGGTTTGCGAACCGTCGGGCGACGCGGCGGACTTGCGCTCGGCGCCCCTCGCCCCCGGCGGAAAATAGTCGGCGATTGAGAACCTCCGGATCTTGAGCTTGTCCAGCTCCACCACGCCGAACGAGAGGATGAACCGGCTGGCTTGCGAGATGGTCAGGTTGGTCTCGCGCACCTCCTCGGGCTTGAGCAAAAGCAGAAATCCGGAAGTCGGATTCGGCGTCGTGGGCAGGAACACGTTGACCAGCGTCTCGCCCGTCTCGGAGTCGACGGTCACGCCCGTGAAGAACGCCAGACAGAGCGTGCCGGTGCGAGGATAGTCGACCAGGACGACTTTTTGAAACGCTCTGGACCGCGATTGCGACAACATCCCCACGACTTGTTTGAACGTGTTGTATAGGAACTCGGCGCCGGGAACCCCGCGCAGGAGGCGCTCGATGCCCTGAATGAAACGCCGCCCGAAGAACGTCGTGGATAGGAAGCCGATCGTGTAGAGCATCAGCACCGTCAAGACGACGGAGAGAAAGAACAGAACGAACTTGACGTGGGGGAGATAGTCTCCGGCGATCGGGTCCCAGATCATCTGTCGCAGGTAGGACCACTTGTGCTCGGTCGCCGTGTCGAGAAGCCAGAGAAGGGGGCGCGTCAGCTGGCTGTAGCCGAACTCCGCAATCTTGAAGAGAATCCACGCCGTCAAAGCGAACGGCGCGAACACGACGAGTCCGATGAGGAGTCTTTTCTGAACGTGACCCTTAAGGGTACTCTTTCTCGGTTCCATGGTCCGTCCTCCGTCTCTTGCGCGGCCGCCCGGGTCGCCCGTCGGCGTCGGCAATGTCCTCACGTCATACCGAAAGGCCCGCGGCAAGTCCACGACGACTCTTCGGCAGAGATGAACTTGTCGTCGAGATCCGTCTTCCGGCAATTGCCGCCTACATGATCCCGAACGGCGGCGCCGAACGTTTCCCCGTCTCGGGCAGGACGATCTCGATGCGCGTTCCACCGCTCTCGCCTTGGCGGGCGACGATGTCGCCTTCATTGGCTTCGACGATCGCCCGCGCGATCGGCAGACCGAGCCCGCTGCCCGCCGCTTTCGTAGTGTGGAACGCCTCGAAAACCGTCTCCTCCTGTCCCGAAGCGAGTCCCGGGCCCGAATCCTCGATCCACAAAAACCACTGGGCCGACTCGCGGCGTCCGCCGATCGCGATCCTCCGCGCCGGAGGGTCGGGACGCGAGTCGCCGGCGATCGCCTGGATTCCGTTCAAGACCACATTGTAGAGGGCTTGGCGCAGTCCCGAGAAATCCACCTCGAGCTCCGCGGGGTCGGGAAGCGCGACCTCGACATCCACGCCTTCCTTCTCGATCTGCGGATGAAGCAGATCGAGCACCTCCTCCACCACTTCGTGAAGATCCACCTTCCGACGGCGACTGGCCGAGGGATGAGCGAACGCCATGAAGTTGGTCACCGACCGATTGAGGCGTCCCACCTCGAGCCGGATCGTGTCGAGAGCGTCGGTGAGCATCGGCGACGATCCGTTTTCGCCCGCGTCGATCTCTTCCTTCGCGACCGACAGGTTGACCGACATGGCATTGAGCGGGTTTCGGATCTCATGCGCCAAGCCCGAGGCGAGCGTGCCGAGGTAGGCCATTCGGTCAAGCCGTTCGTTGTCCGAGAGGACCTGGACGTGGCGGCGAAAAAGGCGCGCGATCATGTAGAGCGCCAAGGCCAAGACTCCGACGAAAGCCAGAAGGACGCTCCAGAGAAGTCTCGAGATTTCGCGCGACGCGGCCTCGATGTCGCGATAGATGGCGCTTTCGGACATGAGGAACTGCAAAGTGCCCAGCGACGCCCCCTCCTTCTGGATTTCGAATTCCTTGCGCTGCGTGTTGTGCAACGTTCGAAGCAAGCGGATCTGGTCGATCTGCATCCCTCGCGTGTCGAGGTCGACCTCGGCGTGTTCCCCGTCGCGGCCTGCCGTTCGGATCTCCGGGAGCGTTCCGGAGGAGGAAAACACCACGCGGCCGTCGGCGTCGGCGAGGGAGACGGAAACCACCTTGTTGTCGCCTTTCAAAACCAACTCGACCTCGCGCAGAAACCGTCTGTTGCCTCGCAGGTCATCGAGACTACCGCCGCCTTGTTCTTCCAAAAGGGTGTTGATTTCGCTCGTGACTCGCCGTCCCAACTCCTCGGCCAACAGAACGGCCTGGGCCTTCATCTCGTCCTTGCGCCGTGCAATCGCGTGGGCGTTGAAGAAGACGACCACCGTTCCGACCAATCCCAAACACAGAGCGAAGATCAGCGTGATCTGCGTTTGAAACGAGAAACGGCGGCGAAAGACCCCGGTCAGAAGGTTGGCAACCCGCTCGCTCTTCATCGTCGGCTCTCACCCGTCTCCCGGTCCGATCGGGACGAATCGTCCCCGGTGTTGGGGGGATCGACCTTTCCCTCGACAAAGACACGCAATTCTTGGACCGATTTTGCGGCGATGTAGTGGATTTCCTTCCTCGCCTGTCGCCGCAGAACGCGCAGGTCCCACAACACGATCAAGAAAACGGCTCCACACAAAAGCAACGCGATCAACAAGAAGCGAAACTGCATCCGAATGCTGAAACCTTCGTGCAACGAGAGTCGCAGTGCCGCCAACACACCGATCACAAGGGCGGCCCCCGCCCCTCGGCGGACAAGCCTCGACAGGGGATACCTCTCCTTGTTCCGATACGCGCGCGAGTCGAGCCATCTCTTGAACTCGACCGCCCCCAGCGATAGAATCAACAGCGCGATCAGAAGTCCGACGGTGTCGCGGAAGACAGCCATTCCCGAATCTCCCGGTGTATCTCCGCCGCCGCAACCATGAGCAGACGGGCTCCGTTGTGCTTCAACGTGTATCTTGGAGGGGGTCCGAGGGAAAATAAAGGGAAAAAGCCTTGCGGCCTTTCCGCGGCGAGGGGGAGGCGTTTCGAAGCCGTTTGACGGAAGAATGCGAGAGATTCGGAGGCAGGCTGAAGCCTGTACTCTGAACGAGTTTTGAGTACAGGCTTCAGCCTGCCTCGATATCGAGATACGACTTGGAGATTCTCCCGCTCCTCCGCCGAAGAGAAGGCGTTTCGCCTGTGCGACCGGCCGCGAGGCGTGTTATGCTGAGCAAGACGAGACCCCGGCCGCCGTCGCCGTGGAGCGCGGCGGCGGCTTCAAACTGGAGGGAGAACCGCGGGGTCGGGAGTCCTGGCCCGATCTTCGCGTTGAAACAATGATTGTTCGCAAGACTCGACGTTTCCTCGACAAGGTATCTCGACGCTTGGGGTTGGGCTGCTGTTTCTCGCCTCCCAATCTCGTATCGATCGAACACACCACCCGCTGCAATCTGCGGTGCAAGACGTGCGCCCGGTACGCGTGGGGCGGAGAATTCGTCGACATGGACCCGGCCGTAGTCGAGCGGATTCAGCGCGAAATCGTTCCTTTCGTCCAGGTGGTCAGTCTTTCGGGATATGGCGAACCGCTCGTGAATCCACAATTTCCGTCGCTTCTCGACCACGCGCTCTCGCTGGGCAAGCAGGTCGGTTTCATCACCAATGGGGTCCCTCTGACCGAAGAGATTATCGACAAGCTGTTCTTCGGCGGCGGGACGATCCATCTTTCGATCGACGGCGCCACCAACGAAACGATGAAGTTCTTGCGCGGGACCACTCTCGACCAGATGCTCGGGAAGATGGAACGGATCCGCAAACTCCGCAGAGAGCATCCCGACCGGCGGTTCGGCTTGTTCGTGATTTTCGTTCTCTCGCGTTCCAATGTCGAAGAGTTGCCCGATCTGATCCGCATTCTGAAACGCTATGGGGTGGACGAACTCATCGTGCAGGAACCGTTCATGCCCGGTCGCGACGACGAAATCGCCCGTCTCGCCATGGCGCACCACAAGGACGTGGCGCGCGAGCTCCTTCCCGTAGCGCGGCGCACGGCCGAAGAGTGCGGTCTGCGAATGCGGATGCCTTCGTTCGACTGGCTGGAACCGTCGCCCGAGTCCTCGCCGTCCGTCGGGACCCCCGTGTCGGGCGGCGGCGAGCCGTTGCGCAAGTGTTTCCTGCCGTGGCGCGAGGTTTTCGTCGACGTCCACGGCAACGTCCACGCCTGTTGTTTCGGGCCGGCCGAGAGTCTGGGGAATCTCAAGGAGAAGTCGTTTCGCGAGATCTGGAACGGCGAGCCGTTCCGGCGTCTCAGACGGACGGTGAACTCCCCTTGTCCGCCCGAGTACTGTCGCATCTGTCCGATGCGATAGGTCTCAGTATGGGGGTGGTCCGGATGGGCGCGGCGACGGCAGTAAAGAATTGCATACCGGCGGCGGGATGACGTACACTGGACGAGCGGCTGGCCTTCCGGGAGCCGGAGGGCACAAAGGTGGAGCATAGTCTAGTCAGGGGGGCCGGCGGAGTTTGGCGACCTTCTCGTCGCTTCCTCCCGGTCTTCTCGGCGAATGCCCCGCGGTGCGGTGGGCGAACGATTCCTGAACCAGTGGAGAACCGAATCGCATGAAAGAGAAAACAGTAATCACGGGGATGGGGGTTCTTTGCGCCGGCGGCGCCGGAAAAGAGGAGTTCGCGACGACGATTCGGGAAGGGGCGTCCGCCGTCCGCAAGCTTGCGCACGTGGACGTCGCAACGCTTCATACCAAGATCGGCGGAGCGATCGACGAGGAGACGCTCGAATCGCTCTGCGAGGACAAGGATGCTTCAAAGCGGCTCGATCGGTGCTCGCTCCTCGCCCAGATCGCGGCGGAGATGTGTTATGCCGACAGCGGCCTGCAAGCGACCGAGGACGTTCCGAGCCGCAAGGGCGTTCTGCTGGGCACGGCGATGGGGACGATTCACACGATCGAGGATTGTTACCGGCGCTACTGGGTCGATAAGACGCCCACGATGCGTCCCTCGACGATTCCCCGCGGTCTTCTCAACATGCCCGCATCGGAAATCGCGATGCGCTACGGTCTGCTCAAGATCAATCAAACGGTCTCCACGGCCTGCTCCTCCTCTCTCCTCGCGCTGGCGATGGCCAACGACTATATCCTTTCGGGAACGGCTGATATCATTCTCGTGGGCGGCGTGGATTGTCCGCTAGCTCCCGGCGCGTTCCGAATGTGGGACAGCCTGCGCATCATGACGCGGGGATTCAACGACCGTCCGGAAGAGGCCTCGCGTCCCTTCGACGCCGCCCGCAGCGGCATCGTTTTGTCGGAAGGTTGCGGATTCGTCGTTCTGGAACGCGAGAGCACGGCGGCGAACCGCAACACGCGGATCTACGCCCAGGTGCTCGGAGCGGGTCAATCCAACGACGCGCATCCGATGCTCGATCCGCGCATGGACGCGCAGGTCGAGTGCATGGAGGAGGCGATGGCCAACGCCGGCGTCGGCATCGGCGACCTCTCCCATATCCAGGCCCATGCGACCGGCACGCCCTTGGGCGACGTGGCCGAGGCGAACGCGATCAAGTACGTTTTCGACAAAGACGCCGCCGAGATTCCCGTGAGCTCGATCAAGTCCGTGATCGGCCACACTCTGGGCGCGTCGGGAATCCTCTCGGTCATCGCGGTTCTTATCGGAATGGAACAGGGCTTCATCCCGCCCACGATCAACTTGGAGAATCTCGATCCCGAGTGCAATCTCGACTGCGTGCCCAACGCCGCCCGCGAAGCGAAGATGGAAACGGCGATGATCAACTCCTTCGGCCTGGGCGGCACGAACGTCTCGCTCATCGTCCGTAGGCCGTAACGTCCACGCGCGCGGCGAAGATTCCCCCTGGTTTCGGGTCGCCGGCCTCACGCGGTACTCGCCTCCCTCTTCTCCCGACAAATTGCGCGCATCCGCTCGCTCGTCTTCCTTTTGGGCGCGGCAGGTCATGGATTGCTTTGACTCGCCGAAGAATCCGGAATACCATGTCGTCCGCCACGTGCATGGGAGAGGATGGAACAAGGAGATGAAGGTTCTTCGATTCTCTGCATCGCTCGTCGCCCTTTGCGCGGTGCTGTCGACGTCGGTCTCGGATGCGCAACCGGGCTCGTGGGGCGATCAGACCGACGGGACCTTCCACAATCCCGTTCTCAACGCCGACTATTCCGATCCCGACGTTGTCCGCGTCGGAAGCGACTTCTTCATGGTCGCGTCGGAGTTTCATTTCATGGGGATGCAGATTCTGCATTCCAAAGATCTCGTCAATTGGACCCTCATCGCGCAGCTCTACACGCGGCTCGACGTCGATCCGCGCTACGACACGTTCAACGGCTACGGCATGGGAAGTTGGGCGCCCAGCATCCGGTATCGCAACGGGCGGTTCTGGGTCTTCTTCTCCACGCCCGACGAGGGCATTTTCATGACGACGGCCACCGACCCGGCCGGGCCGTGGGCGCCGTTGCATTGCGTCCGTAGCGTGGCCGGGTGGATCGATCCGTGCCCCTTCTGGGATGACGACGGCCAGGCCTATCTGATCCACGCGTACGCCAAGAGCCGAGTGGGTATCAACTCCAGGCTCATCTTGCATCGCATGGCGCCCGACGGCTCCGCGCTGCTCGACGACGGAACGGAAGTCTTCGACGGCACGATATCCCAGCCGACCATCGAGGGTCCCAAACTCTACAAGCGCGACGGGAAGTACTATATCTTCGCGCCCGCCGGGGGCGTCGCCGGCGGATGGCAGGTCGTTCTTCGCTCCAACAACATCTACGGCCCGTACGAGGACCGCGTCGTCCTGGAGCAAGGCTCGACGGCGATTCCGGGACCGCACCAAGGCGGGTGGGTCGAGCTCGAATCGGGCGAATCGTGGTTCGTCCATTTCTCCAAGACCGACGCCCTTGGGCGCGTCGTTCACCTCCAACCCGTCAGTTGGGTGGATGGGTGGCCCGAGATGGGAACCGACTTCGATCACGACGGGGTCGGCGAACCCGTGACGAGCGCCGTCAAGCCCAACGTCGGCGGCATGCTCCCTCTCACGGCCCCGGCCGCGGACGAGGATTTTGCCAGCGCCACGCTCGGCCTTCAGTGGCAATGGAACCATAACCCCGACGATTCGCGCTGGTCGTTGTCCGAACGGCCGGGATACCTTCGTCTCCGCGCCGGCCAGGCGTCGGACTTCTGGCACGCGGCCAATGCGACCCAGAAGATGATGGGCGCCACGGGGACGGTGACCACCCGGCTGCAAACCGAAAACATGGCCGACGGGCAAAAGGCGGGGCTGTGCCACCTGAGCGACATCTATCGCTGGATCGGCGTCGAGCAAGCGGGGACGACGCGCCAGATACGCGTTTGCATCGGCGGATCGTACACGAACGGGCCCGTTCTGACCGGCGATGCGGTCTGGTTGCGTACGACGATCGACTACGACGGCTCCAATCGGTTCTACTACAGTCTCGACGGCACGAGCTTCGTTTCACTCGGCAGTTCGTTCACGTTGCGCTTCGGATACTGGAAAGGATCGAAGATCGGCCTGTTCACCTGGAACCCGAGCGCGAGCTCCGGCATCGCCGATTTCGACTGGTTCACGTATGCCTACGACGGTCCGAAAGGGTGGGCGCCTACGGCCGACCTTCTTGTTCAGGAAGCCGAATGGGGAACGCTGTCGGGCGCGTTCGCTTTCGCGTCCGACGCGGGCGCAAGCAGCGGATACTGCGTGGAAGTGCCCGACATCGGGGCCCCCACGGGCGAAGACTCGGCCTCCTACACCTTTCTCGTCACGGTTCCGGGCGCGTACCGCGTTCGCACGTGGGTCTCGTCGCCCGACGAAGACTCGAATTCGTTCTACGTGAAGATCGACGGCGCTCCGTCGGGAACTGGATACCTCTACGATCTACCCGTGTCGCCGTCTCTCTTTCAGAGCGACTACGTGTCGGATCGGGACGGACTAGATCCCGTCGTTGCGGAGTTCGCCGCGGGTCCTCACCGCGTGGTTTTCCATCGACTCGAAGACGGGGCCCGGCTCGACAAAGTGGCGCTCGAACTTCTCTGGTCGACACCCACGTCGGCGCGACCCGAGACGCTCGTGCTCTATGAATAGATTCACTCTTGTCCAAAACAGAAAGGCGCGATCTTCGTCTCGATATTGAAAACAAAGGACAAAAATGTCGTGAGCAAATGGGGTCACC
>JAFGFN010000095.1 GCA_016931035.1 Candidatus Sumerlaeota bacterium
CCTGGTCGAGGTCGGAAGAGTCCCGGAGGCGCTCGACGAGTACTCGGAGATCCTGCGCAGAGCGCCGGACCGCACCGAGATAGCGAAAGAGGCCGAAGCGATCCGGCGGCGAGCGGCTCAAACGCGGCGCTGAAGGTAACGGCAGTTGTCGCATCCGTGTTCGTCGTGATTGCAGCAGCTGGCGAAGACGTGGAATAGCCCTTGCTGACGGAGCTCGGTGGTCAGCAGCTCGCGTCCTCGCGGATGCTCGCCGAAAAGCCGCGTTTGCATGTGACGGATCATCGAGTTGCTTTCGAGCGGCGGGAACGACCGCGACAGCCGCCAAACGCGCTCCTCCTGATTCGGGTCGCGACGGTTGCGTGCGTCGAGCAACAGAATGGGAAGCAACGCGTTGAACGCGATCGAGGCGGCGCGGTCCGCCCCGATGAGTTTCATCGGTCGCGGCGCGCGACGCGACGCGAAATTGTAGCGCCACGTCCAGAAGTCCGACGACTCCTCGACAACAAAGGGCGCGATCAGATTCTCGACGATCCATTTCCGCCGTTCGCGCCGAGGTCGAGCCGCGTCGAAACCCTCGGTTCGGCGCGCGAAGTCGCCCGGAAAATCCCCCCCGACGAAGACCCGCGCGATCAAGTGGGCCACGCCCCCGATGCGGCGATGGGCGAAATTGACCGGTCGCACACCCGTGATCCACTGGCGGGTCGGGGGAATCAGCCGGTCCGCGTAGTAGTCCTTGAAACCCGCCCAGAGCCGGTCCAGGCGCTCGGCATACGAGCGGGTCTCGGCGTCGCGGTCGGAAGAGGAGCCGTCGGCTGCGGCGTTGGGCGCGAGGTGCGCAACGTGCAGCAGAACCGACTGGAGGAAGGACACGGTACGGTCGCCTTTTTCCTCGCCGTCGCCGGCGATCTTCTCCACGTCGCGCAGATAGTCGAGCAGCTCGGCCAACGGCGCGCGTTTGCTCAGTAGGAAGAAAAGCGTCTTGTTCGCCTTGTGCCCCAGACTCGTCATCATCGCTTGATAGAACACCTGCTCGAGGCTCTCGCCGATCGCCTGATCGGCGAAACGCCGCATCTTCCCCTCGATCCGTTCGCGCCCGCCCGCTTCGAGCATTTCGGCCACCCACGCTTCGTCCTGCGAACACATCACGGGTTGACAACGGCCGATCGCCGACGGCGTCCGGTACGGATAGTCCTCGACGTGAACGGTCTGCCGAATCGACTCGAGATCCGGAAAGAGCGCGGGCTCCATGCAGAACGACTCGATCGCTTCGCCGCGCGAGTTCAACGGCTTCGCCGCCGGCGAGTCGCTTCGCCAGAGATACGCGTGCAAGATCACGTTGTCGTACACAGCGTTGAGATGATGACGATGTTGGCGCCAACCGCTTGAATAGAGGTGAATCTCGACGTCGCCGGTCCGGGTCTGGTCTCCGATGCGGATCTTGGCCCCGCGAAAGTCGGGCCCCTCTTCGTTGTTCCACCGTCCGGATTGGACGATCTCGAGGTCTTGGCCCGAATCGGTCTTGAGTTCGTCGTGGACGAACAGCGAATCGAACCAGATACACTGCGCCAGGCGCTCGTCGGTCCGCGGGTACGGAGCGTAGTCGAAAGACTCCGTCGCGGCGGCTTCGGAGACGCGCACCGTGGAAAGCCGGTCGGCGATTTCATCGCAGAAATCGGAGAAACGACGCTGCATCGGGTCGAAACGCACGAATTGGAGTGTGGGGCCCTTGGTGCGTGACCCGCTTACTCTACCGTTTTCGCGCCGCGCCTCTCAAGCTCCAAATGATTCCGATAGGATCGGCCCGAGAGGCTCCGGATCTCGGTCGTCAGGCCGATCGAGCCGTGTCGGCCCGGAAACCTCTCCACGGCCTGATCTTCGCGAGGGTCTTGGCGAGCGCTCGTTGCGCCACTTCCGTATCGTAGGCCGCTTGCGCCCGGAGCCAATAGCCGTTGGAGAGGCCGAAGAACCGGCAGAGCCGCAAATCGCTGTCCGCCGTGATGGCGCGTCTTCCTTTCACGATCTCGCCGATCCGCTGGGCGGGCACGCCGATCTCTTTCGCCAAGCGATACTGACTCAACCCCATCGGCACGAGAAACTCCTCGCGCAACAGCTCGCCCGGCGTGATGGGTTTCAACTTGCGCATTGTCCTCTCCCCCTAGTGATAGTCCACGATCTCGACGTCCGCCGCGCCCGCCGCCGTCCAACGAAAACACACGCGGAACCGGTCGTTCACCCGAATGCTGTGTTGTCCCGTGCGGTCGCCCTTGAGCGCCTCCAACCGGTTGCCCGGCGGAACACGGAGGTCTTCGAGTCGGCCCGCAATCTCCAATTGGCGTAGCTTGCGCCTTGCTACGGATTCGATTTGGACGAATCGCGCCACCCGCCGGCCGTTTGCCAGCTTTTCCGTATCGGGGCACTTGAACGCCACGATCATGGTCAATAATAACGCGTTCCGTGATTAACGTCAAGCGTGATTATTCGCCCGTAGAACACGATCCGCGTCACGCCTTCGTCAACTTCAAATAGAACCGCGACAGCAGAGCGGGGAGCTGCTGCATGTCCTCGATCACGAGGAACCGCTTGCGCGGGAACATGAGCTCGAGGTCGGCGCGGGTGTTTTCGAGCGTCGAGATGCAGAACGTGGCGATTTCCTGGAAGAGGTTCTCTTCGCACGCCTTGCGCACGTCGTACTGCGCGTAGCGGCTCGCGGGGTCGTAGCCCGAGTCCATGGGTTTGCCGTCGGTGATGATGACGATGAGCCGACGCAAAGCGGGCGTCTGACGCAACTTCCACCCCGCATGGCGCAACGCCACCCCCATCCGCGTGGACGAGCCGGGCTGAACCGTCATGAGGCGGCCGACCGGCTCGTCGCCCCACTTCTCGTCGAAGTCCTTGAAGACCATGAACTCGCACCGCTCGCGTCCGGAGCCGGTGAATCCGAAGATGCCGAACTGGTCGCCCAAACTCTCGAGCCCCTCGGCCAGGATGAACGCCGCTTCCCTTTCCTGCTCGATCACGCGCGGACCCGTCTTGCGCCCGCTCTCGCCCGGCGCGCAGGCTTCGGCGGTCGACCCGCTCAGGTCGATCACGAGCGCCGTCGCCAGGCTGCGCTGCTTGATGCGCGGGCGGATGTAGAAATCGATCTTGGGCGATTGGCGCGCGCGCCGCATGGCGACGAATTCGAGCGCGGGATCGATGTCGATCTCGTCGCCCTCGGTCAGTCGCTTCTCGCGACGCGACTCGTCGGGTTTGAGCTGCTCGAAGATCGCTCGCACGCGCCGCGCGCGATCGGCGAGTCGTTGCAGGCGCTCGGGCGGCTGAACGGGGCAGCGCGGCCGGATCTCGCGCAGACAACACCAATCCTCGTAGTAGTCCTGATCGAGACCGTTCCACTCGTCGTAGAAGTAGCCCGCGATGCCGGGTTTGACGCGCTCCTCCTCGCCGCTCGGCGCGCCATCGCCCGTCCCCATACTCTGCGCCGGCGGCGCGACGTCTTCTCGCGGCGTTCCGTCCGCGGCCTCCGATTCTTGACCCGTTTCGACCGCGACCGTTTCCTCGCGGCCTCCCTCGCGCCGCTCGGCGGACCGGTCGCGAAGATCGACGGCGACCGCGCTCTCCGCCGCCGAGACGAACCGCACGGGGAAAGCGAAATCGGGAAAGAAACCAAGCGACCGAAGCGCACCCGACGAGTGGGCGAAAGGATCGACGTCGGTGGCACGGGCGTCCCGCCCGTGATTCATGGGCAAGATGCCCATGCCACGATCCATGGGCGAGACGCCCATGCCACACCGATAGGCGCAATCGAGAAACTTAGGCAACGCCTCGCCGATCTCAAACGCCGTGTCGTAGAACTGGCGGCTGCGCGACGCGACGCGATCCACGATCTCGAACGCCTCGCGCAACGCGCCGCTCGCCGTCTCCAACCCGTCGTCTTGGATACAGGCCCTCAGCAGATCGTCCGTCCAGCCCGCGCTCGGACGCCCGCGGAACTCGATCTCCGCACCGAAGTCGATCAAGCGGCGCAGACCCGGGAACTCGCGACGCATGCGTCCGACGATGCGACGCGTCTCGACGAGCCGGAAAAGCGCTTCGCCCGCGCGAACGGGACGGATGCCCTCGGATTCGATCAGCTCGAGGGACGAAGCGAACCCCTGCGTCCCGTGAACCCGAGAGAAACCGTCGAACGCGTGACAGGCCGCCGACGTCGCGGCC
Source organism: Candidatus Sumerlaeota bacterium (assembly GCA_016931035.1). Classification (GTDB taxonomy): domain Bacteria; phylum Sumerlaeota; class Sumerlaeia; order UBA8349; family UBA8349; genus JAFGFN01. The sequence goes on from JAFGFN010000095.1 coordinate 4,213, forward strand.
ATCAACAGATGCAATCCGCGGTTGCCTTCCTGGGACTCGGCCTCGCGCACCCGTTCGGGAAGATAGAGCGCGCCCTCGGTACAAACCACCCGCCTCTCGCGCGGGGCAACGTCGCCGATCCCGAGTTCGCCGATCTTGCGCACGTCGAGACGTCTGCCCGCCAAGGCGCACGTCATGCGTTCGAGACGCTGCTTGAGATCGTCGAGGCGGCTTTCGCGCGTGATCTCGCGCAGATACGCTTTCGACGACTTGAGGTCCAGTGCGATGAACCGCAGCCCGGCCGACCGGTTGCGCCGATAGACGACGATCGCCTCCTGAGCGAAAGCCTCGATTTCCGAGACCTGCACCTGGCCCGACAAGGTTTCACACCCTTTGAGGAAATGATACGCGAGCTCGGCGTCCACGCTCATCAGGCGGCGCACGAGATTGAGCATCGGCGCGACCTCGGCGGGCGTTCGCCCGAGCGTCTCGCGTCGCCAGGCGTGGAAGTACTTCTCCCCCATGTAGAGATGGCGCGAGGCCAGATCGAAACCGATCCGGCACCACTCCTCGAAGAGCGCCGGGATCGTCATGATCCATTTGTTCGTCGGCGTGAGCGAACTCAGAAACGCGCGGATGACGTGATCGAAGTGCGCGCGGTCGGCCTGCTGGATCAGTTCGAAGAAAACCTGGGTGACCTTTTCGTTCACCTCGCCCAGGAGCCCTTCGGCGAAAAGCTTGTCGATTTTCGATTTGAAAAGCTCGCGATATCCCCACGTCACCGAATGAAAGTCGAACCCATAGTACGCCTCGGGCGGCGAGCCGCGCGTCAACGCGTCGCGCTTCGAACGTTCGGGATCGGGTTGGTCGATGTCGTCGGGCATAGGAACAACCACCCACGAATGACACGAATCAAAGAAGTGCGACATCGAGAGATCGAAATGCAATGCCGCCAAGGCGCAGAGAAACAAGGACCAAGAACGGGAGCCCTACCCTTCTATCCGCGCGTCGGTCCTTTCCGAATCCGTGCTTCATCCGTGGAAATCCGTGGCCAAACACTCTTCACTCTCTTCCTGATTCGTGCCAATTCGTGCAATTCGTGGGCCGCCTTCTCTTCCTGTTCTCTTCTTGGCGTCTTTGCGCCTTGGCGTTTCATTTCTCTTCGGTTTTCGGCCTCTGTTTCGACGTCTTCGGTCCCTTCGCGGGGGAGGCCTCTTCTTCCACCATCTCCCCGAAATAGACCCGAATCACGTCGTCGATCGACGTCATCACCTCGGCGTCGTCGGTCAGCGTCTCGGTAATCGTCGCGCGGCACGCGTTGAGCGGGTCCATCCCGGCCTTGATCAGGCGCGCGGCATAGACCAACAATCGCGAGCTCACGCCTTCTTCGAGACCGAAGTTCTTCAAGTTCCGAATCTTCCGGCCCATCTCGGCCAGCCGTTGCGCCGTCGCCGCGTCGAGACCCGACTCGCTCTCGACGATCTCGCGCTCGATATCGATCTGCGGATGGTCGAACAGGATCGTCGCGAACCGTTGTTTCGTGCTCTGTTTCAGGTCCTTCATCACGTTCTGATAGCCGGGATTGTACGACATCACCATCATGAACTTGTCGTGCGCGCGCACGACCTCCTGCGTCTTGTCGATATAGAGGATGCGCCGGTCGTCGGTCAGAGAATGAATGATGACGGTCGTGTCTTTGCGCGCCTCGACGATCTCGTCCAGATAGCAGATCCCGCCGTGGCGCACGGCCAGCGTCAGCGGCCCGTCGTGCCACACGGTCTCCTCGCCCATCAGGAGGAACCGCCCGACCAGGTCGCCCGCCGTCAGGTCCTCGTGACACGAAACCGTGACGAGCGGCAGTTTCATCTTGTGCGCCATGTACTCGACGAACCGCGTCTTGCCGCATCCGGTCGGCCCTTTGAGGATGAGGGGGATCTTCTCGCGGAAAGCGAACATCGTCAGATGCTCCTCTTCCCCCTGGGGCACGTAGTTGGGCGCCTTCTTGATCCGGAACTGATCGATGATGTGCTTGGTCTTTTCGGAAGGCATGGGGTTCTATCTCCTCATTCGGCTACAAACCATTCGCCAATGTAGCGCGAAAGGCACGCGCGCGCAAGAGCGCAGCAAGACGGCGCGAAGGCGCTCTTGCGTGGAGTGCGGCGACACGTCGCCGCCTTCGAAGCGCGGACACGGCCCGCCAAGAGGCGGGTGATCCGCGCACTCCACATAGGAAGCATCGTCGTCTTCAGAATCCTCCGATTTGCCACGCATTCTTCAGCGCCAAGGGCGCTGTGGCCTCCGGCGTTTGGCCGCATCCTTGTTCTCCGATTTCTTGAGTAGTCTCTTCGCGACGTTGAAATTCCTTGCCTCTTCAGCCAACGGTCCAGCAATGAATGCTGACAGTTCTCCCCCTCTCAGGTTGACGAAGAGAAAGAGGTTAGCGAAGTCCTCCGCCATTGACCGCGTCAACATCGAGAGCGCAAGGCCCACTTCTGGGAGAGAAGAAAAGACGTCGAGGATTTCACGAAGCTTGATTCTCATGCCGTCGACCGAGTTCAGGACACACGACAGAAAGAAGTTCCTTCACTCTTGTCCAAAACAGAAAGGCGCGATCTTCGTCTCGATATTGAAAACAAAGGACAAAAATGTCGTGAGCAAATGGGGTCACC
>JAFGFN010000008.1 GCA_016931035.1 Candidatus Sumerlaeota bacterium
AACTCGAACTCGCCCGCCGCAACGACGACTGGGACGAAATCTGGGAACTGGACAACGTTGCCTAATCAAGATGCGCCCGTAAACGCCTCTCGCGACTTTTGTTGTTGTGCCTCGTGCGGCGGACTACTAAGATAGCCCCTGACCCGTCGTGGGGTGGGGGCCGCTCCGTAAGGCCCCATGATTCAATACTATCCGTTTTCTTCTCGTAGCAGGCGAAAGGACCTTCCAGCGGTGCAAGCCAAAGACCCGACCAATCTGAGCATCTCCCGCTATCTCGAAACCGTGTGGGGATTCAAGGGGTGGATCGTTCTCACGATTCTCGTCATGGCGCTCGTCGCGGGAGGGTACTCCCTGACCCTGGCCGACCGCTATCAGGCCACGGCCCAAACGATTCTTCTTCCGCCTCTGCTGACGGCGGGGACTCGTGTCGAGCCTCGAACCGTGTCTCAAGAAACCCTGGCCCAACTTCTCCGCAGTCCCGAAATCGCCCGCCGGGTTCGCGAGCGCATTCTGGACGACTATGCAGCGGTGGCAAACGCCGAACAAGCCGACCCGTCCCGCGCCGCGAATCTGATGCCCGGCGAGGTCGAGGCTCTTGCGGCCTGCTCGGGACAGGAGATCGACTCTCTTTCCGAAGGGGCGCTTCTCGGCGCGCTGAGCGCCGAGGTGTCGATCGAGTTGCGCATGCCGACCGAGATTCTCTACTCGCCGGTCGTGCGCGTTCGCTCCGTTCTGGAAAACCCCCGCTTAGCGCGCGTTGCGGCCAACGCCGCCGCGCGTGTGCTGGTCGATCTTCACGCCGAATTGCTCCGAGGCCACGCCCAGCGCTCCTACGACGAGATGACGCGGCTGGCCGGCGAACGACGCAAGGCGATCGACGCGATCGACAGCGAGAGAGACGCGGCCCGAAAAACCCTCGGAGATCCGGAGATCCTTCGGCGCGAGGCCGACGTTCTGACGCGAGCCTACGAGAGGGCCGCCGAAGCGGGCGCGCCCGCGGCCGAAGTGGAACCGTTGCGCCATCGGGCCGAGGAGGTCTGCAACCGGCTTGCCAACGTTGAAGACAAGCTCGAATCCTTGCGGTTCGCCCGCGACGCGCAGATTTCCTCCTTGGCCAACATCCATTATACCCAGGACGCCGCGGCCTACGCGCCGTCGATCCATCTGGGCGAGCTGCAAATGGCCTCTCCCGCCGGGGGCGGGCCGAGACGGGTGTCGCCGAATCGCGGCCGGATCATGACGACCGCGGCGATCGCGCTCTTCGCGCTCTGGCTGGCGGGCGCTTTCCTCCTGCTGTTCGTCGAACCGAGCGACACTGCGGCCGAACCGACGACGCCCGGCGAGACGGACGGGCTCGGCCGCTCCCGACGCTCGCGCGGGTCTCGTCCCCGGTCCAGACATGGCGTGCACCGGCGCGAGGGCGATTCTCGACGTCCGACGGGCAATGGCCCAGGGGGAAGCGCGCCTCGCACGTCAGGGGGTGCGCGTGAGGGCGGGTCGCCGGGCGTAACGAACATTCGGCCCGAATGATGAACAACGACGAGTCGTCACATACTTCAAGCGATAAGACCCACGCATCCGCCTCCGCCCGCGAGGACCGAGAGACTCGTCCGCGCGGTCGCGCCTTCACGATCGTTTTTCTGGCTCTGTGGGGCGCGTCGCTGGCGGGGTTCTGCGTTCTGGCCGCCATCGCCCCCGGCGCGATCCGCCGCCACTTCGCCCGGATGCCCACCGGGGTCGTGTATCGATGCAATCAAGCCATGGCCGCGGGCGACTACGCGGCGGTCGAACGCGAGGCGCGCCCGGCGCTCGATGAGAATCTCTCGAATTTCGATCTGCGCTTTCTCCTTGTCGAGAGTTTGCTTCGGCGCGGGCGCGCCGAAGAGGGATATCGGGAGCTCGCGGCGATGGAGACTTTCTCGCGCGACACGAAGTCGCGTTCGCTCGTCATGCACGGTTTCGACTTGGGAAAACTCTTCTATCGGATGGCGCGGATCGACCTGAGCCAAGGACGACTCGAGCAAGCCGTCGGGCACCTGTCGAGAACGATCGACGAAGCGCCCGACTATATCGATCAGGCCCCGTCGGGCGAGATCTCTCTTCGCGACTTCGTCCACGAACAGCTCGGGGACCGCGATCTGGCGATCGACAAGATGATCGCTTTTTGCCGCGTGCTTTGCGCTTTGAACGAAGAACCCGCGGCTCGAGCCCTGCTCGAGCGGATCCACGCGTCCCGTCCCGAGATGTTGACGCCGCTGCTCGTCGAGGCGGAAATCGACCTCTACGGAATGGCCCAAACCTATACACGAGAAGGTTTGAACGACCGCATCGAATCGGCTCGCGATCGGATCGACGCCGTTCTCTCTTCTCCCAACGCGGATTGGGCGGCCCGCTTGTGGGGCACGCTTCTGAGAGGAGGAGAGATAAGACGCGAGACCCGTCCCGTCGAGGCGATCTCGGACGAGGCGCTCGATTCGCTTCTGGGCGACAGGGCGGTTCTGGCCCTGAAGCCTCCGGATTTCCAATCCGTCGAAGGGCGGGCGCACATCTCGCCCTTGCGGATCAATCTTTTCCGCAACGGCACGGTTCGCTCGGAATTCGAGCTCGCGACGCCGGCCTCCTCGCTCTGGATCCTCGCGCGCGGTTCGTGCGCCATGGGGCTTTGGCCCTATGCGGTCGTCCGGCTCGACGGAACCGAGGCGGCTCGCGTCTACGTTCGTCTCAATGCCTACAGGCCCTATGTACTCCCCGTCTCGGCCGAGGCGGGGAAACACGTCTTGGAGATCGAGTTCACGAACGACGAGTTCGAAAGCATGTGGAAGACGGACAGCAACCTCAACGTGCGCGCCGCCGTCTGGATGCCATAAAAGACAGTTTTGAGTTTTGAGTTGGGAGTTGGAGTTATGAGGGGCGGAGGATTGGTGGGCCTAAGTGGACTCGAACCACTGACCTCGCGCTTATCAGGCGCGCGCTCTAACCAGAGCTGAGCTATAGGCCCATCCTCCGCGGGCACAAGGACTCAGGAGGATAGTGCCTCGAATCGCCTTAGTCAAGAGGAAACACGCCGATGGCCGAACGCGACAAGATCATCGCTTTTCTAGACGGATATCTGGAAACAGACAAGTTCCAGGACCATTCCCCGGTCGGACTTCAGATCGAGGGACGATCCGAGGTGCGGAAAGTCGCCACCGGCGTCTCGGCCTGCGTCGAGATCTTTCGCCAAGCGGCGGATTGGGGCGCCGACATGATCGTCGTCCACCACGGCATGTTCTGGAACAACGAGGAACGCGTCCTGCGCGGACATCGCAAGGAACGGGTCCGGCTCCTGCTCGATCATGACATCACGCTCCTGGGCTATCATCTCCCGCTGGACGCGCACGCCGAAATCGGGAACAACGCGCTCTTCGCCCGCGCGATGGGACTGAGCGACGTGCGCCCCTTTGGAGAGTATCACGGAAACGTCATCGGGTTCGCCGGACGAGTCGATCCGCCGCTTTCATTGAAAGAGATTGTCGCGAAGGCCCGGGGATTCTACGGCACGGAACCGACGATCGTCGAGGGAGGAAAAGGGGATATCGAGACGGTCGGAGTCGTTTCGGGCGGCGCGTGGGACATGCTCGCCCAGGCGACGAAGGAAAGGCTCGACTGCTACGTGACGGGCAATGCCGACGAGCCGGTCTATCACCTGGCGCGCGAAGAAGGGATCCAATTTCTCGCCTTCGGCCACCATGCCACGGAACGTCCCGGAATCCGCCGTCTCGGAGAGATCTTGGCCGAACGCTTCGACGACGTCGAAGTCCGTTTCTTCGACGTCGAGAACCCGTTCTAGTGTGGTGTCCCGGGTGTTTCTCGCATTATTCCCAGCCCGCGCTGCGGGCGACATCGGGTTAGCCACGGGCGTGAGCCCGTGGGAAACGGCGCCTTTTCTCGCAAGAGCCCCCGCAAGGGGCGGCATAGAATATCGCCAATTATCTCTGGGACACGATACCGGGATGTTGCACCATACACCGAACAAGGAAAACGGGATAAATGATTGAGGAGTTGAAGAAGAAGTTCGAGAAGCCGGGAGCCGAGTTCCGGGGAAAACCCTTTTGGTCGTGGAACGGGCGGCTCGAAGAGGCCGAACTGCGCCGCCAGATCCGCGCGATGCGTCGCATGGGCCTGGGCGGGTTCTTCATGCATTCGCGCGTCGGCTTGGAAACGTCGTACCTTTCGCCCGAGTGGTTCGACCTCGTGCGGGCCTGTATCGACGAGGCGCGGCGACTCGGAATGGAGCCCTGGCTCTACGACGAGGATCGCTGGTCGTCGGGCACGGCGGGAGGCAAGGTCACGCGCGATATGCGGTTTCGCGCGCGGACGCTTGCCATGGTCGAGTCGCGCGATTCCTCGGGATTCTCGTGGAACCGGGACGTTCTCGCCGCGTTCGTCGCCCAGGTCGAGGGCTCGCGAGCGCGCAACCTGCGGCCGGTGGCGCGCGGGAAGCGTCCCGCGTCGCTCGCCCCGGGTGAATCGCTTCTCTCGTTCGGCGTGTGCGTCGAGGAATGCAGCAGCTGGTACAATGGCCACACCTATCTCGACACGCTCAATCCGAAAGCGGTGCGCGAGTTCGTCCGTTTGACCCACGAAGCCTACCGCCGCGAGCTGTCGGACTCGGAATGGCGCGCGCTTCCAGGCATCTTCACCGACGAGCCCAACTATGGCCGTCTGATGGAGAAACGCAAGCGCGTTTCGTGGATCCGCGGCGAGGCGGACGCGAGAACCGTCCCATGGACCGCGGCGCTGCCCGCGACGTTCCGCCGCCGCTATGGATACGATCTCCTCGCCCGAGTCCCCGACCTCTTCTTCGACCTCGACGACCCGCGCGGACTCGAGACACGCTATCATTACTACGATTGCATCACGCACTTGTTTGTCGATGCGTTCGCGCGCCAGATCGGCGAGTGGTGCTCGCGGAACGGGATCGCCTCCACGGGCCATCTCTTGGGCGAGGAGCCGCTCTCCCTCCAAACCTGGGTTGTCGGCAGCGCCATGCGGTTCTACGAACACATGCAGCTGCCCGGCATCGACCTCCTGACCGAACACGAGTACGAGTTCGCGACGGCCAAGCAGGTTTCGTCGGTCGCGCGCCAGTTCGGCCGAAAGTGGCGATTGACCGAGACGTACGGGATCACGGGTTGGGACTTCCCCTTCCTCGGACAGAAGGCGATGGGCGACTGGCAGGTCGCCATGGGGATCAACCTGCGGTGTCAACACCTGGCGTTCTACACGATGCTCGGCGAAGCCAAGCGCGACTATCCCCCCTCGATCTTCGAGCAATCGCCGTGGTGGGAACTCTATCCGACCGTCGAAGACTACTTCGCGCGCGTCCTGGCCGCGATGACCCGGGGCCGCGAGGTTCGCGATCTTCTCGTCATCCACCCGATCGAGAGCGCGTGGCTGCGAGTCAATCGCGACTTCACTCGCTTTTCTCCCGAGAACCGGGAGTTCGACGCTTTGTTTGCGGACGCGTACGGCGCGCTTCTGGCCGAGAACATCGATTTCGACTTCGGCGAGGAGGAGATTCTCTCGCGCCGCGGTCGAATCGCCAGGGATAAGGGAGAGGTCCGGCTCCGAGTGGGACGCGCGACTTATCGCGCCGTCGTCGTTCCTCCGATGCAGACGATCCGGCGCACGACGCTCGATCTCCTGCGCCGTTTCCGGGAGGCGGGGGGGAAGGTCGTCTTCGCCGGAGATCCGGCGCCGAGAATCGACGCCATGCCCTCGGACGAAGTCGCGACGTTCGCCCGCCGGTGCGTCCGCGCGCCGCGACGAGGCAAGCGCCTGGCCCGGGCGGTCGAGGCCGAGTGCCGGCGCGTCTCGATCGCCGATCCGTTGGGACGCGAAATCGCGCCTGCGCTCCACCTTCTTCGAGAGGATCGCGACGCCTCCTATCTGTTCGTCTGCAATTCCGGCTATCGTCCCGACCGTCCGATCCCCAAGCCGCTCAACACGACCATGATGCGCGATCGCCGCGCGGCCTTTCCCGACGTGCGGATTCGAGGATTCGAGGGGTGCCGGGGACGCCCGCTCGAACTCGATCCCGCGACGGGCGCGATCCACTCCGCCGAAGCCGCGCAGATCGGGGGCGAATGGGAGATCCGCACGAGTCTTCCCGCTCTCGGGAGTCGGCTGTTCGCGATCCCGAAGAGAGGCGAAGGCAAACGCTTCTCGGCGAAGCCGCGGCTTTGCGTCGTTCGAGAAGAGGCGATTTCTTCCCCTAAGGCGTGGGAATACTCTTTGAGCGAACCCAACTGCCTGGTTCTCGATCGTCCCCGCCTCCGGATTGCCGACGAGGAACAATGGCGCGACCCGGAAGAAATCCTGCGCGTGGACCGGGCCGTGCGTAGCGCCCTGGGTATCGCGCCGCGCGGCGGGATCATGGTCCAGCCCTGGGCGCGACCGAAGAACCCCCACCCGCCCTCGAAAACGATCGAGCTGCTCTACGAGTTCGACGTCGAGTCGGCCGTATCGGGCGATTTCGCCCTTGGGATCGAGCGACCCGACTTGTACGAGGTCCGCCTGAACGGACACCAAGTCGATCCGGCGACCGACACCGGATGGTGGGTCGATCGGTCGCTTCGGCGAATTCCGCTCGATCCCGCCCAACTTCGGACGGGAGTTAACCGACTGACTCTTGGGACCCGCTACAGCGAGAACCATCCGGGCCTCGAAATCGTCTACCTTTTGGGGCGCTTCGGAACGAGAGTCGTCGGGACGCGCTGCGCGATCGCGGCGCCTCCCCAAACGTTGCGTCCGGGCGACTGGTGCGGACAAGGACTGGCGTTCTATGGCGGATCGGTCGCCTATCGCCGGCGTCTGCGCATCGCATCGCGCCGGGACGAACGAATCTACGTGCGCGTGCCCGAGTATCGCGGGGCGGCCTTCCGCGTTTCGGTCGATGGGCGGATCGCGGGCACGGTCGGATGGGAGCCGAACGAAGTGGAGATTACCGATCTGGTCGGAAATCGAGGCGAGATCGATCTGACGATCGAGATCTTCGGCCATCGGCGCAACTCGCACGGTCCGTTGCACCACGCCGAACGCGAGCCCTACTGGGTCGGTCCCACCCAGTTCACGACGAAGGGCAATTCCTGGAGCGACGAGTATCAACTCGTTGCCTGTGGCATGATGAAGCCGCCGGTCCTCGTCTTCAAACGTCAAGAAAGACGAGAATCTGTCTCAAAGACCTCTTGAGCGCGGAGACCGCGGAGGAAAACAAGACGATGCGAATCGGAAGCAGAGAGATTCTAGTGGTGGGAGATCGGATCCTTGTGAAGCCCGACAACCCCGACGAGCGCACCAAGGTGGGGCTCTACCTTCCGCAGACGGTGACGGAACGCGAACCGGTCCAGTCGGGGCGAGTGGTGGCGACGGGCCCAGGGGTCGCGGTGCCGAACATGTCGTCGGACAACCCGGAACCTTGGCAAGAACGCCGCCAGTCTCAGGTGCGCTACATCCCGCTCCAGGCCGAGGTCGGCGACTACGCGTTGTTTCTTCGCAAGGAGGCCGTCGAGATTCGTTACCGCGACGAGCAGTTCCTCGTCGTTCCCCACTCGGGGATACTCCTCCTGATTCGCGACGAGGAGGGATTTCCGGCGCCCGAGAGCTGATCCACGGCGTTTCAGAAACTCTTCAGAATATCGAGAGCTCGCCGACGCGTCACGGGACTTTCGGCCGAGCGGGCAATCTCGGCCACGCAGTCGGGAGTCCAGAGTCTCGCGGCGAACGCCTCGAAATCGCTCGTGTCGACCTCCTCGTCGAGATGGTCGAGGGCGCGGACGTTCTGCTCGGCTTCCCACATGGCGTTCATTCCGCAAACCGCGATGGCCGACGGGCACTGACGGAGAGTCCAGATCAGACAGCGTTGGGCGGGCGACAGGGCCGCCGAACGTCCGATCCGCTCTTGCGGGACGAGCGGCTCGAAAACGCTGATGCGGCGGTGCCATTGCCGAGGGCCGCGATCCCAACAAAACACTTTCATGAGAATCAATCCCACGTCGCGACGCGCAGCCGACTCGAAGAGATGGACCCGGGCTTCCGCGTGTTTCCAATTGAACCGAACGAGCAGATAGTCGATCGGGGCTTCTTCGTCGATCAGTCGCGCAAGAAGAGGGTAGCAACAGGTCTGATGGCAAGCGATGCCGATCCGATCGACGATTCCCTCCGCCTTGAGCGCGTCGAGCGCCTGTACGCCGGCGACGATCTCGGAGTACGGCACCCCGACGTTTCCGACCCCGACGGCGAAGAGCGGGGCGCTCGAATAGCCCATGATCTCGAGCCGCGATTCCACCTCCCGCCGCAGATTGCCGCGCCAGTTTCTTTGTGAAAGGCCGTTGGCGTACTGCATTGCGACCTGAAGACCGGGACCGATTCCGGCGCGACGAAACGTTTCCGCCAACAGACGCACTTCGTTGGGCCACATCGTGTCGAAAAACGTCAACCCCTCGGACACGAGATAGCGAAACAGCGCCACGCGCTGGTCGACGAGACAGAAATCCTTCTCGTCGTCGCCCGCGAGATACGCGTGTCCCCCCAGTCCCAAAACGGAAACAGAGAGTCCGGTCCGTCCCAGCCCGCGCGTTTCCACGGCGAATCTCCGGGGGGGATAGGGGAGGAAAAGACGGTCGATGCCGCCCGGATGCGCCTTGCGCTTGGATTCCTGCCCCCTATCGCGAGTTCCGCTGAACGAGAGACAATCTTGACAAATGCATGGAAATGTCGGATCGTCTTACAAAGACGAGGCGAACACCGTCAATAGCATACAACCTCAGACGAGCCGACCGGAATAGCCTTGAATATCAAAAACATATCCAGGACTATCGTCATCCCCAGCTCCTGTCGGGAGCGTGTTCTGCCTCATGAATCGCCGCTTCTTGCCGTCCTGCGCGCCCGCGAGGTACAGGAGGCGGGAATCGGCGACCTTTGTCATCCCTACGAGATCGCTCGCCCCTCTCCTCAGCGCCATGTGGTTATCTACACCCTGTCGGGTCGAGGATGCTACGAGACAACAGAGGAGGAAGGGGAGCTGGGACCGGGCGACGTCTGGATCGCACCGGCGGGATCGCCCCATCATTACTGGACGCCCGATTCGTGGCGCATCATGTGGTTTCACCTCGCCGACGTTCCCAGGTGGAAACAGATCGTTTCAGGAAAGCGAGTGCGGCGCGAGTCGCAGCAGAAAGTCCTGGTTGCGGCCTTGGAACGGCTTCTGGACGAGTTCGACCGCGTGCCGGACGGTCGAACGGCTCGCCTTCATGCCGAACTCGTCGGCGTTTACCTGGATCGTGAAATGGAGGTGGGCGAAGAGATGGCGTTGATGCACGAAGAAACGACGCTGCAGACCCTGTGGGACGAGATCGAGAAGACGCTCGAGCGGCCGTGGACGATCGCCGGGATGGCCGCGTTCCTTCACGTCTCGCCGATTCGTTTGCACCGGACCGTGCGGAGGATCCACGGGGCGACTCCGATGACGATGGTGACCCGCCTTCGGATGCAGCGCGCGCAGGACCTGTTGCGCAACGGCGATCTTCCGATCTACAGTGTGGCCGAGCTCGTCGGCTACGCGACGCCGTTCGCTTTCTCGCGCGCCTTCCGCCGGTTCGCGGGGATGAGTCCGCGCGCTTTTCGCAGGCTGGGCTAGTGGTCCGTCAACTTTGGACTGAGGAGTCTTGAGTACAACCTTCAGGTTGCTCTTGAGCCTACGAAGAGCAGGCTGAAGCCCGTACTCGGAACGGCGCGCAGCCCATCGCAACAGAGTTGACGGAGCACTAGGGCGCCTGGACCCATTCGCCCGGTTTGGGCTTCGTATCGAGATTCTTGGCGAACGCGCTCTCCATGAACGCGGCGTGCGCCGCCTCGTCGGACGGCGCCTGGACCCAATCGCCCTTCTCGGACTTCTCGCGATGCACCCGCGCCCAGGTCTGCCGGATTTTCGCCATCTCTTCGGAGCCCGTGGCTTTGTTCTGCGTCGCGATTTCCCGATAGATCGTCGTGCGGTCGGCGTTTTCGTCCTTCACGAGATTCTCAATGTTCTTCTTCTCCTCCTCGTTCTTCAGGATGGGAGAAGAGCGAACCTCGACCAAGGCCCGGTTGTTTTCGCCGATCGCTCCGACCGACTTGTACCCGCGGATCTTCTCGTACCGGTTCCTGCGATTCTCGATCGCCGTCTTGAGCGCCGGGGTCAGGTTCGGGATTCGAACGAACTTGTCGTCGTCGTCCGCGCGGCACGTCGTGGCGGGGTCGAAGAGGGCGGCCAGCCGGTAGCGCAGCGCGACGTCCAGCGACGAACCTTTGCGTTTCTCGATGTCGTCGAGTTGCTTTTCGCCGCTGACCACGTCCTCGATGCTGGTCGCCGTGTCTTGGATATGGCGGATATCGAGCGTGACGTGGATGTCGTGCTTGGTGTAGAGACAGGCGATCAGCGCGAGCGCCATGCTCGCGGCCAACAGATGAATCAAAAGGACTTTGGAGGTCGGTTTCATGGATAGATGCCTTTCGTTCTTCGGGTAATCCTTACGGAATGCTAAACCAAAGAACGCTTGCGCGTCAAGCCGCTTCGCTGAGAGGATATTCGCGCCCGGGCGGTCCCTCCAACGAGCTGTCTCGATATTGGACAACGGGGATCGCGGAAAGTTTCTCGATGCGGCATCTTCCCTTCCATCGGCGGCGCGCGTCCGATTCGCATCGGGTCGCGGGAACTGAGACTCCGACGGCCCGGCGGTCCCGTCTCCGGCGTCTCGTCCGCTGGGGACTGCTGTTGGCGACGGCGACCCTCGCCGTTCTGGCGTGGGCGGTCGCGACGATGAACCTGTGGGTCCCTCGGGTCTTGCCCCGGCTTTCGGAACGATACGCGGGAGCGAGGATCGAGATGGATTCGATCGACCTTCTTCCATTGGGGTGGATCCGCGCCTTGGGAATCCGGGTCTTCCTCCCCGGCTCGACGGCGACGGCCGCGCGCGTGGGCGACGCCGCGATCGCATACGAGCGATTGCGGGATCTTATCCAGATGCGCGTTCGGAGCCTTTTCATGAGCGACGTCGAGATCGACGTCGCGGAGTTGAAACGTCTGGCAGGGCGGCCTGCGGAGAAACCCGACGCGCGCGAAGGCCCGACGCGTACGGCTCAAGCCGCTCGAATCCGGCAGGAAGAAAGAGACTTCTCGCTATACGAGATACTGATGCAGCGTCTTCCCGCGAACGTGCGCGTCGCCGACCTTCGGGTAACTGGCATCGGACAGCGGACCCTCGGGCTACGCGATTTCCGCGTCTCGCGGACAACCCTTGCCGATGGCGAAGCTCGGCTGCAATTCGATCTCGAGACCGAGGCGCTCGATGCCATGCAGTTGGCCGAGACGTCGGAAACCGTGCGACTCAGCGCCTCGTGCCGATTCGGACGCGGGACGTTTCAGGTCGAGGAGATCGACACGAACATCGGTTCTTTGGCCGTCATCCAGGCGGCCGATTCCGGAGCGACGAACGAAGAGGAGTTCCTTTCTCTGACGATCGAGCATCCCGAGATCGATCTCGGGCAATGGCTCGCGCTTCTGCGCCTGCCCGAAGAGTGGAGGTTCGGCGTCGAGCCGAGCCGCATTCGGGTGGCGGCGGGTCGAACGGCGCCGGAGTCGTCGCGGGCCGGCCCCCTTCCCGCCGGGGCGTTGTTCGGCGAGTTGGAGATCGAACCGTCGCCCGCCAAATGGAACGGTTCCGATCCCAAATGCCGGATCGAGGGACAGGCGGGCGCTCGGGTCGCCGCCGCCACGGTGCTGGGCGAGAACCCGGTATCGTGGGGCAAGTTCGACGTGAAGATCGAACAGGGGCGTCTCGAAACCCCCGAAGCCACGTTTCGGGACTTGCGATTCGAGTGGCGGGGCGAAGCGACGCTTCGGTCCGATCTTCTCGATTTCGACGGGTCCGCGCGCCTCGAAGGACGCGAGTCGGCGACCGGCCAGGGGCCGGGCAACGCCTTCGATCTCGCCGCTTCGGCGCACGGCTCGGTCGCGATGCATCCGTTGCGTATGGACTCGGCGTTCGATCTGGAACCCAAGGTATTCGACCGATCGGGAAAGACCCGCGAGTTCCCGCTCAAGGGCGAGTTCGCCGTGCTTTCGACGGGACCGACGGAGCGTTCCCAGCGCCTGAAAGCGGGCGGAGCGCTCCTCGGCGGCCGTTGGGACTTTTCGGGCGAGAGGTGGGGGACCGCCGCGCCTCGGACGAGCGCGACGCTGACGGTTTCGGGAGTGTCGGTCGCGGATCTCAGCTCCGCGGTTCGCAGTCTGAGCGCTAGGCCGATTGTCCCGGAGCTCGACGGAACGCTCTGTTCGCAATGGACGGTCGATCGCGTCGAACACGATTACGAGGAGAGCACTCTGACCCTGGAAGTCGCCGGACTTGAAGTCCGGTCGTCTACGGAAAGTCTTCTGACACTCTCGCGTCCCGTGGACGTGCGCGGCGTCTTCCGCAGCTCGGCCCGCCCCGACGACCCGTCCGTGCCGGCTCGGTTCCGCGGCCGACTCGAGGCGGACGACAATCTCGTTCTGGGAATCGAGGAGGTCGCCCCGCTCGCGTCGGGAGAGGCGGGACTCCTTGTTCGTCACCAAGTCCGGGTCGCCGACGTGGGGCGCATGGGGGAACTCCTGAATGCCGCGATGCCGGCGTGGATCGTCGGACGGCTCGAACACGAGGGAACGCTACGCTGGACACCCGGGGGGGCCGACGGCACGCTCCTGTCCGTCGAGGGAGAGGTTCGATTCGAGGACGGATCGACGATGCGCCGCGACGGGTCGGGCGCCGATTCTTCCTCGAACCGGAGGGCCGGCGGGGCCGTCGTCTGGGACAGCCTGAGCGCCAAAGGAGATCTCGCGTTTTCGCTCCCAAGCGACAACTCGTCGCCGACCCTGGCGTTCGACGGGGACTTCGCCGCGAAGGACGTGGTCGCGGGAGGCGTGCGGATTCGACGGGTCGAGGGAACATGGCGCACCGACGGCACGGAGGCCGAATGCCGGATATCGCGCGCCGACCTGTATGAAGGCCGGGCCGACGCCGTCGCGCACGCGGTCCTGAGTCCATGGCCCCCGCGCGCCGAGGCCGCGGGCCGCGTCGAGAATCTCGACCTCGCCGCGTTCAGCAAGGAGTTCGACCCTGGAGGCGCTCGAATGGCGGGCAGAATCTCCGCCGAATGGAAGGGACGCTATGCTCCGAAGGCCGGAATCGATTTCGAGTCGTCCGTGCGGTCCGTCGGCGACGAGATCGAGACCGACAAGGAGACGGTGCGCAAGCTGCTCTCGAGCCTTCCGACGGCGGGCGGAGGATGGCTCACCGGCGGCGACCCGGTCAAAACGCTTGACCGCAAGTTCAAGGACCGGAAGATGGTGCCGTTCGAGGTCTTCGAAGTGGCGTCGCGCTACGAAGGCGAGCGGATCGTCAATCGCCTGACTCTCGACAATCCTTATTTCCGGATTGTCCTGGACACGAAGGTGGACCTCCCCGTCGTGATCGAGTTTCTCGGATTGAGACAGGAAGCGATGTCCGAGGGCGCGGAACGCCTCAGGTGATCGCGCGCCCAATGGAGAGCACCGAGAGAGTGAATCGCCTGTTTGCTTCACGTTCCATCGAGACGAAGAGGATCGCGCTCGGGCTCCTCGCGTTTGCCGTTCTGACCGTCGTCGGTTGGCGCTCGATGAACCGCGTCTCGGGAGACCGGCCGGACATCGACTCGGGGATGTTCGCCTCGGCCGCGCTCCACCTGCTCGAAGGCAAAACGCTCTATCGAGACGTGTGGGACAACAAACAACCGGTCGTCTTCTTTCTGAACGCCGCGGCCATGGCCCTCGGGGGAAGAACGGTCGACTCGGTGAGAACGCTCGAACGCGTGCTCACGATCGCGGGGTGCCTGTTGGTTTTCTTTATTGTCCGCCGGATCTTCGCCAACGGTTGGTTGGCGTTCGCGACGGCGCTCGCGTTCCCCTGGATTCTGCATCTCGATCCGATTTTTCAGGGAGGCAATCTGACCGAAGAGTACGGGGCGATCTTCGTCCTGGGCGGGATTCTGGGGGCCGTTCTGTCTCGTTCTGCCGCGGGGGCTTGGACCTTGGGGGCGTGCGCCCTCTCGGGTTTCATGTTCTCGTTGAGCGTCTTTACGAAGGAGCCTTTTCTCTTCTCCGCCATCCCGTGGTTCGCGTATGCCGTGTTGGGTCGCGACCGATCGTGTCGCGGCGCGCTCTTGCGCGGGGGAGCGTTTCTCGCCGGGGCCGCGCCTCCGGCCTTGGGAACCGTGGGATACGTCGTCGCGCGGGGCGCGTGGACCGAATGGACCGACGCGATGTCCTACAATCTTGCCTACGCCCGCCACCTGACCGAGTCGGTTTCCTTCGGCCCTCGGATGCTGCGAGGCCTCATGGCCGTGTCGTCGAAGCTTGTCGGACAGACCTGGACCGGCGAGGTCCTCCTTCTGCTCGGCGTGGCGGGAGCGTGCGCAAGAGGATTCTCCAGGCGTTTCGGTCATGTTCCAAGGGTCTTGGTCGCGGCCTTCGCGTGCGACCTTGCGGGCGTGCTGACCAGCTCGGTGCCCGACGGCCACTACCTCATGCAACTGGTCCCCTCCTTCACGTTGCTTCTCGCCGCGGGCGCCGCTCTGGTCGGGTATGTCATCGGTCGGCTTCGACATCGGAGAGCCCTGGCGATCCTGGCGCTTGTCGCGCTGCTTGCGGCGTTGGACTTCCGCGCGCTCGGACAATACGCGCGCGATCTCGCGCGCCCATCGCGGCGCGCCCCGCCGACGGACGTCTCGCTCTACGTAGGAGACCATTCGAGCGAGGGCGACACGGTGTGGGCGGCCCCCGGGAGCTATTCGGCCCTGTATCTCGAGAGTGGACGGCTCTCGCCGAGTTCGTACTTCTTCATCTTCAAACACCATTTCCTGGATACCTGGAACAGCTCGGGCGGCGAAAAACTGGAACGTCTGAGGACCGATCTGCGTCGCCATCCTCCCAAGTTCATTCTCGTGTCGTCTCTCCCGTTCCTGGAGGAAAGCGGGATCATGCGGTGGATCCGGGAGAATTACACGCCGATTCCAGACGAAATCGGCCCCGCAAACGGGAATCTGTGGGTCGCGCGCGACCCTGGGATCTGATATCCCTTTCCCGCAGTCTGGCCGTGCCCCCCCCCCCCCCCCCCCACCCCCCCCCCCGCGGCCCC
>JAFGFN010000096.1 GCA_016931035.1 Candidatus Sumerlaeota bacterium
GCGGTGACCCCATTTGCTCACGACATTTTTGTCCTTTGTTTTCAATATCGAGACGAAGATCGCGCCTTTCTGTTTTGGACAAGAGTGCTTCGGAGTAATTATTGGACAGAGCCTAATTCATTCTTCATCCTTCCTACTTCATCCTTTCCAATTCCTCCTTCATCCTTCCTACTTCGTCCTTTCCAATTCCTCCTTCATCCTTCCTACTTCATCCCTCCTACTTCATCCCTCCTACTTCATCCTTCCAGAACGATAGGGTCTTTCGGCGTCTGGGTCAAGATTTCGCATCCGTCGCGCCGCACAATGACCATGTCTTCGATCCGCACGCCGCCCACGCCGGGAAGATAGATCCCCGGTTCGACGGTCACGATCATTCCGGGTTCGAGAACCTCGCCGCTCTCTTTGGCGAGGCGAGGCGCTTCGTGGATCTCGAGCCCGACGCCGTGGCCCAGGCCGTGGCCGAAGTACTTGCCGTAGCCCTTGCGCTCGACGTACCGCCTCGCGACGGCGTCCACCTGGCGGCCGGTTCGTCCGGCGCGGACCGCGTCGAGCGCGCGCAACTGCGCGTCGTGGACGATGTCGTAGATCTTGCGCATCGTCGCCGACGGTTTGCCCAGGAACGCGACGCGCGTCATGTCCGAGCAATAGCCGTCGAGAACCACTCCCATGTCGATCAGAAGAACCTGTCCGCGCCGAAGCGGGCGGCGCGTCACGTGAGCGTGGGGTTTCGACGCGTTGGACCCTACGGACACGATGCAGCCGAACGACTCGCCCTCGGCGTCCAGGCGGTCGATCCATCCGCGCAGAATTCGCCGCACGTCCCACTCGGTCATCCCGAGTTCGATCTCCGCGACCGTTCGCTTGAACGCTTCGTCGCCCAAGCGCGCCGCGCGCCGAATCAGCGACTGCTCGAACCGGCTCTTGCGCGCGCGAAGATCGAGAATCGGTTTTTCGGACTCGACCCACCAGCCGACACCGGGAAGCGCCTTCTTGAAACGGTGGAGTTGCGCCACGGGAATCGAGCCCTCGAACCCCACTCGCTTCCATTTCCCGCGTTTGGCCATCGCGCCGAGAGACCGCGGCGCGTCTTGAAACAGACGCACGCGGGCGGCGGCGGGGTCGATGTCCTTGCGCGCCATCTCGACGTAGCGGAAATCGGCGAGAAACTCGGCCTTTCCATCGCCATGCACAACCAACAGCCCCTCGGTCGATCGGAAGCCGGTGAGATAGAAGCGATTGACGGGATGGACGACCAGAAGCGCGTCGAGCCCCGCCTTCGCGATTCGGCGCGACAGGCGACCGATTCTCTGCGCGGGCTCGAGGTCTGCCCCTTGGGCGACGCGCGATCGGTTTGTCATCTCGTACCCCCGGGAACGGGCGTTATGCGTAAAGGTAGACGGGAGCGTGCTTTTGCGGTTTCACCCATCGCGGCGACGATTATGGCAAATCCGACGGACGTTGTACAGAGCGCGTCGGACGCCATTGTACGCGCTTCGCGGAACCGCGGTCCGCTGTCCCCTTTTCGGGCGACCGTCGAAACGGCTTCGCGCCTTTGCCGATGGGCCAAGGGGCGAGCCCGCTGGAAACCTCTTCCGACCCTCTTGCCGCTTGACCATTCGAAAGACGCTGTCCTATAATCATTGGACTCAGTGAACGGGGAGCGACCGGGGGATGTCCTCTGGACCCCGAGAATGGGTTTGGACCCTCGAACCGGTCCTCTCGCCCGTTTAGAATGTTGAAAAAACCGGCCTTGCGCCCGAAGAGAGCGTCGCCCGTTTCTCTCTCGCCCCGGATCGCCGGAGAATGGTGTGTTGGCCAGACTATGAAAGTCGCACTTGTCTTCAACTCGTTTTCCTACAAGCTCCACGAGGAGAACCTCCGGATCGTTCAGCGGTATTTCGGCCTCTTTCCGCCCCTCTCGCTCGCCTGGGTCGCGGGCATCGCCGAGAAGGCGGGGCACGAGGTCGATCTGATCGACGCGCGAACCCTGCGCCTGAGTCCCGACGACGTTCTCAAACGGCTTCGAAAGACGAAGCCCGACGTTCTGGGCTTCATGATGACCACCTACATGTTCCGCGAGACCCTGGACTGGATCCGCTACCTCAGGGACGGCCTGCCGGGCGTCAAGGTCATGGTCGGCGGCTACAATCTGCGCGTCTACCCCAAGGAGTCCGTCACGCCGCCCGAGATCGACTTCGGGTGTTTCAATTCCGCCTATCACACGGTGCCTCGCCTTCTCGAAGAGCTCGAGGGCGGACGGAATTTCGACGACGTTCCGGGACTGATCTACAGAAAGAACGGCAGCCTCGTTCAGACCGACTACGGCGAAGATCCGGACTTCGAGAACTACCCCTTCCCCGCGCGCCATTTGCTCCCCAACGAGCTGTACGCCGAATTCCCCACCGAGCGAAAGAACTTTTCCGTCATCGTGACGAGCAAGGGCTGTCCGATGAAGTGTATCTTTTGCGAGGCGGGCCAGACGCGTTACAACCCGCGCAGCGTGAAGACCGTGGTGGACGAGGTCGAGGAGTGCTACAACAAGCACGGTATTCGCGAGCTCGATTTCTTCGACTACGAGTTCGCCATCCTGCGCAAGCGAACCCTCGAGATCTGCAAGGAAATACAGCGGCGTAAGATCGACATCCTCTGGGCCTGCCGCGCCCGAATCGACTCGGTCGACGACGAACTCCTGCGCGAGATGAAAGCCGCCGGATGCGGACGCATCTATTTCGGCATCGAGTCGGGTTCGCAAGAGGACCTCGACAAGATGAAGAAGGGCATCACCCTCGAGCAAATTCGCGAGACGATCCGCCTGACCAAGAAACACGGGATTCGCGCGCTCGGGTTCTTCCTGATCGGCGGACCGGGCGACACGCGCGCGTCGATCGAACGGACAATCAAGTTCGCGAAGTCGCTCAATCTCGACTACGTCCAGTTCTCGAAAGTGACGGCCAAGCCGTTGACCACGCTGTGGCGCGACTTGGTCGCCGAGTCGGGATACGACTATTGGCGCGAATACATCCTGGGCAACGCCGAGGAAGCCGCGCTCCCTCGCCCCTGGACCGAGCTGACAAACGACGAGATCGACGAGATCGCCAAGAAAGCCTACATCGACTACCACTCGCGTCCGTTCTTCCTGCTCAAACACACGCTGCAAGTCCGTTCGTTCGACGAGTTCAAGCGCAAGTTCTTCGCTTTCCTCGAAATGTGTTTCCGTCAGGAGAGGATTTCGACGGCGGACCCGAAGTTCCAGGCCTACGGCGAGAACAAAGGCAAACTCGACTGGTACAAGAAGATCTCGAAATGGAGTCAGCCGTTCTGAGAAGGATGAAGGAGGAAGGATGAAGTAGGAAGGAGGAAGGATGAAACACGGAGAATGAACCGCCGTCGCTTCGGATTTCATCCTTCATCCTTCCTACTTCCTCCTTGGAAAGGAACTCCGTGCCGTCCACCAACGAGACCGCCATCGTCTCCCTTCTGCGGACCGCGCGATACGAGAATCTCGAGCCGGTCGTCCGGCGCCTCCTCGAACTGATCGATCTCCCCGCCGATTTCTTTGAAGGGAAAACGACCCTTCTCAAAGTCAACCTGATGAAAGGCGTCGAACCCGAGAAAGCGCTCAACACCCATCCGGAGTTCGTTCGCGCCGTCGTCCGGGTCGTCAGAGAAATGGGCGGCGAGCCCGCCGTCGGCGATTCCTCGGGGGTGCTGGGGTTGACCGCCACCTCGTTCGAGCGATCGGGCATCGCCCGGGTGTGCCGCGAGGAGAAAGTGCGGCTTCTCAATTTCGACGCGTGCGAACCGGTCGAAGTCCCGATGCCGGGACTTCACAAAGGCCGCATGTTCGTTCCGCGCGAAGCGCTCGACGCCGACCTTTTCGTCACGCTTCCCAAGCTCAAGACGCACCAGCTCAACCTCATCACCGGCGCCGTGAAGAACCAAGTCGGAGTGCAGCCCGGCGGGTGCAAATGCACCATCCACATCGGCGCGCCCCAAGCGCCCGCCCTCGCGCGCCGCGTCGTCGAGATCGACAAGAAACTTCGCGTCGCCCTGGCGATTCTCGACGCCGTCTGGGGCATCGACTCCGGCGCCAGCCAAGGCGGACGACTCCGCGAATACGGCTTCGTCGCCGCCTCGCGCGACCTCGTCGCGATCGATTCCGTCGCCGCCCAGGCGCTCGGCTTCGACCCGGCCCGGGTCGCGACCAGCCGTGTCGGCCAGGAAATGGGACTCGGCGCGATGGACCCCGAACGAATCGAGGTGCGCGGCGATCCGATCGAGTCGTGTCTGACGACCGCCATTCCCGCCCCGCCCGACAAAAAGCGTTATCCCGTCCTCGGCTCGTTGGTCTATTCGGTGCGCCGCTCCGTCGTCAAACCCCACGTCCGACCCGGCGACTGTCGACAATGCGGAGAATGCGTCCGCGTCTGTCCGACCGACGCCATCGACATGAGGCCGTATCCGGTCCTCAATCGCCGATGCGTGTACTGCCTCGTCTGCTACGAGCGATGCCCCGAACGCGCATACGACTTGAAACCGAGACGGCTTCTTAGGAAGATGTACGAGAAACGCGCTCGAGGAGTGCTCTGAGAGGAGAGGAAAAGAAAGAAGAGGAGATTGTGGGGGGCTCCTCGCCCCCCCACTCCCCCTCGGCCGGCAATGGCCGGCAGCATAGTCGCCTTCTCGGGTCATCGCGCCATGCGCGATGACCCGAGAAATGTCCAGGGTCCAGAGTGTTCCTCCCTGGCAGGGGATGCGGGGGACAGAGTCCCCTGCTCTTGGCCTTATCTCTGAAGGGGGAAAACGCCCGATGCGGGTGACGTTGGTCTATCTCGGTCGATATCACGTGCGCGAGGCGCTCGATCTCGAGACGCTCGCCTCCGTGCTGCGCGCGGCGGGTCACGAAGCGCGACTCGTCAACGACCCGGGGACCTTCGGCGTCACCGACAACGTCCTTCAGATCCCCCGGCTCGCGCGCATGTTATCGTCGCCCGAGAAGGTCGCGCGGCGCATTGTCGATTCCCGACCCGAAACCGTCCTGTTCAGCGTTCTCCCCAACACCTACGTCTGGTCGCGCGACATGGCGCACCGAGTCAGGGCGGCCTTGCCCGATGCGCCGATTGTCTTCATGGGACTACATCCCTCGCTCGTCCCCGAGCGCGCAATGGCCGATCCCGAGGTGGACTACGTCATCCAAGGAGAAACGGAAAACGTCGTCAACCCGTTGCTTGACGCGATCCGTGACGCCGCCGACCCGGCGACGGTCGGCAATCTCTGGCATCGCGACGACAATGGCGAGGCGAAGTTCACGTTCCGCGCGCCGCTGGTCGATCTCGACGCCTTGCCGCTCCCGGACAAGGATCTGTTCGGCCCGCACGTGGCCGACTCGTACAGCTACACGGCGATGGTGAGTCGCGGTTGTCCGTTCGTCTGTTCGTTTTGCGAGGAAACCTGCTCGAAGAACCTCTACGGTTCGGCCTACTTCCGACGCAAGAGCGTCGAGACGGTGATGCGCGAACTCGTCGAGGCCAAGAAGCGGTACAAGTTCCGCGAAGTCATCTTCAAAGACTCCTACCTCTCGGGCAACAAGACCTGGCTGCGCGAACTCATGGCCCGCTACCGCGCCGAGATCGGCGTGCCGTTCAAATGCTTCTGCACCATCGTCGGTTTCGACGACGAGACGGCCGCGCTGCTCAAGGAGTCGGGCTGCTACAACATCGAGTTCGGTCTTCAGACGTGGAACGAGCGAATCCGCAACGAAATCCTCAAACGCCGCGAGACGAACGACGAGGCGTTCGAGACCTTCGATGCCTGCGCGCGCCACAAGCTGCGGTACGACGTGGACCACATGTTCAATCTCCCGACCGAGACCGAGGACGATCACCGCGACGCGGCCCTCGCGTATCGCAAGCTTCGCTACATGAACCGGATCAAGGTCCACTATCTTCTGTATCTTCCGACCGCGCCGATTCTCGAAGACGCCATCTCGGCCGGCGACCTGTCGACCGACATCCATAAGCGCCTGGCCGAAGGTTGGGGGAGCGACTTCTACCACCAGGACACCGGCGGCATCGAGCACCAAAAGAGCGTCGCGGGTTACTCGACGCTCTACAAGACGATGCCGATCCTGCCGGGTTTCGTTTTCAATTGGTTCGTGCGAAGATCGTCGCGCGTGCGACTTCTCCGGTTCCAACCTTCGCTCGTCACCGCGTTCTGGCAGCTGATCGTCGCGATCAAGGGACGCGACCTGCGCTTCTGGGCCTACATTCGCAGCTACCCGCGCAAGGCCTGGCAATCCCTTCTCGGCCCGACCAAGTAGCGGAGAACGCACTCACCTATCGGTCTTGCTTGTCTTGCGCTTGGGGAGATGGTCGAGGTCGTCGAGATCCTTGTGTCGCCCCGACGCGCGCTTGTTCGCGCGAAGATACCGCAAGGAAATCACGCTCACGGGTAGACCGTCGATCTCGGCAATCTCACGCTCCTTGTAACACTTGCCGAAGCCGACCCCGTCGATGTCGTTGAGGATTTCGATTCGCATGGGCGGCACACCCATACGAACGATGTTGCCCCTTTTCAGGAAGAGATCGGGGGTCAGATCGTCTTGTCGCATGCCAAAGCGATGAAACACGCCGACAATCCTCGAGGCGTTCTCCCGAGAAGCCGCCACCCAGATGTCCATGTCGGCAGTGGTCCGAACATAGCCGTGATACACAACCGCGTACCCGCCGATGAGGAGGTACTCAACCCCGGCTTCGTTCAGAAACTTCAAGAACTCTCTGAAGTCTTTCGGAAGAACGCTTTCGGCCATAGGCTGCCTGCCTGTTGACTTGCGCGGCGCGCAGGCGGGCGATCGGCGTCTGGGAGTGCCAGTATCGGTCGTCCGATCCGTCGCGCAAACCAACAACCGAGAGAATTGAGCGATCGACCTTCATACGCTTGAAAGATACCACACCCGCCTCATCGACACAAGGACCGCGAAGATTCGCGCACGCCTTTCCCAGTGTCGTTCCGAGCGAAATCAGACTCCGACAACCGGCCCCAAGATGGATTCCGCTATGCCTCGGTACGATCCATCGAACGCCAGTACGACCGACTTCGTCAAGTCCATCTCGTCGGTGCACTGGACCGGGTCGGGATAGACCCG
Organism: Candidatus Sumerlaeota bacterium; assembly: GCA_016931035.1. GTDB lineage: Bacteria > Sumerlaeota > Sumerlaeia > UBA8349 > UBA8349 > JAFGFN01. Next base: position 7,145 of record JAFGFN010000096.1, read on the forward strand.
GACCTCCGCCCCGGCCTTCACGTAAACGGGAATGCGGTCGAGCGGCGAAGAGACCTTCTCCAACCGCCGCGCACCATCGAGTTTTTCCCCTGTCCAGAAGTCCACCCACTGGCCGCGGGGCAAATACACGTCGCGCACGCCCGACGCGTTCATGACGGGCGCGACGAGGAAGTCGTCGCCGAAGTAGTACTGATCGTCGATCCGCCAACACGCCGGGTCGTCTTCGTGATGGAAGACGAGCGCGCGCAAGATCGGCAATCCCGTCTGAGTCGTCTTCTTGGCCTGATCCAACAGATAAGGAATCAGCGCGTACCGCAACCGGAGCCACTTGCGGACGATGTCGGCCACTTCGGGATACTCGTAGGGCTCGCGCGGATACGTGCCGTGATATCTGAGGTGCGACGACAGGACGCCGAACTGGGTCCATCGCACATAGAGGTCGTCCGGCGGTTTCGAGTTCATGAAATCGGGGACGCCGTGGAATCCCGGCACGTCGTGACTCCAATATCCGAAGCCCGACAACCCGAGATGCAGACCGCCGCGCAACGATCCGGCCAGCCCGTCCCACGATCCCGCCGCGTCGCCTCCCCAGTGGACCGGATATCGCTGACACCCCGCCCAACCCGCGCGCGCCCAAACGATCCCGTCGCCCGTGATCCGTTTCGTGACCTCGAAGGCCGCGCGTTGATAGAGCAGCGCGAAGAGATTGTGGAGTTCCTCGGCGGGCATTCCGAGGAAATCCCCCTGGAGATTCACGAACTCGCCGAAATCGGTCTTGATGCACGCCACGCCCATCTCGAGCAGCGGCGCGAGCAATTCCTCGCGATACCATCGGTCCGCCTCGGGATTCGAGAAGTCGATCTGACCCGCGTACTCCTGCGCCGAGAAGTCCGACGCGGTCGCCATCGCCCCGGTCTTGAGCGGCGCGATATATCGTTTCTCCGTCGCCGTCTGTCGGAGCTTGGATTCCGAGCTCACGTTGGGCGTCTGCCACAGACTGACGCGGAACCCCTGGTCGAGCATCTCGCGCAGGAACTTCTCGGGCTCGGCGAATCGCTCCTTGTCGAACTCCCAATCGCACACCCAGTTCTGGGCGAACCAACCCGTGTCGATATGGAGCACGTCGCACGGGAACTCGCCCTCGCGCAGGCGTCGCGCGATCTCGCGCACTTCGTCGGCCGAGAAGTAGGTCATCCGGCTCATCCACGTGCCGTAGCTCCACAGAGGCATCTCGGGCGGGAATCCCGTCAAACGCCGATAGTCGTAGAGAACACGTTCGACCGACCCGCCCCCGATCAGGAACAGGTCGAGCCGCGGCTCTTCGACCAGCCCCTGCGCCGCGCGGGTCGAAACGTCGGCCAGAGACAAACGGACGTGGTGCGACGTGTGCGCGAAAAGGCCGTAGGGACGGCTCGACACGTAAAACGGCACGTTCTTGTAGGCGCGACGGTTGTTCACGCCGAGCGCGTCGATGTTTTCGAGCCGCAGCGTCCGCCCCGCCAGATCCATTTTGGCGAACCGTTCTCCCGTCCCGGCGAACGCTTCGTCGGGCGCCGCGCGGAGCGAAAAGCACGCGCGATGCGGCGCGTCCGCACGCTCGACGAAGGCCAGGGCGAGCGACTCGTGTTTGTTGGGGGTGAATTGATCGTACGCCGAGAAAGGAATCGAGGTCGCGCCGTCGGGCAGGACTTCGAGATCGAGCGTCTCGGCCAGATCGCCGATCCCCCGTTCCGCCCGCCAGAACTGGGTAGGCGGCTCGGCCGTACGGACGCGCGCGCGAACCCGCTCGGCCGAATCGACAACCTCCCACCCCGTTTCGGTCTCGCGCACGGACAGCGCCTCGCGGCGAAGCGAGTCGTGAAGATCCAGCATCGGGCCGTCGTCGCCACGCGCTTGGCCCGCGAAAGCTAAGGACACTCGCACGATCGCGTCGCCGTAGGCGCGGAGACGCAGATCGAAATCGCGCCGCGCGGTTTCGGGGTCGGGCTCGAGTTTGAATCCTCTCTTCCGAGGATCGCGTTTCTTCTGCGCCTCGAACGGCACGGTCAGGAACACGTCCCCGTCCGCCTCTCGCGCGGCGGTCGGTCGGCACGCGCGCCAGACGCGGTCCTCCTCCGCCTCGGGCTGTTCGAGGTCGAGTATGTCCTGCATGAATTCGTTGGCTTGTTTCACGTTCGTTCTCCCGCGACGCGTTGGATTCCGCCGATCGCTCTCGACGGATCGAGGACGCGTCGTTTTTACCTCACCTTGTAGATTCGCACCTCGCATCCTCCGCCGCGGAACGTCTCCACCAACGGGAACGACTTGAAGAAGACCTCGTAGCGCGACGCTTCGGCCGCGTATCTCTTGGGGTCGGCAAGGAAGCGACCGAACGTCCAATGACCGAAGACGAGATAGTCGAATCCGTTCTGGACGTACCAGATGGGAGGAAACGCGATAATTCGAGGGAAGGCATAGACATCGAATCGATCGGGGTCTACGAACGCCGTGTAGGCCTCGATGCCGATTCGGGCCTTCTCGGGCACGTTCTCCTCGATCCACACCCGCGCCTTCTCGCGCCCATCCAGGGCCGTCATGCGGACGGTGTCTTTGACGGTCCGCGGAAGAGGACGGACAAGAACCGCCGCGACGACGATCGCCAGCGCGGGCCGCATCCACACTCGCCACCGCGGACGGTCGAGCCCGCGCCACACCGCGACGATCAGAGAAGACGCCAGGAGGAACATGAACGGCGTCATCGGAAGCAGGGTTCGATCGTTGCGAACGACGAGAGAAGAGATGAAGACGAAGTAGCCGGCGGGATAGACGGCCAGGAACAGTATCGGCTTCGAGCGACGATACAGGGCGCGAAGTATCTCCACTATCATAAGCGCCGCCGCCAGGCCCTCGACTCGCCACAGGTAGCCGATGTACCACCGGAGCGTATCGCCCTCCATCCCCGCGTGTCCGCCCGAATAGTGACGCCCCTCGAAGAGAACGTCCCGCACCACGCGGCGGACGTCGCCGAACACGTAGGGCGTCGTCGCCAGAAACGCAATGCATCCCGCGGCGACCGCGACGTACAGGTGCGGCCCTCGGAACCCTCTCCATCGCGTGCGATAGAAATGCGCGATCAGACAGGGAATCGCCATCAAAACGCCCGTGATCTTGGTCGATACCGCGCAGCCGAGCGCGATCCCCGACACGACATAGTGGAGGAGATTGCCCTCCCGCGATAGACCCGCCGCGCCCCAAAACGCCATCAGCATGAAGAACGCCAGAAAAGTGTCCGGAGTGACGTAACGGCTGTGAACGACGTCGGTCGGCGACACGGCGAGCATCGCCGCGGCCAGCAACCCGACGGCGGGACTCCTCAACAATCGCCGTCCGATCAGAAACGTCAGGACGACGCTCGCCACGCCGAAAAGCAGCGTGAGCGTCCGGCCCAGCAGGAACGTGCTGGGCATGGACGTCTTGCCCACGCCCATCTCGAGCATCGTCGGAGCGGGAACGTCGGTCGGAGCGTGAAACACGCCGCACAACCGGCCCACCCAGTAGTACGGCACATAGGCGACCGCATTGGCGACGTAGACGAACGTGCTCGAGCTTCTCTCGGGCAGGGACTTGGGATCCAGACTGTGGGTCTTGAAGAGAACCTGGGCGCCTTCGACGTACCGGGGTTCGTCGGAATGATAGATGAACGGCAAACCGTAGCCGATCCCCCAAAGCCGGAGCGAAAGCGCCATCAAGACAATTCCCGCCAGCCCCCACCACTCCAGGGAAACGCCCCGCAGCCAGAATCGGTTCGACGACATGTTCCTTCCTCACTAGAGGAGACCCGCAGGCGATCGCCGTCCTTCGTTCTCGAGGAAGAATCGACGCGACTCCCGAGGCGCGAGTGTTCGTCTCTTTCCCGCTCATGTTTCTGAAACGGGTGCTGGGGGTGAGAAGGAACGAATTCGACCCGCGCGGAGTCCGAGATTCTCGCGCGGTATTATGGTCCGATGCGCGGACGACGCGCCAGCGTTTTCTCCGGGACGGTCGACCGGGCCTCGGTTTCCGGCGAACTTGTTCTACCGTCTTGCGGCGACGATACGGATCGCGATCTACTTGTAGAGAACATACGTGGGCACGAAAGTGTCCGAAGAGATCGGAGCCCAGTCCGCCATTCGCGACATCTGGAGCGATGCGTAGATCAACGCGCCGACTCCCTTCTTGTCGTTGACCAGCGTCGGCCTGCCGATATAGTAGCTGTAACCTCCTACCGAAGTGCCGACGCACGTGTCGTACAGATCCAGGTTTGCGCCGTTCACGGCCACGCTCTGGTTGAGCACGCCCCGGTATCCCCTCCAGGCGTTGTCGAGGTACTGGTCATCCACGTATCCCTTCTGGACGGCCTTGCCGATTCCATAGGCGTAGAAAGCGCTGCAGGACGATTCGAGCCAGTTGTCCCCCAGGTGGCCTTTGTCCACGACCTGATACCACAATCCCGTATCGGGATCCTGGCATTCCGCGAGTCCGGCCACGAGATTCTTAAGGATCTCGATCATCGCGGCGCGATTCGGGTGGTCGCCGGGAATGCGGTCCAGCAAATCGACGATGGCCGAAATATACCATCCGACGGCGCGCCCCCAGACCTCGGGCGATCGCCCCGTGACGGGATCGGCCCAGGACGGGTCGCCTCCCGGATCGGCCGGATCGTGCCACGCGTGATACAACAGCCCCGTCGCGGGGTCCTGCGTGTGACTCGCCATCAACAAGATCTGGGAAGTCGCCTCGTCGAACCACTGAGGCTCGCCCATCGTCTCGCCGTACCAGGCCGAGAACGGCTGACCCATGTACAGACCGTCGAGCCACATCTCCCAGGGGTGCGATGCAACGTGCCAGTAGCCCCCCTCCGAAGTTCGGGGGTGGGGGTCGAGAGTGGGAGGATCGCCCGTGAACTGCTTCATGATGTAGCCCGCCGCGTCGAGGTACTTCGTCTCCGCGGTTTCGGCGTAGATCGCCATCAAGACCCGGCCCGGCGCGACGTTGTCCAGTGCGTACGCGGTGCGATTGTAGTTCGAGTCGATCGTTCCGTCGCTGTTGACCGACCGGTCGGCCCAGGGTTGAACGTAGCCGGTCATCAGATTCGCATTCGGTCCCCCGGTTTCCTTCCAGACTTCGTAGAGACCCGACAACACCAGCGCTTCTTCGTAGTGCCAGGCAACGAGATTGTTGGGACTCGGATAGCGATTCAGAGTGGACTGACACAGCCATTGCGGCCATTTGTAACGTTCCGCCACGTCGGCTTCGGCCTCCGTCGTGAAATGCCACACCGAGCCTTCCACCGAGCCGCTGTCGTTCACCTCGTCGATCCGCCAGTAGTACGTTCGGTTTCGCCCCAGGGTGGCCGGATTGAACCCCGCCGCGGAAACCCGGCCTTGGTACGGCGGCGGGTTTTCGGTTCCGAAATACACGTCGTGCTCCGTCGCGCCCGCGGCCGCCGTCCACCCGAGCCAGGCGTTGACATCGACGTTCGTCGCGCCGTCGGCGGGGGTGGGGGCACTGGCGGGCCCCGCGGGAAGGCCCAAGGTGGTGAAATGCCAGACGACGCCCTTCCACGGACTGTCGGGATCGGTCCCGTTGATCTCGTCGATTCGCCACGAATACGTGGTGCTCTCGACGAGGGTGCCGGGATCGAAGTCGTTCGTCGTTTGGCTCCCTCGATATTCCGGGTCGCCGTGCCCCGCGGCGTCCACGGAGGCTGCGTCCGTCCCGAAGTAGACATCGTGCGAAAGAGCGCAAGTTCCCGAAGTCCACTCGAGGGTCGGGTTCAAACTCACGGGAACCGCGCCGTCGTCGGGCACGGGTTCCGAAGCGTGAGGATTCGGCTCCGAGCTGAGCGCGAGAATCTCGGGCCCCGTCAACGCCGCTCTGTAGATCCGGATCTGGTCGATCGCGCCCGGGAAATAGCTGACGCCGCCGAAAGTTCGACCCATGTAGAGATCTTCCGTCTGCGACACGCTCCCCGTCGAATCGGTCGCGGTCCCCTTGAGAACTCCGTTTGCGTAGAGTCGCAGCTCGTCCACGGCGGTATCGCGAACGCAGCCGACGTGAACCCATTCCCCCGTGATGAACTCGACGTTGGATACCTGAACCTCCGATTTGATCGAATCGTCGTCGATCGTGAATCGAACGGTGTTGTTGCTTGTCTCGTTGTAGATTTCGTAGCGCTTGCCCGAACCCGAGTCGTAGGAGCCGCTATTGCTCCCCTTGACGATCCAGCAACTCTTGGTCGTCCGGCTCGAGACCGGAAGCCGGATCCAGAAGCTCAGCGTCAGGTCTTCGTCGCCGAAATCGATCGACGCGTCGTGGCCAACCAGAACGTAGTCGTCCACCCCGTCCAGCTGGAGCGCCCGGCCATAGCGCCCGGCCGCGTGAACCGTTTCGGCTGTGTTGTGGAGAGTTCCGTCGTTCGCGTGGATCGACGAATCCGCGACCAAGGCGCCCGAACTCTCATCCAACTTCCACCACGCCACGGGGTCGGGCGCCGCCTGGACCGCGGTCGAAGCCAGAAGCAGAACGAGACACGTGGAGACGCTGGTGCGAAACATCGGGTGCGGACTTGTTTTTCTGGACCCTCGCACGTCCCTCTGCCGCCTTTCCCAGACGAGCCTCCCACCCAAGGAGCGCCGTGAAACAGCGATCCCGGTTGGCTTCCCGCAACGATCATAGGGTAACCAGTCACTCCACGCGGAAGAGGCTCACCTCGACCGGAACGGGTGTGCCGCCGATCGGCATATCGAACGGACTGGTCCGCGCCGGGTCGTTGTGCGCGATCGGAAGAACCACGTCGCGCGGAACGGTCAGATCGATCGCCGTGGGCGTCCACGTGACGGTCACGACGACCGATTCACCCGGCGCCAAGAGAGAGACCGCCGTCTGAGGCACGGCTGAGAACTCGTCCGCATAGGTCCCCGTGATGTCTCCGAGACTGACATACAGACTCCCGGTGGCGAGCGCATCGTTGCTCAAGGTGAACGTGGTCGACGTCGGTCCGTCGTTGTGGTCTTGGGTGCCGAAGGCGATGCTCCCCGTGTCGACATGGAGGATGGGAGTCGTCAGATCGACATCCGCCATGCGAGACATCTGAAGGGCGGTGTAGATCAACGCGCCGACGCCCTTCTCGTCGTTGACGGTCAGACCGGAGTTCACGTAGTAGTCGTAGAACCCACCGCTCCCTCCTAGACTGCCGACGGTGACGGTGCCGTACAGGATCAAGTTTGCGCCGCTCGAATCGACCTTGTTGTTGAGAACTCCGCGATACCCTCGCCAGGCGTTCTCGAGGTACTTGGGATCGACGTATCCTTTCTGTACGGCCTTGGCGATGCCGTAGGAGAAGAACAACGAACAGGACGTCTCCACCCAGTTGTCGCCCATATAGCCCTTGTCCACCACTTGGTACCACATCCCGGTGTCGTGGTCCTGGAAGTTGTCCAGGCCCTCGACCAGATCCTGAAGAACCTGAATGATTGCCGCGCGGTTGTAATGATCCGAAGGGATACGGTCCAACACGTCGACGATGGCCGAGATGTACCACCCCATGGCGCGTCCCCAAAACTCGGGATTACATCCCGTCACGGGGTCGGCCCACGCGGGAACGGGCGAGTGGCCGGTTCCATACTCGAAGTATCCGTGGTAGAGAAGCCCCGTTGCGGGATCTTGCGCATGTTGCGCGATCAGGAGGATCTGCGACGTCGCCTCGTCGGCCCACTGCGTGAGGCCCGTCGTCTGGGCGTACCACGTGGTCATGGGCTCGGCCATATAGACGCCGTCGAGCCACATCTGCCACCAGTAGACGGTCCCGCCGATGACGGAAGCCTTGTGCCAGTATCCCCCCTCGTCGTTTCGACGATGACTCGCCAGCTGATCCGAGAAGATGTGGCCGACGCCCGTCAAGTACTTCGCCTGGCCCGTCTCGGTGTAGACGGCCATCAGAGCGCGCCCCGGCGACGTGTAGTCGAGATTGTAGTGAAGAGGCTGGTAGTTGCCGCTGAGGCTCCCATCGCTCTGAACCGTCCGGTCGGCCCAGGGCTGCATGTAGTCGGTCAGGTAGTTCGTCATCGGCCCGCCCGTTTCCTTCCAGACCTCGTAGATTCCCGAAAGGTACAGAGCCTCGGGATAATCCCACGGGCTGACCGCGTAGCTGGTCGGGGTGGCGTGTCCGGGCATGTTGAACAACGATTGACAAATCCACTGCGCCCATTTGTAGCGTTCCTCGACGCTCGCGCTGGATTCGGTCGTGAACGACCAGACCGTGCCGGTCGTCACGTCGGTCCCGTCCACTTCATCGACACGCCAGAAGTAGGACCGATCGCGTCCGAAAGTGCCGGGGATGAAGGCGTTCGTCGTGACGCGCCCTTGATACGGCGGCGGATTCTCCCGCCCCAGATATACGTCGTGCGCCGTCGCGCCGCTGCCGACGGTCCAGGTGAGAGTCTCGTTGATGTCCACATTCGTCGCGCCGTTGGCCGGACCCGGATTGGACGCCGGTCCGGGTGGCGCGGCCAGGACCGTCGCCGCGACGAGAAACGTCGCAATCAGAGCCACCATTCCGGCCATCGGTCGAGCTGCCGAGATCCTCATTTCACACGTTCCTCCTTGGTTCTTGCTGTGCGCCCGTCCTGCTTGCGCTAGTCGAACAGATTCCAGTATTTCGTCGCCGTCGTACTCGGGACGACAATCGCGTTGTACATGCTCATCCCGGTCGGCATTCCGTCTTCGCGGTTGTAGCCGAGCGAGACCGTTCCGGCCGCAAACTCCTTGCGGTACAGACTGCGGGTATTGTCCGTCGTCTGGAGCGTGTCGCCTACGAGGGTCCATGAATCGAGCCACGATGGAGGCGTTGCTATCTCGACGGTCATGCAGACGTACACCGTGGCCGGGCGACGCAGAGAGAACGACAAGAGACTCGAATCCGGAGTCGGAGGCGTCAGGTTCTTGTCGTCGTTCAGGGTTCGGATATAGATCTGTCCCTCCAGATTCGACGGGATCGGGTCCTCGAACGTATAGAAGCGATCGTTGTAGAGCCGCCGCCCCACGTACAGCGTATCGGTCGTATAGCCCGCCCGCGAAAGATCTTCGATCAACGGCTGGTTCGGAGCGACCCCGAACACGGCGGTCAGAGTCTTGTCGCCGTCCATTGTTAAGAGAAGAGGATTGTCGGACTCGTGACCGGAGGGGGCATCTCCTGTCCAGCATGTGAACCGATAGTCCGGCGCGGGAGTCGCCGTCAAGGTGACCGCCGAGCCCGCTACGTAGCTCTCCAGATCCGGGGACTTGACGACCGAACCGTTCACCGCGCTGACCGAGAGCGTGTAAGTCGTCGTGTCCACCCAGTCGTTCATGCGCGACATCTGGAGGGAGGCGTAGACCAACGCGCCGACCCCTTTCTTGTCGTTTGTCGAGGTGCCGACGTGGACGTAGTAGTCGTAGGTCCCGCTCCCCGACGTGTTCTGGTTCAGGGTCCCGACGGAGACCGTCCCGTAGAGGGTCAGATCGCCCCCGATCTCGACGACCTTGTTGTTGAGAAGGCCGCGGTATCCTCTCCAGGCGTTAGCCAGGTATTTCGGCTCGACGTACCCTTTCTGAACCGCCTTGGCGATGCCGTAGACATAGAACGCCGTGCACGACGACTCGACCCAGTTGTCGGACAGGTCGCCCTTGTTCACCACTTGGTACCACATTCCCGTATCGTGGTCCTGATAGTTGGAAAGACCCTCGACCAGATCCTGAAGGACCTGAATGAGTGCCGCGCGGTTGTAATGATCCTGGGGAAGACGATCGAGCACGTCGACCATGGCCGAGATGTACCACCCGATGGCGCGGCCCCAGAACTCGGGATTGCAGCCCGTGACCGGGTCGGCCCAATCGGGAATGGGAGAGTGGCCGTCTCCGTATTCGAAGTAGCCGTGATAGAGCAGGCCCGTCGCGGGATCCTGCGTGTGCCGCGCGATCAAGAGAAGCTGGGAAGTCGCCTCGTCCGACCAGAGCGGAAGGCTCGCGGTGTCGGCGTACCACGACGAGAACGGTTGGGCCATGTAGAGCCCGTCGAGCCACATCTGCCATGGGTAGACGCCCTTGTGCCAGAAGCCCCGTTCGTCGTTTCGAGGGTGCGCGGCGAGCCACGAGATCACCTCGCTCGCCCCGGTCAGGTACTTCGACAAGCCGGTCTCGGTGTAGACGGCCATGAGCACCCGCCCCGGCGAGATCATGTCGAGGTTAGTGTAGGTGCTTCGCGTGAAATTCCCTCCGGAGTCGAAGGATTGATCGGCCCACGGCTGCATATAGTCGGTCACGTAGTCCGCCATCGGTCCGCCGGTTTCGACCCAGACCTCGTAGATTCCCGAGAGAAGCAGCGCCACTTCGTAGTTCCAGGAGCTCAGGCTGCTAGTCGGATTCGGGTAGCGGTTGAGCGAGGACTGAGACACCCACTCGGGCCACTTGTAGCGTTCCTCGACCGTTGCGGCGGCCTCGGTAGTGAAATGCCACACCGAACCGACCGCGGTCCCATCGCCGCTGTCGATTTCGTCCACGCGCCAGTAGTAGGTCTTGTTGCGCGCCAGGGTGGCGGGATTGAACTCCGTTGTCGAGACCCGTCCCTGGTAGGGAGGCGGATTCTGCGTGCCGAAGTACACGTCGTGGCTCGTCGCCCCGTCGCCCGCCGTCCAGCCGAGTTGCGCGTTGATGTCCACGTTCGTCGCCGCGTCGGCGGGAGTCGGGTTCGACGCCGCGCCGGCCGTCGCATCGGTCGTCGTGAAACTCCAAACCGTCCCGGTCCACGGGCTTCCGGGATAGGAGGCGTTGACCTCGTCGATCCGCCAGTAGTACGTCGTGTTTTGAGAAAGAAGGCCCGGAGAATAGCTGTCGGCCGTCTGGTTTCCCTTGAACTGCGCGTCGGAGTGACCGGCATTCGTCACCGCCGTCTGGTCGGTCCCGAAGTAAACGTCGTGCGAGAGGGCGACGGGCCCGGCGGTCCACTCGAGAAGCGGGTCGAGACTCACGCTCGACGAGCCGTTCGGCGGAGTCGGGTCGGTGGCGACGGCCGCGGCGTCCGAGAACGTCGTGAAACCCCAGACCGTTCCGGTCCACGGGCTCTCGGGCTCGCCGTCGTTGACCTCGTCGATGCGCCAATAGTAGGTCGTTCCCTCGACGAGAGTCCCCGGCGAATACGTGTTCGCGGTCTGGCTGCTGACGAACTCCGGATCGCTCCGCGTGGCGCTCGTCACCGCCGTGAGGTCGGTCCCGAAGTAGACATCGTGCGACAGCGCCAGGCTTCCCGACGTCCATTCGAGGGTGGGCGTCACAGCGACGCCGATCGCCTCGTCGGCGGGGGACGGCATCGAGGCCATCGTCACTCCCTGCGCATAGAGCGATTGAATTTCAGGCCCGGTCAGCGCCGCCGGATAGATGCGCAGATCGTCGATCGCCGCCCCCAGACAGGCTCCGCCCCCGGCCAAACGACCGATGTAGAGATCCTCCGTCTGCGAGATGCTCCCGGTCAGGTCGGCTGTGGTTCCCCGCAGTTCGCCGTCGGTATAGAGACGCATCTCGTTGGCGGTCGTATCGCGCACCGCCGCGACGTGGACCCAGTCGCCCGTCACGAAGTGCGCCATCGCAACGTTGATCTGCGACTTGCTCGAGTCGTCGTCGATGGCGAACCGCACCTCGCCGTCCTTGTAGTAGATTTGGTAACGCTTGCCCGACCCGGGATCGCCCGCGCTGTCCTGGGTGCCTTTCACGAGATACTGCGTCTCGGCCGAGGCCGAAGATTGTTTCAGCCAGAAGCAGACGGTGAGGTCCTCGTCTCCGAAATCGATCGCCGCGTCGTGCGCGACCCGCACATAGTCGTCCGAACCGTCGAGTTCGATCGCGCCGCCGTGTTTGCCCGAGATCCAGGCCCCGTCGGTCATGTTGTAGAGCGTGCCGTCGTTGGCGTTGCCCGACGAGTCGGCCGCCGTCGTCCCGGAAGACTCGTCGAACTTCCACCAACCCGAAGGCCCCGGCGCCGCCTGCGCGCCCGCCGCGGCGAGAATCGCCGCGAGGCAAACTAGCGACACCACCGCCAGGCGCCATGTATTCGGAATCCGTTTCTGTGAATCGTTCATTCTCTCCGATCCCCCTCGGCATCGAGGTTCCGCGTCGAGCGGAACCTTCGTGCGGCTTCTCTATTCGTACAGCAGCCATCCCGCGGATGGAACGCTCAACTCGTCCTCGTTTTCGACAACGCCGAACCATTCGCCGTTGATCCGGACGTTGATCATCTGCAAGTTCTCGACGTTCGCGATGCCGGTCGAGGTGCCCGCGTAGTCGATCGTGACGTTGCGCAACGTCACGTCCCGGATCGGCGACTCGGGGAGCCCGAGCATGTAGAGGCCGTACGAACCGGCCGACTGACACGTGACGTTTTCGATCGTGAAGTTCCGAATGGCGGGCAAGACCCCCGTCCCCGAACCGTAGAGCATGTTGAACTTGATCGCCTCGCTCCCGATCGTGTACATCGTGATGTCGCGGATGTAGATGTGCTCCATCGCGCCGCCGCGACCGGGCATCGTCTTGAACCGCAAACCGGTATTCATGCCGGCGCCGTCGAACACGCAGTCCTCGGCGAACATGTAACGGACCGAGCCCGACATTTCGCTCCCGATGGTGACGGCGCCGTGGCCTTCGTCCATATCGCATCCGCGGATGACGATGTTCTCGCTCGGACGCCCGATGCGCAGTCCGTCGCGGTCGCGACCCGCCTTGACGGCGATGCAGTCGTCTCCCGTGTTGAAATAACAATCTTCGATCGACACGTCCTCGCACGATTCGGGATTGCACCCGTCGGTGTTCGGACCCGAGCCGTAGATCGAGAGGTTGCGGACCGTGACGTTCTCGCAATAGGTCGGGTGAACCGTCCACATCGGGGAGTTCAGGATCGTGAAGTCCTCGAGCAACACGTTGCGGCAGTCGAACGGCTGGATCATGTTGGGCCGCAGGTCGTAGCCGTCGCCCATCACGCGGTCCTCGACCGGCACATCGGTTGCCCCATACGTCCGCAACACATTGTGCTGCTGTGTGCTTTTCCACGGCCACCACGCGCCTCCCTGCCCGTTGAGAGTGCCTTCTCCCGTCACGGCGATGTTCTCCTGCCGGAAGGCGTAGATCAAGGGCGAGTAGTTGTAGCACTCGGTCCCCTCCCAGCGCACGAGAACCAGCGGCTCGTAGTCGTTCGTGTCGGTGGTGAAGTAGAGCGTCGCGCCCGACGACACGTGCAGATTCACGTTGCTCTTGAGATGAATGGGGCCCGTGAGCCAATCGCCCGCGGGCACGACGACGCGACCTCCTCCCGCCGAGTGGCACGCGTCGATGGCGGCGATGAACGCCAGGGTGTTGGTCGTCGTTCCGTCGCCCACCCCGCCGTAGTCGGTCAGGTTGAAGTCGACGTCGGGGAAGGTGGGGGGCACGACTCGACTCTCGATGGCGGTGACCCGCAACCACCCGGGCGGAAACGGGTCGTTGCCCGTCGTGAAGCTCCAGACCGGGCCCTCGGCCATATCCGTTGGAGTCCGGGAGTCGATTCTCCAGTAGTAGGTGGTCAGGGGCTCGAGGAGCCCTGGAGTGTAGCTGTCGATGTCTTGACTGCCTATGAAGGGAGGAGGATCGGTCGTTCCGAAGTACACGTCGTGGGAGGTCGTTCCGTAGCTCCGACGCCAGTTGACCGTCTTGTCGATCCGGACGTTCGTCTCGCCGTCAAGCGGGTGAGGCGAGTAGGCCGGGGCCAGCGCCCCCACCGCCGTTCGGAAGGTCCAAACTCCGCCCCTCCACGGACTGTCGGGATGCGATGCGTTCACCGCGTCCACCCGCCAGTAGTAATACGTCATCGCGTCGAGCGTCCCGGGCGCGTAGGACTCGACCGCCAAGTTTCCCCTGAACTCCGGGTCCGAATGTCCGGCGTTCGCCACCGAGGCATAATCGGTTCCGAAATACACGTCGTGCGAGGTGGCCAGAGAGCCGGACGTCCAGGTGAGAGTCGGGTCGAACCCGACGTGCAGAGCGCCGTCGGAAGGAGTGGGCGCGCTCGCCTGGGGCGCCGGCTCGGAGCAGATCGCCAGGATCTCGGCCTGGGTCAGCGCGGAGGGATAGATCCGCACGTCGTCGATCGTGCCATAGAACCAAACGCCCCCGCCGCTCGTCCGGCCCAGGTAGAGGTCTTCGGTCTCCGAAATGTCGCCCGTCGCGTCGGCGGTCGAACCTCGCAGCTCGCCGTCCGTGTAGAGGCGTATCTCGTCGGCGACCGTATCGCGAACGGCGGCGACGTGGACCCAATCGCCGGTGACGAAGTAGGAAGAGGCGACGTTGATCTGCGATTTCACGACGTTGTCGTCGATGGCGAACCGGACTTCGCTCGATTTGTAGTAGAGCTCGTATCGTTTTCCCGTGCCGGGGTCCTCGGTCGCCCCCGTCGTCCCCTTGACCAAATACCGTTCCTCGTCCGTGGGCGAGGACTCCTTCAGCCAGAACATGACCGTGAAGTCCTCGTCTCCGAAGTCGATCGACGGATCGTGCGGAACGAGGACGTAGTCGTCGGCTCCGTCGAACTGGAGGGCGTTCCCTAAGTAGCCGGCGACATGCGCGGCGTCGGTCATGTTATGAAGAGTGCCGTGGTTGGCGTTGCCCGAGGCGTCGGCGGCCTGCGTTCCCGAGGTCTCGTCGAGATTCCACCAGGCGACCGGGGACGAAATGGCGCTTGCCGCCCGCGCTTCGCTCCCATCCGCACGGGCGAGCCCAAGCGCGACCGCCGCCTGAAGAACGATCGCCAGGGGCAGCGAAAAGCGTTGAAGAGTCGTTCGCATGGCGCCCCCCCTAGGCGAGGTGCGACTTCTCTTGTCGGAAAGACATGGTCCGGGTTGCGCTTCGAAAACCGACCGACCGACGACGGGATCTGAGGGGAAACGTCTGCGACAGCGCTCCAGGTAGGTCATTGCACCACATCTCCGCGGGGATATCAAGCGACGAATGCTCACGAGCGAAAAAGCCACCGCGGCCCCGCGCCGTAACGTCCGAGCGACCAGTCCAGAAGCGCTCGCGCGACCGCCCGAAGCGTGGCGAATCCGCGTCGAAAGTCTCCGCGTCCGAGGCTTTTGAGCGCCCGAATCGCGTAGTGCCCGACGCCGAACGTCAGCAACTGCGCGCGCAGAAGCGGCCGGTTGCGTTTGGGAGCGTGTTTGGCGATGAACAGCAGTTGGTTGCGCAGACTGTAATAGGTCTTAAGCGGAGATTCCTTGCTCGAGGAACCGTACCCTTTGTGGCGGATTCGGGCCGTCCGGAGTTCGACCGTCCGCCATCCCGCGCGCTGCGCTCGCACGCACAGATCGGCGTCTTCGCAATAGAGATGGAAGCGTTCGTCGAAGAGTCCTTGTTCGCGAAGGAATCGGCTCCGAATCATCATGGCGCATCCCTGAACGTAGTCCACGTCCGCGATGTCGCCGCTCTCGCCGTCCTCGTCCACACGATGAAAGAGCCAGCGGCGCCAATCGATCCGCCAGGCGGGGTAGAACGGGGTGTCGGGATCGTCGTAACGATAGACGCGCGGCCCCACGACGGCGAGGGTCGAGTCGCTTTCGGCCGCCTCGACCAGCCGGGTCAGAGTCGTCGGATCGACCACCGCGTCGTTGTTCAGCACCAGGCAGTAGGCCGCGCCGCGTTCGAGCGCCAGGCGCAGACCCGCGTTGTTGCCCCCCGCGTAGCCCAGATTCGCTCCGTTCTCGACGATTTCCGCGTCGGGACGCGCACGGCGGATCTCGTCCCGCGATTCGGGCCGCGAGCCGTTGTCGATTACGATCGTCTGGAAAGAGACATAGTCCGAGGAACTGAGAGAATCGACCGCCTCGATCGTGTCGCGTTCGCCGTTCCAGTTCAGAATCAAGACGGCGACGCTCGGGGAATCAGGCATCTTCTTCCGCCTCCCCGCTCGGGCGGAACGCGGTCGACGGCGGCCGCCCTTCGGCGCGGGCGGCCAGGAGATCGCCGTACACTTCGGCCATCCGCGACCGAAGGCGGTCGGGGGTCCGTTCGCGAAGAGCGCGTTGCCGGAGCGCGCGGGCCAGGCCCATCCGAGCGTCCTGGTCGCCAATCAGTTTCTTCAGCGCGAGCGCGAGCGACCGGACGTCGCCGGGTGGATAGAGAATCCCGTCTTTCCCGTCCTCGATCAGTTCGCGAATGCACCCGGTGTCGGCCGCCACCGTCGCCACCGCCCAAGTTTGCGACCGCATCAGGGTTTTCGAGGCGGCTTCGCATTCGCCCGCGGCATAGGGAAGCACGAGGATGTCGGTCTCGCGAAGCAGAGCGTCCACTTCATTCTCGCTCATCGGTTTCGTCTCGAAATCCGCCAGCCACAGGCTGCCCCCCGAACGAATGCGGTCGCGGATGCGATCGACGACGCCTCGCTCGACGGCCAGGTCCGAAGCCGCGCCGCGAATCCGGAACCGGACCTTTCCGCCGAGCGGAACGCGGCGATGGATGAGGAGCAGGGCGTCGAGCGTCTCGAGGATTCCTTCCTCGGAACGGACGAAATCCAGACAAGTGACCACGATCGTCTCGCCGATCCGGTGCATCTTCGGCTCGATCTCCGACGGAATCGTCCCCAAGTTGAAGGCGGGCAGCTGAATCACCTTCTGCGCGTGGCGCGGATACGCCTGGGCCAGAATCCGCGCGGAGCACTCGGACAGCGCAAGAAGGGCGGCGCAGCGGTCCAAGAACAATTCGTCGAGCCGCTGTCGGCCGAACTGCGAGACCTCCGTCGTGACTTTCGTGAGAAGCCGCTCGAGGACCCCCGCTTCGGGCGGCGCGGACGACGTCTTGACCGAAGGAGGAAGATGCGGCGGATCGTGAAAGGTGACGCACAACGGGAGCGACGGACACAAGCGCGACGCGTGATGGGCCGACCAGAACTCGCGGATCGCCCGTCGGCCGAGTTCCGCGTGGAGGATTTGGCGCTCATGTCCCTCGTGCGCCCGGAGCCCTCGAGCGATCGCCGCCTTGGTCCGCGCGATCCACGCCGTCTCGTTGTCCACTCTCTCCGGAACCGACTCGTCGAGCAACGGCACGACGTCGAGTCGCTCCTCCGCTTCGGCCTTGGCTTCCGTCAGGGCCGAGACATAGGCGCGAGCGTAATACGGAATCGAACTCCTGCGAGTGTTCGCGGGAGCGAAGTATAGGATCTCGATGTTCTCGTCGGCCATGCTCTGATTGCCCTCGCTTCAGCAACTCCGGGAGAATTCGACGCCGGTCTCCGTCACGCACTCGCGACCGGATCGCGAGACGAACGCGCGTCCCTCGTTCGACACTCCGCCAATTGTCGGTACGCATCGAGAGCCTTCTCGCCCGTATCGCGCCACGAGAAACGACTCGCCCGCACTCGCCCCTCCGCGGCCATCTTCTCTCTCCTGGCGGAATCGTTCAGCGTTCCCGTAATCGTCCAAGCGAGAGAGGCCGGATCGAGCGGATCGAAATACGAGCCGGTTTCGTCGAGCACTTCGCGAAGAACGGGTATGTCGGAAGCCGCAACGGGCGCCCCGAAGGCCATGGCTTCGAGAGCGGGCAGGCCGAATCCCTCCATTGTCGACGGCAACACAAACAACGCCGCGCCTGCGTAGAGGTCGGCCAAAGCCTCGTCGCTCTGGACGCCCTCGCGGAATTCGACTTCGCCCGCGACGCTCAGAGTCCGCGAAAGGCTTCGGACACGCTCGGGAAGGGCGGCTTCGCTCGAACCGCAGAGAACCAGAGGGTACCGGCGACGAAGACCCGGTTCGAGCGCCGCGAAGCCCCGAAGGAGCGTCTCGGTGTTCTTCGACGGATTCATCGAAGCGAAACCCAGAATGTACCCGTTCGGACCGCCGGATTCCGGTTGTCCCGCCGGTCGTTGCGACCTCGCGAACCGCTCGAGTTCGGAACGGAGAGCCGGATAAAGAACGTCGATCCGCTCCGGGCAGCCTCGGGCGATCCGTTCGAACTCTTCGGCGGAAGATCGCGAGATCGCAAAGACGCGGTCGAGTCTCTTCAGAGCGTCGAGTCGCCTCAGGTAGCGGGTCCTTGCCGCTTCGGGCCATCGGTCGATGAACTGCGAAGCGTCGGCTAGGGGGATCAGGTCATAGAACGTCGCCACCGTCGCCCCGCGCCGCATCGCCCGCCACTCGAACGGTCCATGCAGCGGGCTGCAGACGTGCAGGATGTCGGCGCGGCAATGTTCCGCTGCGCGCGCCAGCGCCTTGGCATCGGGCGATCCGCCGATTGCGGCCCATGGGCCGCGCGACCGGAATTCGCCGATGTCGATCCGAGTGGCGGCGCCGCAGCCCTCGATCGCCGGCTCGCCGGCGCGGCCGTCGACCAGATGGACGATCTCGAGTCCGCGGTCCGCCAGGGCATCGAGCGCCTGGGCGAGTCCACGAGTGTAGTTGCCGATCCCGCGCTGCGCGTCTTCGCCCTGAAGAACGCGCACATCGAGCGCGACGCGCACGGGGCGCGCCTCATGCCGGGCTGTGTCGTGTTCCGCTTGGGTCAAGGCTCAGGCCTCTTCTTCCTCGTGGACCCACGGATCCGCGACCACGTGTCGGGTCAGCGCTCGAATCTCGCGGACCTTGCCGCGCAGCACGGCCTCGTATTGCACGATGACGGCGGAGAGAATCCAGAAATACGCGGTCAGCTCGGTCGTCTCGAACTGCGAGCCGAAGAAATTCGCGCTCGCCACCCCCATCGACATTCCCACGCCCGCCAGACCGACGGACCGCATGAAAACGTCCGGCGCGTGCTTGTAGACGAAGAGGCAGGAGCGCAGTATCAGCAGAAGCGTCAGGAGGAAGAAACCGAGGGCCAGCACACCCATCTCGGCCGCGACGCCCAGGTACGTGTTGTGCGGGTCGCGCGCGGCGACCATGTGGTTGTAATCGCCGACCCGGTATGGGAATTGACGATATCCGAACCCGAACCAGGGCCGATCCTTGACCATTTCGACGCCCGCCATCCAGATGGCGACACGTCCCTGCGCGCTGTTGTCCAGACGTTGGACCAGCGGCTCGTCGGCTTGAGTGCCGTCGTCCGACGCCTCGCGCAACGTGCCGAAGAGCAATCGCCCCGAGATCGTCTCGGGCAGGTATTGTGGGAAGTAGACGCTCGCGACAATCGCCGTCAGGCCCACGAGGAAGAGCCATTTCGAACGGAACCAGAGCGTGGCGAGAACGGCGATAGTGAAAGCGATCAGCCCGCCCCGCGAGTTGGCCAGAGTCAGAGCTCGCCCGCAGAGCGCAAACGGGATCAACAAGAGCCAGTACCGGCGCGAGCGCCAGTTGCATAGGAAGAAGCCGAAGAAGATCAGCGTATAGTAGACGAAGAAGGCGCCCGTCGCGTTGGGCTGTCCCAAGATCCCCTTCACGCGAATCTTGTCCCACGATCCGCCCGGGCCGATATCGAACGACTCCTTCATCGTCAGGATCGCCACCGCCGTGAGGGTCATGCAGATGGCGACCACCACGAACCGCACTCCTCTCTCGTTCCGCGCCGTGTTGACGAACACGAAGTAGACAAGAAAGGGAAAGAGCCATCGCTTGAGATGGGTGACGTAGAGCGCAAAATAAGCGTCGCCTTGCACGGTCGCGCCGCGCATCAGCGAGATGCTGCTCAGAAGACAGAACGCCAACAGCGGAACGTCGGGAGAATGAAACCGCACAAGAGGCCGGTTCATGTGGCTGCGCTGCATGAACCACTGGATCAGAACGGGAAAAAGCAGGATGTTCGTGAAGTTGATGCCCAGATGCGCCCGTCCGAAGTCTCCCGGGTACTCGGCGCTAAAGGGAATATAGATGCAGAACGCTATGCTCGCCCAGTAGTATTGCGGCCGGAACCACGAGGCGGCGAGCAGGCCGACCACGGTGATCATCCCCAACAGCGCCAGAAGGATCGAGGGAAGCCGTATCTCGCGGTACGGGTACGTGATGAGGAAAAAGGTGGAAACCCCGACAAAGATCACCGTGTAGGCCAGTCGATTCGAAGGCCCAGCCTGGCCGTCGGCGTCGGACAACTCGGGCTGGACGCGCGCCGAACCCACCCCTATTTCGTCCGGGAAGAGGATCGCCTCCGCCGGCCGCAACGGCTGGCGGCCACGGCGAAGCCCAATGCTCTCGATTCTGGAGAAGTCCGTGCGGTCGGCCATATCGCCACCTAAGTTGTCTCGTCCCAATCGCCCGGGACCGCGGTCGGCGCCTCTAGGCGCTCGACACCTGCCCCGAATCCCTCGCCGGCGCGTTCCACACGAGCCCCTTGCGGTCGAACAGAAACCGATACGCCCCCGCAAGCGCCGCCGCGTTCACCATCGTGAAGTAGTAAGGGAAAGTCACGACCCGACCCAGCGGGCCCAGACGTCCGGTCGCAAAGCACCCGGCGGCGGCCAGCGAGTAGAAAACCGCCTGAACGATGAGAAAGACCGAGTACAACGGCCGGCCCGCCAGCAACGCGTTGCTCGCCAGTAGCGCCACGAGCCACAGGGGTGAGACGACGCGCAGGAACTTGTGACAGAAGAGCTGGAACGCCAGCCGCCAACGCGACGGACGAAGAATCAGCCCGCGGAACAGCCACAGATGCTGCCAGTTGCCCGCCATGATGCGCACCCGGCGTCCGAACTCGATTTGGGAATTCCGGGATTCGTCTTCCATCGCGGTCGCCGACGACTCGTATACCGTCCGATATCCTTGGGCGGCGATGCGCATCGGGATAACGAAATCGTCGTTGATCAGACCCGCGGTCAGGTTCTCGTGGAGATCGCGCCGGACGGCGTACAGAGCGCCCGACGCTCCCAGGAAACCGCCGAGCTGGCTCTCCTTGCGCCGAAGGTAGTTCTCGTAGCGCCAATAGAACCCGACGCCCGCAGCGTTGCGGCCGCTCACGCCGCCCGCGAAGTAGCGCCCGGCGACGCAGCCCACCGTCGGGTCGCCGAACGGCCGAACGAGAAGGCGCAAACTGTGCGAGCCGATCAGGCTGTCCGCGTCGGAAAAGACTAGGATGTCGCCGGTCGCATCGCGCGCGGCGCGATTGAGAGCCATCGCCTTGCCCCGCGATTCGTCGAGGTGAATGAATCGGATCCGCCGCGCCGCGTCGGGATTCGCCGGACCGTCGGGACTTTCTTGCGCGACTGCGTTGGTCGCGGCCTGAGCTCGAGCCAGGGTATCGTCCGTGCTCGCATCGTCGATGAGGAGCGTTTCCATCTTCTCGGCCGGATAGTCGATCTCGCAGGTGTTGCGGATCTTCGCCTCGATGTGACGCGACTCGTTGCGGGCCGGAATCAAGACACTGACCGTCGGCTCATGGGTCGCGGGATGGGATGTCGGCGGTCGGCGGAAAAGACCCACTAGGAAGAGGACAACGGGATAGCCGAAGTAGGTGAAAGCCAGGACGGCCAGCGAACCCCAGAAGACCGCCTGGAGAGAGACCTGCCATCCGCTTGAACTGAACAGAGAAAGCATGGCGCGTCTGCGCCTCCATCGCCTTCGGAACGGCGCGCGCCGATCCCGTGCGGGTCTCTCGAACGCCCTTCCGCGCGGGGAGACGGGCGAAACCCGATCCTCTTAGGAATCGTCATCAGACGACCCGAACTTGACACGACCAGGCACGGGGATCCACGGACACGCGACGACACAAAATACTATCAATAGAGATGTTACGGCCTGTTCCCGAGTCTCCCTGCATCTCCGGGTCTCCGGGAAACGCCTCTTGGCGCTCGCGCAGACCCTCGTGGTCCCGCAGTCTAGTAATGTCCGTAGTAGTAGAACCGTTCTCGAAGGATTCTGGGCAAGTCGGTCCGGACCTTATTCATCACGTAGCCCAGCATCCGAATATCGAGTCGGGCGATGCGTTGGCGCGCTTCCTGGATCTGCTCGCGCTTGGTCTTGCGAGCGCGGATCAGAAACAACATCCCATCGCTTCTGGGACCGAGGGTCAGAGCATCGGTGGCTAGAAGGACGGGCGGAGTATCGACGATGACCAGGGCGTAGCGTTCGCGCAGAAGGTTGAACAATTGAGTCGATTGCGGGCTGTCGAGAAGGGGAGCCGGATTCCCGCGCGACGCCGAGGCGAGAAGCAAGTGAAGCCCCGTGTCGGTGCGGAGCAGGCAGTCCTCGAGAATCGATCCCGGGTCCGAAGACGCGAGCAGATCGTTAAGCCCGGTTCCGGCGGGCGATCCGATGTAAGTGTGGATGCGCGGATGACGCAGATCGCCATCCATCAGAAGCACGCGATCTTTCAGATCCTGCGCGAGCGTCATGGCCAAGTTGACGCACGTGAGCGTCTTGCCCTCGTTGCGGACCGAACTCGTCAACACCACAACCCGACCGCGCGAACTGGCGCCGCTCATTCCGTTGAACGTGTGGAGGATGTTCTTGCCCAGGAGACGGTATTCTTCGCACACGTGGTGTTTAGGCCGGTAGAAGCTGACAATGCGGGTATCCGGGCGCGGCGCGATCTTGGCGATGCGTTGAACGAACTCCGGATCGACCTCGGGACCCGAGACCACAATCTCGCGTCGCGCGCGACGACGCGAGGTCGACTCGGAGCGTTGTCCGGCGGCCGGGGCGGCCGCTCGCGGCTTGGGAGCGGCGGCGATTCTCTCCTCGGACGGGAAGGAATCTTCGTCCTGGCGGTCTTCGTCGTCCTCTTCTTCGGCGAAGGAATGCTCCTCGAGCTCCTTGGGGAAGAGCCCCTTGGGCGGACGGGCGCGTTGCGGTCGAGGGGCTCGCGCAACACTCCGCTTTTCATAGGGAACACCGCCGGCCGCAACGACTGGCGGACGCGACGGCTCCGAAGATTGGAGCGCGGGAGCCGCCTCGGGCGTCCTCTCGACGAGAGCCGACGGGCTTTCGGGTTCAGGCCTGGCCCGCATCGTCGGTTGGGGCGGAGTGGCGGGCCTTGGCTCGGGTGAAGGAGGAGGGGCGGCTGGAGCGGCACGCGACTGCATCGGCGGCACATCGGCTTGGCCGCGACTCTCGGGCGGTTTCGGAACCTCGGGGACCGGCTTGCGAGGCGGCGGAACGTACTGGGAAATTCCCGCGGCGGGCGGCGGAACCGTCGGCTCAGCCGCCGGGGCCGGTCGCGGCTTGGGCAGCGGGTGTTCATCGGCCAGAGTCTCGGGCACAAGAAACGAAGTTTCCCGGCTTGTCACGGACACCTTGGGCGGTTGAGGCTTCTCAGCACGTCTCTCTCCCGGCGCCTCGGGAATCAAAGGCCCAGTCTGTTCCTCCTGGGACGGTTCTTCCACCGCCTTGGACGGTTTCTTGCCACCCGCCGACAACTCGGGAATCAAGTCGAGGCGCGGCGGCGGGGCAACGGGCTCCGACGATTCCTTCTCGCGTCGTCCGGATAGGATCTCGGGCATCAGCTCCGGAGTCGGCGGCGGAGCGGACGGCTTGGGAGCCGGGGGCTCGGGACCGCGAGATGCGCCGGACGGACGTTCGGGGAAGAGTGCGGAAGGCCGCCCGGCGTGGCGAGGCGGCGATTCCGGGATCGAAGGTTCGGAACGCTTGCGCTTCTCCAGTTCTCCTGGATAGAGCGCCTGGTCGGGCGTGGGGGGCGGTTGGGGCTGCGATGGAGGAGGGGCGACGTTTTTCTCGGGCACGAGCGACTCGCCGGACGCGGCGCGCTCTCCCTCTTGCGCCCGATCCCCCGCCTTCTCGGCGGCGGCGCGCTGCTGAGCGTCCTTGGCTCTTCGAATCTGATCGAGGAATCGGCTCAAGATGCTTCTCCCCTCAACGCTTCAGGGTCGTCATCGCTTTTCTTCCCATCGCCGCCGCTCCAGGCGCGGGAACGGGCGCCTGCAGACGCGAGAATTCGGCCAGGACCGACTGGGCCGTCTCGGAGCCGACCCGCCCCGAGCGCTTGGCGAACTCGGCGAGAAGACAGCGGTCGCACGCGGCGTTGATGATGCGCGGCACGCCTTCGGAGAACTCGTGGATCATTTGAATCGCCTCGAGATCGAACAGCTCGACCCCGGGCAGGCCCGCCACGTCGATCCGGTGCTGAATGTAGTCGCACGTATCGTTGAAAGAGAACGGTTCGAGCGCGCAATTCACCACGACGCGCTGGCGCAACTGGCGCAGTTCGTCGGTCGCCATCTTGTCGCGCAGTTCTTCCTGCCCGACCAGGATGATCTGGAGGATTTTCTCTTTCTCGGTCTCCATGTTCGACAGCATGCGGATCTCTTCGAGCACGCCCGACTCGAGATGCTGCGCCTCGTCGATGATCAGAACGACGTTCTGTCCGGCGTTGAGCTGACCGATCAGATACTGCTGGATTCGATCGATGAGCGAGTAGCTGCTGTCTTGGCCGTCGCAGGGCACCTCCAACTCCTCCACAATGGCCTGGAGCAACTCGCGACGCTTGCGGGGCGGATGAACGATCAACGCGGTTCTCGCGTCGGGACCGAGCCGCGAGAGAAGAATGCGGCACAACATCGTCTTGCCCGTTCCGATTCCGCCGGTCAGAATGCCGAACCCCTTACGAAACTCGACCAAATAGATCAGACCCGCAATGGCGGCGCGGTGCTGCTTGCTCGGGAAGAAGAACGTCGGATCCGGCGTCATCCGAAAAGGCTCTTCGCGCAGTCCGAAATGTTCCAGGTACATGATGGGTCCTTTCCGCAGAATGCGCCGGGCGCGGGCGCGCCCGGGTCATCAGGTTTCGACTTGCCGGCGGCGCGAGAGCGAACGCCGCCGGGATCTGCCCTCGACTTCGGGAATGACGCCCAGGACCGGCAGGTCCAGATACCGGCTGGCGTCGTCGAGATTCCGGAACGAGGTATCCAGAAACTCGAGGAGAAAGCTCAGCGCGACGCCCAAAACGGCGCCGACGAATACGCCCATGACCCAAATGAACTTCTCGTTGGGGCGGATCGGGACCTCGCTGTAGCTGGCCTCGTTGAGAACAATGAAGCGCACGTCGCGCTCTTCGCTTTCCAGCGTGTTCGTGAGTTCGGTCTGCTCCAGCCTGCGACGAATGTCCTGGTAGGTGGCCGATTGGATTCGGAATTCCTGCTCGAGTTCGAGTTTCTCCAGCTCCTTGGACGGAATCTCATGAACCCGCTGAACCATGTCTTCAATCTCGGTGCCGAGTCCCGTCTGCTCGGTTTCGATCGCCGCGATGTCGGTCTCGATCTCGGCCAATTGCAGATTCATCTGTTCAAGGTTCGGATTGATCGCCTGTTTCTCGTTCACGCGGATCGGTTCTCCCGCCCCGCTCAACTGCTCTTCATAGTGACCGATCTCGGCGATCCTCTCCTGAACGAGAGGATGCGAGGTGGTCTTGTCCACCATCAGATCGGTGAGGTCCGAACGCGCCTTGGCCAGCTTCTCGTCCAGAAGGCGCTTCATCTCGGAAGGGGCCAGAGTCACTTCGCTCGTGCGGAACGGGGGCTCCTTCTGGATTCGCTCCCTGAGGTTGTCGCGTTTGGCCTTGAGCGATTCCATCCGGATCTCGTTGTCCGACTGGCGCGAGAGCAGCTGGACGAGTCGCAGAACCTGCGCCTTGGGGCCGCCCGATTCGGACACTAGGGCGTTGGTTTCGCGCAGCATCTCGGGGGGCGCCGCTTCCAGGTCGAGCATGTTGATCTCTCGGAAATCGCGCAGGACCGTTTGAGCGTCGCGCATCTTGATCGAGTATCGGTCGCGCAGCTTCTCGAGCAACTCGCGAGTCGTCCGGATGTCGGACTCGCGAATGCGCGTGTTCTCCTCCTTGAGCGCGTTCACGATGCGGCGACAGATATCGTAGGCTTCCTTGGGATCGCGCCTCTCGCACCGCACGCTGATAATTCCGCTGCGAGCGTTGAGTCCGATCCGGATCGACGTCTGCAGGGCCTGAATCTTGCCGCGCAACGTCTCGGCCTTCTCGGGCTGCATATCGTCGGATCGGATGAGACCGGCCTCGATGCCCAGGCGTTTCATCGACTCCACGGACTTGATTCGCACGTGCACCGTGGCGAAACGCTGTTGCACGCTCGGCGTCACGACCAGGTTGCGCAAGGCCGGATCGTTCGACATCCGGTCCTCGACCTGGATGTCGGCCTTCGAGTCGTACCACTTGTCCATGTTGCGAGCGGCGACGAACGCGATCGTCAATCCCAGCAGCGCGCAAACGAGGAAAACCCACTTGTGCTGGAAGACCATTTCCAGCAGCTCGCGAACGCTCATCTGATTGGGTTGAATCGGCATCTTGCGCGTGTCCTCGATCTGAAGGTCCAGTCACCCTCCAAGCGAGTGGGCCGGCGCCTAATTGTCGTTTCCATCGCCGCCGGTGGCGTCAAGAGTGGGGACTTTGGAGAGCCGCGTGGCCGTCGAGTCCATGCCGATCAGCACGGCAAACGGCTCGAGAACCTGCTTGGCGTGCCAGACGATCTCCGAAACGAAGCTCCGCGGCACCCAAACGATGTCGCCCGGCTTGAGTTCGTAGTTCTCTCGCAAATCGCCCCCGTAGAGAATCGCGTTCAAGTCGATCTTGCGAGAGGCGTGGTAGTCCGGTGTCGAGCTGACGAGCTTGGTGCGCCGCAGCGCCGCCGTGCGCAAGGGCAAACCCGCCCGAACGACCGCTTCGCGCACGAAGACCTGTTCGTCTCGCACGGAGAGCTTGCCCGGTCTCGCCACGGCGCCGAGCACATAAACGAAGCGGCTGTCGGGCCGCGCGATTTCGAGGCGCACCTTGGGCGCCAGTCTCACGTAGGGTCGGATCGCCTCGGCGACTCGAGCCTCGGCCTCGCCCACCGTCAGACCGGCCACGTCCACCCGATCCAGCGAGAGGGGCAGCGTGACTTTGCCCGAGGGTCCGACCTTGACCTCGCCCTCGAACTCCGGGTGGCGCTGAACCCGCAGGCCGATCATGTCGCCCACGCCGATGCGGTACTCCGCCTCCTCCCCCTCTAACACCAAGCCGGGGTAGTCGCCGTGCTCACGAGCCTCAAAAGGAGGGGGCAACGGAGGCTCGTTGCGAGAACACGCCGACAGCAGCCCGGCCGAGAGGACCGCTCCAGCCGCGACGATTCGGGCGAGAACCGTGCGCCAATGCCGATTCCTCTTCCCGGGTAGTCCTGCCCGCGCGGGTCTTTGGATTGAACTCATCCGCCGTCTTTCCCTGTTCCATGGGGGGTGTCTCAGGCCGGAATTCCAAACGGCAATGCCTGAGCGACTTCAGGTGATCCTCTTCAACTCCGGTTTTGCATCCCCATCTTTCATCAGGTCGAGAAGCCCAAGATGCCGCCGGGACTTCGGAAGAAATTCCCGGGCCGCGTCGGAAAAATGTCAAATCTTGCCCAACTCCCCTATGCGCTGGACCCGCTTCCTCGGATCGAGCAAGTTCTGCGCCAGAAGGCCCCAGTCGCCAAGGGCGCCGGAAAGCCGTTCCGGATTCCCCGATTCACACCGCCCCTTCCGGACAAACCGCGCTCGAGTCTCACGAGCCTGGCTTCTTCGCCTTTTCTCCCAAACCGAGTCGTCTTGACAGGCTGATTTCCCCCTCGGGACTGATAATGGCACCCAACGTCCCAAAAATCAAGTGTCTAGTTCGCTCTCATCCTCTTCAGGCACGTTCCCATCGACAAGGAGTCGGTTCCCCGCGAAGACGGGACAGCCCGTCGCGACAGGAAATCGCCAGCGCATCATTCCGAGTTGGACTTGGCCTACAACGGCTCGGATGCATCGGCCTCCTACGGGAAGGATCCCCGAGGCGCCAAAAGCATGACATCGCTTTCTCATCGGCCACTGGCGACTTTTCAACAGCCCCCTTCCAGCAATCTGATCTACCGCGGGGGTGGATTCCGCGGGCCTTACTCTTCCCGAGCGCCGATCAGGCAGGACGGGTCGGAGAATGCCAGCGGCTCGGGCGCCTGGAACGCCTCGCCGTGCTTGGCCCCGATCATCCCGCCGAAATACCGGGCCCGGACTTCGATCTGTTCGAGAAACTCCATCGAGCTGATATACGTTTCTTCCCCTTTACGGTCGGGATTGTGGAATTGCGAGCGATAGGCCCGAATCGCGGCCATCTTGCGCTCGAAGACTTCACCCGAGATGTCCACGATGAACGCGGGAATCTGACCGGCGTGCGAGTTGTTCAAGAACATGAACCGTCCCGTGGGAGCGTGGGGCGGAGCGTCGGTTTCAATCTTGGCCAAGTGAGAGTAGAAGAACGCCTCTTCGACCAAACGGCAAGCCTTGCGGTGATCCGGATGGCGGTCGAACGGATTGTGGTGCAGGACGAAGCGGGGACGCCAACGTCTCAGGACTCGGACGATTTCGAGGCGGTTGTCTTCTGTGTTGTCAAGGAGGGCGTCGCCCAGATCGAGGAAGGCGACGTTTTCGGAGGGAATGCTCAGGGCTTCGGCGGCGGCCAAGGCTTCGGTCCGGCGTTCGTCGGGAGAGCCGCGTGTGCCGCGCTCGCCGCGGGTGAGGTGAACAATCCCGATCCGGTAGCCGCGTTGGGCGCAAAGGGCAAGGAATCCTCCGGCGAAGAGTTCGACGTCGTCAGGATGCGCGCCTATCGCGATGCAGTCCATGCCCAGCGGCTACTTTCGGTTCCCCACCTCCCTCAAAGAACGGACGAAAAGAGCGGGATCCATGGGAACGTTGTTCTTGCGTATCTCAAAGTGCAGGTGCGGTCCGTTGGAATTGCCGGTATTGCCTTCCAGGCCGATGCTCTGACGGGCTTTGACCGTCTGACCCGACCTGACAAGAATGCGATACAAATGGTAATAGCGGGTTTCGTAGCCGCCGGCGTGGCGGATCCGGACGTAGCGCCCGCGGTCCCACGACCATCCGGTGCCGACCACCGTTCCGGTCGCGGCGGCCCCGACTCGAGTGCCGTGGGGCGCGGCGATATCGACGCCCGTGTGGAATTGCCGTCCGCCGCCGCCGTAGTAACGGGTCCGGGGTCGATAGCGCTCGCCGAACGGAGAGGAGATCCACCCTTGCTCGCGCATCGGGTGCTCGAACTTGGGTCGGCTCGCGGCGACTCTCTTGAGACGGGGCGCCGGGGCCAAGCCGGCCGGCTCGGCCTTCTCGCTCCACTCGGTGTTTCTCGGGTAGAACGAATTCTCGCCGTCATAGGCCATCGAGTAGGTCTTGGCTCGGAGATTCGGGCTCAGACGCTTGATATTGGCCAGGCCGACGAAGGTCTCCTTGTCGCCTTGGGCCAACGCGACCCGATCCGCCTCGACCCGCCGAACGGTGAAACCGTCGACGAGGTCGCCCTCGCGAAGGATGAATTCGTCGGACGCGTTGTCGAATCGGACGAGCGCCTTGGCGCTCGAATCGGCTTCGAAGACGCCCAGTAATTGAACGCGTGGAATCTGGAGGGTTTGGATCGGGGTGGACGGAGCGACCGGGTCGGCCGCCCAGGAGACGGCGGAGTACAGGGCGAGGGTGGCCCCGAGAATCAGGACCCAGACGCACGACGATATTTTCTCGGCACGAAGGTGTCGCAAGGACGGCCTCACTGCTTCAGAGGTTTTGCCGATGACCCAGACACTTAAGTTCAGCAATATGAGCCCGCGGGCACTGACGAAGTCCCGCCCCTCCGCGCCGCGACTTCCCGGAGAAACTACCAGGAACCTCGCCCAAGGGTCAAGCGAAAACGGACCCTCAGAAAGTCTCGAGCGAATCGCGGCTGAAGGTCTTGTCCTCGGTGCGGGTCGTGCTTTCGAGGCCCGTTTCCGTGCCTCTGCTCAGCGCGCCCGCCAGAACGAGGCGGCCTTCGGCCAGTTCCCCGAGAAGGGCTGCGGCGATCCGGGCGCGCTCTTCGTGGACTGGCGAGGCGGATTCGCGCCGCCGGGCGAAGAGGGCCGCGACGGCTAAGTCGGCGCTCAGCTTGGTCGCCAGAGCGGGGACCGGGTCGAGCGGGACGCGATAACGCGCGGCCAGGTGCGAGTCGATCAGTGCGTCCGCATCGGCGATCGCGGC
This sequence comes from Candidatus Sumerlaeota bacterium, assembly GCA_016931035.1. Lineage (GTDB taxonomy): Bacteria > Sumerlaeota > Sumerlaeia > UBA8349 > UBA8349 > JAFGFN01. The sequence goes on from JAFGFN010000096.1 coordinate 37,123, forward strand.
CTGGACAACGGTCGCGTCTGTCATACCATCGGCATCGTCGTCGGCCAACTCAACCAAATGTTTCGGGTCCAGACGGGTCTCGATATCGGCTTGGGTGCAGTACATGGGGTCGGAGCTCCTTTCCTGTCCTAACTTGCGATCCGACCGCATGGTATCCTTGCCGATGCTCGACGGGGAATTCCCGCCCGACCCCCTGCCGCCCCATCTGGCACCGTCGCAGGAATGGCCGCTACGGAGACACCGTACGAACAGGACGAATGGGTGAGTGAAGAAGCGCGAAGGCGGGGAACGCCCCCAGAAGAGGGATGTCGCACGAGCAACGCTACTGGACCCACCCGATCGGGGTGGGGAAAACGAGCGCGTCTCCACTCCCCGCCCCGGCGAGGGCGAGGAGTGGAAGTCGCGCACCGGTTTCGAGAGACTCAGTAGAGCAGCCAGCGATCGGGCGAGACGCTTGTGGGCTGCGGGGTCGGCACGGGTGTGGCGAAGGGGGGCATGGCGCTGCCGCGCGAGACGTGGATGCCGCTGCCCGTGGCGCCGCCGGGATTGTTGCCCGAGTCCGAGTCGTCGTACAGGCCTTCCCAGACCGCCAGCCAACTGTTGTCGGGTTTCACGTAGATCTTGCACGGCACGTCGATCGGGCCGTTCGTCAAGTTCGGCGCGAGATTCAGGTTCGACGGCAGGGTCCAGCTGAGGCCGCCGTTGGAGGAGGCGGCGACGAAGACGTCGTAGTCGACGCCTTGCGCGCCCCCGGACCACCAGTTGCCCGACATCCAGGCGGCGATCCAATTCCCGAGATTATCGACCGTCAGGTCGCAGAGAACGTCGTCGCGCTGGTCCCGGTTGGCGTTGGTATTCAACCGCCTCTTCTCGGTCCAGCTGATTCCGCCGAACGAACACATGCGGTAGATGTTTTCGTAGGCGCACGATCCGTGCTCGTCGGTGTCCGAAGTCCAGGTGAGAAGAAACACGTTGTTGTGGCACTTGACCAGCGGATCGGTTTCGTCGGCGGGATCGGAAAAACCCGGGGTGGGAAAGACCGGGTCGCTCCAGGTTAGCCCGTCGTCGCTGGAGTAGGCGTACTGGATTCGGAAGGGCGGGAGGTTTTCCTGGTAGAGCCACGCCGCTACCCAAACGTCCCCGCCGTTGGTGGCGATCGACGGTTGGGTCAGCCGTACGCCGGTGACGGTGTCGGCCGGAACGCTGTCGAGCCGGGCCGCCGCGCTCCAGGTCGAACCCGAGTCGGTCGAACGCGAGAACCAGATGCGCTCGAAGTTCGTGTTGTCGTAGCCGGTCCAGGCGACGATCCACGTCCCGGCCCCGTAGGCGATTCTCGGTTCCCAGTCCGTTCGCCCGTCGGTGTCGGGCGCGGCATGGATCTGCGCCGGCACGCTCCAGGTCACGCCGTCGTCGGTCGAGCGCGAGATCATGATCTTCTTGTCGTTGCCGTAGGCGCCCTCCGACGTGGCCCACGTCACGACCCAAGTGTTCGCCCCGTCGGTGGCGAGGTCGGGGTAGTAGCTGTAGGCCGTGACGCCGTCGCGCCAGGACAGCCATTGAGCGTCGGCCCACGACGCGCCGCCGTCGGGCGACCGGCCGAGCATGGCGTAGGCATCGTCCGGGTACAAGTAGCCCAGGTCCTGGAAGCGTTGCCAGACGACCACCGCGGTTTGGCCGCTGCCGACGATCCGCGGTGCAATGTCCTCATAATCTTGTGCAATGGAGATTGAAGACAGAACCAGCAGGAATAGACAGACGGATACACGTCCCCCCTCGAAAAGACTTCTCAGGTACATCAAAGAACCTCCTCTCCCATGTTCATGGGTGCTTAGTGCATACTGCTCCTCACTTATCGGCGGCGACGTTTCCGTTCTTCAGAAGTCGGCTTCTTATTCGTCGATTTGGGGCTGGTCGGGGGGGGGAGGGCGGGGCGAGTGGGTGGGTTTGCCATGCCGTCGGCACCATTGCTGGCCGAGGTTTCTCCCACCCTTGGGCGGGCGCTCTGGGGGGGCGAGAAGCCCCCCCAGACTCTCTCGACTCGGTGGACGAGCTTTCAGGCCACCGCCGCCTTCCAGACGTAGATGGCGTCGGAGGCGATGACCTTCTGGTCGTAGTAGCGTTGGACGCGGACGACGTCGCTCTTGCGGGCGTGGTCGCGCCACTTCTCGACCAGCCGGCCGCCGATCGCGCCGGGCGCCGAGGTCCAGGCGAACGTGTGGGCGAAGGAAACGGTCTTGAGCGCCGCGCGGGGCGGAACGTAGCAGAGGAACGCGTTCTTGCCCCAGACGTAGCTCATCGCGGGCGTGTTGCCGGGGAGGGCGGTGTTCTTGACGGCGCGGGGGACGAGGATGCGCTCGATGTCGAACAGTTCGGCCAACACCTGAGCCGTCGGGACGTAGTTGCCCGAGTAGTGGACGTGGGCGAGGACCTTTTCGTGCAGGCGCACCTGGGTGTACACCTCGTAGGGCAACACCAGGGTGTTGGGCATGACCTGCACCTTCTCGATGACGGAGGCCTTGCCCGCTTCGATCGCGGCGAACGGATCGCTGTCGGCGTCGCTCCACTGGTCGTCGCCCGAGAGCGTCGTGCCGGGAAGCGAAGCGTCGGTCGCCACCACGTTGGCGAGTTCGATCTCCTTGTTCAGGTCGATCTTGTCGCTCAGGAACTCGGTGCGGTCGATGTCGGGCTGAATGGCGGGGTCGGCGTTGTCGCGTTCCTCGTCGGGGATGACCGAGACCAGGGCGTGGTCCTCGCAGTAATACGTGTCGGTCGAAAGGGCGAAATCGACTTCGTTGGCTTCGGCGCCGGGGGCGCGCAGATCGCTCGTCGAGCGAAACGCCTCGCGGTCCGAATCGTAAACGAAGTACTTGTCCTGCTGTTTGCGCACGCCGACCGGGGGCGCGACGAGGTCGGCGATGAACGCGGGATTGCGATAGGCCAGGCTGACGTTGGTGAGCGCCACGTCGACGTGGACTTGGGTGACTTCGGGCATGGGAAGACTCCTTTCGATTGCGGATTGCGGAATGCGGATTGCGGGTTGAGGAACCCAGGTTCCAGGTTCGCAGGTTCCAGGTTGAAGGTCCGCGGGCTGGAGACCGAAGACTTGAGGCTGTAGGCAGGAGACGAAACTTCGCGGCTCTTCTTTCTGTTTACTGCCTACTGTCTACTGCCTACTGTCTACTGCCTACTGTCTACTGCCTACTGGCTACTGCCTGTCAGCTTGCCGGAACGGTGCGTTCGTGGAGGCTGATGAAGACCTCGACGATGTCGCCGTCGTCGGCCGCGGCCGTCTCGGCGAAACCGAGGCAGTTGACGAACGTGCCGCCGGATTCGTCGATCGCTTTGACCTTGCCGGTCGAGTCGGCCACGTTGACCGGCGCGCCGACCGAAACGGCTCCGGCCGCGACGACGCGCGCGATTCCCGCCTTGCGCACGGCGACGTTCTGGTTCTGCACGGCCTGGGAGTGGACGGTGACGCCGAGGATCGAATCGGCGTTGGCCGCGGCAGGCAGAGCGCATTCTCCGGCGTTGGTTCCTTGGACGACGACGCGGGCCGCCGCGACGCCGCTTTCTTCGGTGATCTTGTACGCCTTGTCCAGGATGTAATGGGACATTGTGGGATTCCTCCTTCGATTTCGGATTTCGGATTTCGGATCTCGCATTCCAGATCGTTGGGATCGGACAGATCGGTCCGGTCCAAAGTGGTGCGAGGCCGTTGGGTTGACCTAAAGCCTCAGGTCTAAAGCCTAATGCCTTCCATCCAGGGCGCTGAGGGCCTCGGCGTAGGCGATCTCCGGGTGCGACCGGCAATAGCGGACGACTCGTTGGTGCAATGCGATCGAGCCTTCGTCGACCCGGACGCCACGCCAGTTCTCGGGTAGGGTCGCCGGTCTCGCGTGCTCGCGCAGCAGCGGGTCGTCTCCGGCGGGCGCGACCTCGCCCATCGGCACCAGGGCGGGCAGCGACTCGAGGAACTCGCGGAACCAGGCGCGGGCCGTCGTTTCTGGAGCCTCTTCGCGTTGGGTGAAACGAACGGGTGTCGCGTCGTCGAGCGCCGTCATGAATCGCGCCAGGCCGCGCTCTTCCCACACGGGGAGGACTCGTCCTTTCTCTCGCATTTCGCGACAGAAGGTTTCGATTTCGGCGTCGGGCTCGGCGAAGCCGGGAGGAGTGGACGGGGTGGACGAGATGGACGGGGTGGACTCCTCGATTTCGCCCAGGGCGGGATCGGCGGTCGGACTCGGGGTGGGCGGAGTGGACTCCTCTGCCTCGTCGGCGCTTTCGCACTCTTCGCGGCTGTCGTCTTCCTCGGACTCAGCAATCTCCTTGAACTCGACGCAGACCGCGCCGTCGGACTCCGAGAAGACGGGGTCGGCCAAACCCTTGACCACGGGCGCTGCCGCGCCGAGGAAGGTGAGCGCGCGCAAATAGGGGCGTCCCGTTCCTTCGAAGGCGCGATAGAGCTCGATGCTGCGTTTCTTGAATTCGCCGCTTCGGAGACTGGCGATGAGTTCGTCGCTCATGCCTCCGAGGCGCGCGACCAGCACTTCGCCCGCGCGCCGGAGTCCTCGCACCCACCCGAGGGCGGGGCCTTCCTGACGGTGATCGGTCGTCACGGGCGCTTCGTGCAGCTCGGACGAGTAGTCCGACGCGATGCGGTCGAGCGCGGCGGCGTCGTACGCTCCGCGCGGTCCGTAGTCGCCTGCGCGAAAGACTTCTACTTCGATTTCGTGATCCATTCGGTGGACCTCCTTTCGATTTCGGATTGCCCCCCTCGATAGGCTCGGGGCGGGGGAATGCGGATTGATGAAACGAATAGGACGAATAGGACGGATAGGACCTATTGGACAGGACGCGCCGAGACTAGCGCCCTCTGGGTTCGCCCTCGGGCGCGTCGGGCTCCTTTTCTATGCTGGTTTCGACGGCGGCCGGGTCGTCTCGACCGGTCGAGCCGGCGGAGTCCGTGTCGGCCTCCTCGTCGTCGAACGGACCGCCCACGCGCGCGTCGCCCCACGCGACGGGTGGCATCCCGAGCCGCTCGCGCGCTTCGTTCACGGTCATCAGGCCGTAGCGCAGGTGGTACTGGAAGAGGTTCTGGTCGTCGTAGCGCAACGCGGCTTCGCGGCCGACGGGCGCGGGGCGTCCGTACTTGGAATAGAAATACGATTCGGGCAAGGCGATGCCCGCGGCGACGAGCTGACGATCAAGGTCGATTTCGCGCGCGAGTTCGGCGAGATCCGCCGTGTCGATGGTCCAACGCGGGATATCCACGTCGGGTCCGAAGTTGAAATCCACGAGCCAGCGCACCAGCTGCGAGTTGACGGCGTCTTCGAGCGCGCGGGCGTCGGCCTCGATGTATTCGCTTCGGACGCGTTCGTGCACCTCGCCTAGGGACCGCGAGCCCGAGCGGCGTCCTTCGCTCGAGGTGAGGGTGGCGCCGAGGACGATCTTCGAGATCTCGTCGTTGCACCAGTCGGCCAGATCGCGATAGGTCGAGGCGTTGCCCGTGCGGCGCGCCTCGAGGAGTTCTATCGTAATCGACTCGGGCACGGTGACGCCCGTGTCGTTCTGAAGACTCTCGATCACTTCATAGAGACGCTGGCGATCTTCGTCGGTCGCGCCGGGGCGATACTTCCCGAGGATGGTCGGCGAGCCGAACTTCTCGTTATAGATGACCCAGAACTTGAGGTTGTTCTTCTTGAACCAGTAGTACCAATAGGCGCGCGCGCAAAGACCGAGGCCGTACGGGTTCTGGTAGAGTCCGCCGAACACGAAGACGACGAACTTGCGCTCGGGAAGAGGGCGCGGATCGGTCCAGGGACCTTGACCTGAGGTGCGCGGCGCGTCGGCGCTCGTCGAGACGAGCGCAACGGTCTCCGCCGCGAGGCGAAGCGATTCGTCGGGCCCGAACGCAAAGCGGGCAGGGGCGCGGCTCTTGAGTTCGCGCGCTTCGATCCGTCCTTGGCGCTCCTCCCAGACGATTTCCTGAATGCTGAGCCCTTTGCCCAGGGCGTCGAGGATGTTCATGAGGGTCGCGTCGAACCCCCGGATACGATGGAGCGACTGCTCGACGAACCGGGCGATCTCTTGGTCGCGCGGGTTTTCGGACGCGGGAACGACCTTGCGCGGACAACTCAACACGCCGTTTTTGCGGGTCTGGAGGACGGCGAAAAGATGGCCGTCCTTTTCTTCCATCTCCTCGTAGAGTTGAAAGAGGCCCGCGACGCCCGAGCCGCGGAAGCCTTCGCTTCGCAGGATGTGCCAGGGCAAATCGTCCGAACCGAGATAGTGGCGCCAGACGTCGGCGGCGTCGCGTCCGGCAAGTGCGCTGCGGCCGGCGAGTTCGCGCAAGATCGGAGTGGGTCGCGTCATCGGTGTCTTGTCCTCTTCGTTGAGGTACAACCCGTCTGGGCTGAGTTTCCCGTTGCGCGCAATCCGCGTGGATTGCGGCGTCGTGCGGCGTCGCGGAGGGAGCCGAGAGGCGAGCGCCCCCCGCGACTCGCGGGCGGGGAGAACTCGGGCGGCACAAGCCGGGAGGGAACCGGGCGGAAAGCCGAGAGAAAGGCTCGGGCGGAGAGAAGGCGGGGGTCTGGGGCGCGCCCGCCTCTCGGCTCCCTCCGCGACGACGAGCGCTATTCTACGCACCCGCCGCCGTTTGAGAATTCCCGCACGGGAACTTGCGGACCCTTACGGGAACGAGGGAGAGAAAGGATGAAGGATGGAAGAGGAAAAGCCTTGCGCTATCCAAGCGGGGAACGACCCGTCAAACGAACTTGTGGCGAGGCGATTCGGTGTGATATTCTTGAGCTCGCGTGAAGGAGACCGAGAGATGAAAACCCTGGATAGAATCACCTTTGATGCCAAGGTCATGGGAGGCAAGCCCTGTATGCGCGGCCTGCGCGTGACGGTTGGAACAATTGTGGGATTGGTCGCCTCCGGGCGCGGCAAGGAGGAAATCCTCCGTCTCTATCCCTACCTGGAGCCTGAAGATGTCGATCAAGCGCTCGCCTATGCGGCGTGGCGCGTCGAGGAAGTAGACGTGCCCTTGGTCTCTTCATGAGAATCCTCGTTGATGTGAACCTTTCGCCCTGCTCTGACCTTCACACCTTCAAACGTTCTCACTTTCACACGTTTGTCTCGGTATGACCTACAGCCTCCAGCCTACGGCCTACAGCCTCTTCAGTCTCCGAGGCAAAGCCCGATCAGGCGGGCCGCCTCGATCAGAGGATGGTCGAGAGGAACGGTCTTCTTCTTGAACGCGACTTCCTCCAAAGCCACGGGGACGGTCCGGCCTCCCTGAAGCGCGACCATGACGCCGAAGCGGCCCGCGACGATCAGGCGCGTCGCCGCCGTTCCCATCTGAGTGGCCAGGAGGCGGTCCGTCGGAGTCGGAATGCCTCCGCGCTGAACGTATCCCAGGGTGGTGACTCGGGTCGGGATGTCGAGCTCGTCCTCGATCTGCTGGGCCAGTTTTCGACTCGACGTCGCGCGCGAGGGGCCCTTCTTGCCCGCGCTCTTCGATTCCTTCGCTCCTTTCTTTCCTTTGCCCGCGGCACTCCCTCGTTTCCCGGCCTTCGTCGGGACCGGGTGCGAGCCCTCGGCCAAGCTGACCAGGCTGAAGCGGCGCCCCTTCGCAATGCGTCGGCGCAACGCGTCGAATACCGATTCCATGCGATACGGGATCTCGGGAATCAGACAGACGTCGGCCCCTCCGGCGAGGCTGGCGCCCAGGGCGAGCCATCCGGCGTTGTTGCCCATGATGTTCACCACCATGATGCGACTGTGACTCGACGCCGTCGTGTGAAGCCGGTCGATCGCCTCGGTCGCGATCGCGCGCGCCGAGTCGTGGCCGAACGTGATGTCGGTCTCGGCCACGTCGTTGTCGATCGTCTTGGGAAGCATGACGATGTGGACTCCGGCCTGCGCCAGGTTCAGAGCGTTCTTCGCCGTGCCGTCGCCGCCGATGCAGACCAGGCAGTCGAGGTTGAGGCGCCGATAGGTCTCGACCGCCGCTCCGGTCATGTCGCGGGTCGATCCGTCGGGCATCGCCATGCGATGCGGTTTGTCGCGGCTCGTGCCCAGCATCGTGCCTCCCAGAGTCAGGAGTCCGGTCAGTTCCCGATCGGACAAATGAATCACCCGGTTCTGGACGAGCCCCGTGAAGCCGTCGAGAATCCCGACGACGTCCATCCCGTAAGTGCCGATGGCGGCCTTGGCCACTCCGCGAATGGCGGCGTTGAGACCCGGACAATCCCCCCCCGCGGTCAGGATACCGATGCTGAGGTGTTTCTTGGGCGCGCTCATTGAGGCCTCGTTTCTCTTCGGGTTGGAGTTGGCGCGTCGGTCGGACGAGACCGGCGATTCTTCTTGCCCCGTTCTCTCGACAAGAGTGTATCGCTTCGAAGCCGACCAGGAACAGGAAAAAAACCATTCGCTCGGGCGAATCGGATCGGCGCTTGTGAGAAAGACACGACGCCGCCTTGCGAAACCGACGCGGCGGGGATGTCCTAGCGTGTACACACAGGGCCATCTTGGTCGGGGAGGAGGCGGACCCCCGGCAGTGTGTTCCTTCTCAGGCCCTTTTTGTCTGCATATCGCCACACACCATACAAAAAAATGTACTTGCCGTCGGAGCGGAACTTCAGGTACGTTGTAATTCAGGATATTTTATGCGGGAAACGTTGCGAAGGGATCCGGGGGGGTCTCTCGTGTGAAGGAAGGAAGAGAGAGATAGGAGTTCCGCGGAGCGTCGACTCGCGTCCGTCTTTGTCTTGTTCCGATCCGGCGTCCCGCCGGTTTCTGCAGTTTTTCTTATCCCCCCTGCGTTCTCCAAGCGTTCTTGTTTTTCCGCGCACGAATGAGGAAGCCACAGACGGGCTTCCCAGGATTCTCATTCACGAAAGGAGCAAGAAGATGGTTAGAACAGTGACTATTTTGTCGATCGTTCTGTTAGTGTGTCTGAGCACCGGCGTCTGGGCCCAAGCGACGCTCAAGGCCCACTGGAAATTCGACAGTTTCAATCCCGCGACGCCGCTGACGGCGGACGGCGGGAGCGGGGTTCCCGCCTCGTCGTACATCACGGCCGACATGGTGACGACGACGGCCCCACCCGCGTTGCCCGGGTACAATTTCGGCTCGGCGATTCAGTTCGACGGCGTGGACGATACGATCATCATCCCGGACGCTCCGGCTCTCCGGTTCGGGACCGGCGATTTCTCGATCTCGATGTGGGTGAAGGCCCGAAGCTCGGAACTCGAGATCACGGGAAGAAACGGCGCGCTCCTCGTCAAGGGCGCGAATCCCACCGACGTCGACGACGAGAAGAAATTCTACCGCCTGAACTTCTCCGACGCCAGATTCGTTGTCCGGCTCCGCGACGGCAGCACCGCCGACCTGACGGGCATCACGTATCCCGATGGTACGAATGCCGGTTGGCAGGCGAACGCACAGAAGCAGTGGCCCATCGGGACGCAGATCTCCGATGCCACGCCGGCGAACGAAGGCGAGTTCTTCGACGGTTCGTGGAAGCACGTCGTCATAACCCGTGAGGCGTGGGTCTCGGATCCCTTCAGCACGCGCACCCTGTCGTGCTATAGGAATGGTGAGCTGTACGGCACGCTCGACACCTACTACAATCCGGACCAGGCGGACCCGCCCGACCCGACCAAGGATCAGACGGGCAATACCGACAGCGTGGAACCCCTTCGTCTGGGACATTGGGACTGGACGATTGTGACCCCCACCCCGGACCCAGCCAGTGATTTCTATGATCCCAACAAAGACGGTACTTACCTGGGTCCGTACTTCTGCATGGACGACCTGAGGTTCTATGATGGGGCGCTGACTCTGACGGAGATCCAGAATATGTATGTGGAGGATGTCTCCGGGTCCGCGGTCAGTCATTGGGAGATCTTCGACTGACGCACACCACGTTTGCCGCGGCGGGCGGGCGAATCGCTCCCGCCCCCGGCGAAGCGGACATAGAGCATCCGGTTTCCAGACCGGCCTCGCGCGGATCCTTTTCGAACGGGAAACGCGCCGGGCCGGTCTCTTCTTTTTTTACCGACTCCGAAGGCGGCGGGCGCCCGCGCCGGAATGCAAGAACGGCCGCGTTCTCGGCCCGAGTTCGAGAACCGCAGGGATATGTTGCGTCTCGCGGGCGGTATCCGCCCCAATCGCCGTCGCCGGGGGCCAACCCCGCACCTCGAATTCGTCCTCCCCAAAGAAAATGCGCTTTTTCGTTTTTCCCATGAATGAAAACGACGGCTCTCGTTACTGAATAGAGAGAAGCCGGGTTCCTGGCGAGGAAACCGACCTCGGCAGACAGGCCTTTGCGGCCTCGAGAACGTCGCGCTCGATACGAAACGCCAAGACGCAGGGACGCGAAGAGAGAGAGTTGTCCAGCCAACATCCTCCCCAAGAGGCTCTCTCGACTTCGCGTCTCTGTGCCTTCGCGTTTCGGAACTGGGCTCTGTCCGACAATTACTCCGAAGGACACTCTTGTCCAAAACAGAAAGGCGCGATCTTCGTCTCGATATTGAAAACAAAGGACAGAAATGTCGTGAGCAAATGGGGTCACC
>JAFGFN010000009.1 GCA_016931035.1 Candidatus Sumerlaeota bacterium
ATTCGAGTATTCGGACCTCGTCATCGACAACCCCGCGCCCACGGCCGGGGAGACGATCGCTCTGTCCCTGAACTTGCAGAACACGGGGAAACGCGAGGGCGAAGAGGTGGTGCAGGTCTATGTCCGCGACGACTGGAGCCCCGAGCCGCGTCCCCTCAAACGCCTCAAGGGATTCGAACGGGTCCACCTGGCCGCGGGCGAAAACCGCCCGGTCCGGATTCCGCTCCTTATCGACAGCCTCGCCTACTACGACGAGGCCCGGAGCGAGTTCCGCGTCCTGCCGGGGGAATACGAGATCCAGGTCGGCGCCTCGTCGGTCGACATCCGCTTGAGCGGGACGATTCGAGTCCATGGCGAAGACGGGGGGTGTCGGTCATGAAGCTAGTCTGCGCTTCGTGCGGGAAGGAAATCGGAGAGAGCCCGGCGACAGGCTATCCGAAGGGCACGGTCAGTCACGGAATGTGCGAATTCTGCGCCAAACACTTCTTGGCACAGATCGGGATGCCTCTGGAGGAATACCTCGACGGCCTGGAGGCGCCGACAGTGTGCGTGGCCCCCAACGGAACGATCGCCACGGCCAGCCGCAAGGCGTCGGAAATGCTCGGAAAACCGGCGCTTCAGATCCAGGGCTACGCGGGCGGCGAGGTGTTCGAGTGCAAATACGCCCGCCTTCCCGAAGGGTGCGGCAACACCATCCACTGCAGCGGATGCACGATCCGGAAAACCGTCATGGACACACTGGAGACCGGAACGCCGCATCACCGAGTGCCCGCCTGTCTCGAGCGGCACGCGGACGACGGACCGAAACGCATCAGTCTCCTGATCTCGACCGAGAGGATCGGCGGCGTGGTCTTCCTGGAAGTAGACAGCATCGCGGAGGCCGAACCCGAACCCGACTCCTAGGCGCGTCGAATCGACCGCATACGCCCAGTGCAACATGCAGAGGTGGGGAGAGCCTGACCGGACGAGCCGCCTCCTCGCCCCACCAATCCAATCTCGACAATCCAGCCGACCCCGTCGATAATGGCTTCGCCGGACTATCCGTTGGTGCCGAGGACGTGCGCGAGCGCCATGAAACCGGAGCAATCGTTTCGCCGAATCCTCTTCCTGAATCCGCCGTCGGGCCTCTATCGCCGCGACGACCGGTGTCAGTCGCGCGTCGAGGACCAGACGGTGCGGATCGTGTTCCCGCCCATCGATCTCGCGCGCCTGGCCGCGATTGCCCGGCGCGCCGGGGCCGAGGCCCGTATCGGCGACTATCCCGCCCTGGGGGCATCGTGGGACCGCTATCGCGCCGATCTGGCGGAGTTCCGGCCCGACGCCGTCGCCTTCAGCGTCACGACCGCGACGGTCGGCTCGGACATCGAAGCGGCTCGCATCGCGCGCGCGGTCGATCCCGCGATCCGGACCGTCGCGCTGGGTCAGCATTTCGAGGACGCGGGAGAAACGCTCTTGCGTTCCGAGCCCGCGCTCGATCTGGCCTTGCACGGCGAGGTGGAAGAGAACTTCGAACGCCTGGTTCGAGGGGAATCGCCCGCGAACTGGGCGGCCGTCCTCTATCGCAACCCCGAATCGGGCGAGATCGTTCGCCGTCCGGGTCCCGCGATCGTCGAGGACCTCGATTCGCTCCCCTTTCCGGCGCGCGATCTGCTCGACAACTCGCTCTATCGCAGTCCCGAAACGGGAAACCCCCTGACAACGATCCAGGCCAACCGGGGATGTCCCGCCCGGTGCGTCTTCTGTCCCGCCGGACGCCTGAGCGATTACCGTCTGCGGCTTCGCTCCCCCGTTCGGATACTCGAGGAGATCCGCCAGTGCGTCGAGGCGTTCGGCCTGCGCGAGTTCCTCTTCAACGGCGACACGTTCACGATGAACAAGCGATGGCTCCTCGAGCTCTGCGCGGCGATCTCCGATTCGGGACTCGGAATCCGTTGGGGGTGCAACAGTCGGGTGGACACGATGGATCGCGAGCGGGCCGAGGCGCTGCGCCGCGCTGGATGTTGGGTCGTCGCGTTCGGGGTCGAGAGCGGCGATCAGGAGATGCTCGATCGGATGAAGAAAGGGACACGGCTCGAACAGGCCGAGCGGGCCGTCGAGGCCTGCAAAGCCGCGGGACTGGCGACGCACGCGTTCTTCGTCATCGGTTTGCCTTGGGAAACGAAAGAGACGCTCGACCGCACGATGGCGCTCGCGCGGCGACTCGATACCGACTTCTTCGACATCAACATCGCCTATCCTCTGCCCGGCACCGAGTTCTACGAGATCGCCCGTCGCGAGGGACTCATCGAACGGCTGAAGGAAACGCACGGGAAGACGGGCGAAGGCGCCTCGTTGCCCGATGGGAGTTACGCCCGCGCGGCGGTCCGAACCCACACCCTATCGGCGGACTATCTGACCCGGTGGCGGAGGAACGCGCTCCTGCGTCTCTACGCGCGCCCGCGATACGTCGCCCGCACCCTGCGCCGCGCCGCTCGGACGGGAACGGTGCGCAACTATCTCCGCGCCGCGGCGACCCGAGTAAGAGGGCTTCTCTCATCGTGAATCGGCGGCGTCCAATCTCCGTCCCCCCGGCTACAGGTCCCAAGATGGGCTCGACCGCCTCAAGGCCGTAACACTTGCATGTCTCTCGCCGTTGGACTAATACGAGAGAGTCCTTGGGGCAGAAGCCGAATCCTCATCGCGTTGGAGCGGGGACTCGGCGTCCCGGCCTCGGGCGCACTTTCATATCGACACGGAAAGGACCCCATCTCCATGACGGCCCGACTCATCAAAGGCGCGCCGATCCGCGACGCCATTCTCGAAAACGCCCGAAGCGAGGCCAAACGTCTGACCGAACGGACGGGGATCGTCCCCGGTCTGGTCGTGGTAATCGTGGGCGACGATCCGGCGTCCAAAGTGTACGTCAACATGAAGAAGAAAACCTGTCTCGAACTCGGGTGGTATTCCGAGCTGGTCGAAATGCCCGCGACGGCGACCCAGGACCAGGTAGCCGACGAGATCGAACGGCTCAACCGCGACGAACGGGTCCACGGCATTCTTCTCCAATCGCCTCTTCCGAAAGGACTCGACGAATTCGCCCTGATCCAGCGGATCGATCCGCTCAAGGACGTGGACGGTTTCCACCCGGTGAACATGGGCAAGTTGGCCATCGGGATTCCGGGATTCGTCCCGTGTACGCCCAAGGGGGTGGTCGAGATGCTGGTGCGCTCGGACATCGAGATTCGGGGCAAACGCGTCGTTGTGGCGGGTCGCAGCCACCTGGTCGGCACGCCCTTGGCGCTTCTCTTGTCGCGCAAATCGCCCCAGGGCGACGCGACGGTCACCCTGGTGCACTCACGCACCCAGGACATGCCCGCCGTTTGCCGCGAGGGCGATATCCTGATCGCGGCGATCGGCCGCACCGAGACGATTACGGCCGACTACGTCAAGCCCGGCGCGGTGGTCGTGGACGTCGGGACCAACAAGGTGGACGACCCGACGCGTCCGAAGGGATACCGCCTGACGGGCGACGTGCATTTCGAGAGCGTGAGCGAGGTGGCGTCGGCCATCACCCCGTCTCCGGGCGGCGTGGGTCCCATGACGATCGCCATGCTCATGTCCAACACCCTCGAAGCGGCGAAACGGTGCGCGGGCTTGATCGAGTAAGGAAGCGGTGGAGGGGAACTGTTCATTGCGGCCGCTTCAACACAGTCTGCAACGACTGAGGACGCAGGCAACCGATAGAGGAAACGCGAGCAAATGTCTCTCCAGGAAACGTTCGACAGGATCGATCTGGAGGAGATCCGGCAGTATGTCACGGATCGGAAGAACGAGGATCTGACTCTGGACTTCAAGACAGTCAACGATCCTCGTCTGGACAGGGACGACAGGAAGAATCTGGCAAAGGCTCTTTCCGGCTTCGCCAATTCCGGCGGCGGAATCGTAGTTTGGGGTGTCAATGCGAGCAAGGGTAACGACGGTGTTGACTGCGCACGTTATCTGAGCCCGATTCAGAACCTGGGGTTGTTCAAGTCTCGCCTTCAGGAATTGACTGGTGAGATGGTGGTTCCCTCGGTCGATGGGGTTCAACACAAGAGCTGCTCTTCCGAGAACGATTGTGGGTTTGCAGTCACGCTGGTGCCGGAAAGCGATTCCGGTCCGCACATGGCGAAAGGGGGAGAAGACCGTTACTTCAAACGAAGTGGGGACAGTTTCTATCGAATGGAGCACTTCGATATAGAGGACATGTTCGGAAGAAGAAAGAAGCCGAGGCTCTCCCTCGGGTACCGACTTGCTCGTGAAGGGAGCAGCAACACCGGTCCCGGAGGTTGTTGGAAGTTCGATTTCCGCATTGTTCTCTACATCGAGAATACAGGGAGAGGTGTTGCTCGCGCTCCATACGCGGCTCTCTCCGCTCCTTCCCCCTACAATGTTGCAGGGGGGATATGCCGCGCGGGCTACGATCCCCGATTCGGTCTGCCGCTCTTGGCAGCGCCCCAAACAGACCGTCAACGGCGAGCGTTCGGCGGCTCGAGCGATTTCGTGATTCATCCGGGCACGAGACATGATGTGACCGGTATTGAGATGTCCGTTCATCAGAGTCAAGAGATACAGGATATGCAGGAGTTTCCCCAGTTTTCGGGCGTCAGGTCAGGACGAAGCCGAAAAGATCGGGTTGCGATGAAGGGGGAGGCGGTTTGAGCCGCG
>JAFGFN010000097.1 GCA_016931035.1 Candidatus Sumerlaeota bacterium
ACACCCCCCGCGCGACCGCAAAAAACAAAAACCACCCCGCGTCCTACGCCACCCCTCGCTTTCCGTTTGGCGTGAAGGATCTCGGTCTCATTCGGAGAGACGAGTATGACCTTGACAATAACCCCCTTGTTCCAGGATGCTAGGATGAACGTGCGCGTAGGTACCCGGCTGGAGGTCCGAGAACCGGATCGGACACGGTAGGGGAATGCTCGGCTAGGCCCGGCAGGCCGGATTTGTTCGGAGGTGTGACGGATGAACAAGGGGGAGTTGCTGGAGCGTGTGAAAGGCTTGCTGGCGGAGGAATTCGAGCTGAATGGGGCCGATTTGCGCGCCGATTCGACGCTCTACGAGCAGTTGGGGCTCGACAGCCTGGACAGCGTCGACTTGGTCGCCGCCCTCGAGAAGGAATTCGGCTTCAAGGTCGTTCGCGTTACGGACGAGGAGACGATCCGGGCGATTCGCACGGTGAGCGACGTTTGCGACTTCGTCGAGCACAAGCTGGCGGGAGAACCTTCCGGCCCAAGAGACAACGCTTGAGGTCGTGACTCGATTGTGGGAACCGTTTTCGCAGATCGGCGCAAAACCCTGAACGACACTCAAGATGGAACGTCCCGGAGCGGCCGGTCCCGCGGTGTCCTTTCCGAATCGTTGCTTCTTCTCTCGATCAACGCGGTCTACTTCCCCTATATCGCTTTCTTCTCGCTGCTTTTTCTTGTGTTTGTTGTCCCTTGGTTTCTTCTGATCTTTGCGGGGACCGGGCGAGGCCGACTCGACGACGCGGTGCGCGTGCAGAACGTCCTGTTCGGACGATTCCTCCTTCTTCTTTCGCGCCCGCTGGTGCGGGTCGATCTGTCGGGCGCCGAGCATTTTCCTCGCGAGACGCCGTGCATTCTGGCGCTCAACCACCGGTGTTTCGCCGACATCATCCTTTCCACTCGACTGCCGATCCGCAACGCGAACGTGGTGATTCGCTCGTGGCCGTTTCGGATTCCCGTGTTCGGCTCGTTCATGCGGGGCGCGGGGTACTTCGACATCGAGTCCCGGCCGTTCGACGAGCTGGTCGAGACGGTTCGCGAGCAGGCGGCGCGCGGCGTCTCGCTCGTCGTTTTTCCCGAGGGACATCGCAGCCGCGACGGACGACTCCAGGCGTTTCGCTCGGGAGCGTTCCTTGTCGCGGAACTCTGCGATTTGCCGATCGTCCCCGTCTGTCTGACCGGTTCGGAAAGAATGATCCCATACGGGCATTTTCTGTTGCGGCCCGCGCGGATCGAGGTGAGAATCTTCGAGCCGATTCATCCGTCGCGCTTCCCCGAAGAGAAACGCGCGCTGAAAATGCGCCGCGAGGCCGAGCGGGTCGTGCGGCGCTATCTCGGAGAAGAGAACGGGGCGAACGGCGATGGGCGCGAGGAAAGCGCGCTCGGGGAAACGGCCGAGGCGCCCTTGTCCGAGGAATTCTGATGTACGGTGAAAAGAAGGCCGTGGAGTTCCATACCGCCCCCTGCGGGGGCTCTTATGAAGGAGGGCGTTGTTTCCCACGGGCTGACGCCCGTGGCTAGCCTCATACCGCCCGCTACGCGGGCTGAGAATAGTCGAGGAAAGCACACGCGTGAGGAGTCGAGGAAAGCACACGCGTGAGGAGTCGAGGAAGACGCGCGTGAGGAGTCGAGGAAGACGCGCGTGAGGAGTCGAGGAAGGGGCACTTAGGGAAACGACCGAACCGCCTGTCCGAGGAATTCTAGTGTCGTGTCTCACAAGTTCTTTGCATAATCCGTAGCCCGCGCAGCGGGCGCCATAGGGTTAGCCACGGGCGTAAGCCCGTGGAAAAGGTCGTTTTCTTGTACAAGAGCCCCCGCAGGGGGCGGCATAAACACTGCAAATCGCTCCCGGGACACTATATTCACATGCCGCAACCGTTCCTCCCCGATTGTCCGATGCGAGCGTTTTCGTCCGTGGAGTACGGCTCGACGGGCGAGATCGCCGCGCTTCAGGGCCGGCTCCTTTCCGAACACGTTCGATACGCCGCCGAGTCTTCTCCCTTTTATCGCGATCTTTTCGGGCAACACGGCGTCGATCCCGAAGCGGTGCGAACACTGGACGACCTGGCGTCGTTGCCCTGTACCGGGAAATCCGATTTGTCCGATCGCGGTCCCGACTTTCTGGCCGTCGCGCCGGAGGAAGTCGCGGATGTGTGTCTGACCTCCGCGACGACCGGCGATTCGCCGTCGGTCCTGCTGCAGACTGCTTCGGACCTCGCGCGGCTGGCCTACAACGAGGAAGCGGCGTTCGCGATGGTCGGCGTCGGCCCGGGCGACACGATGTTGGTGTGCGCCGCGATCGACCGATGTTTCATGGCCGGGCTGGCCTACTATCTCGGCGGCCTCAACGTCGGCGCGCGGATGGTGCGCGCCGGATCGGGCAGCGCCGCGCAGCAATGGAGGATGTTGAAGACGGCGAAGGCGAACGTCCTAGTCGGGGTGCCTTCGCTGCTTTGGAGGATCGCCGAGTACGCCTTGGAGAACGGCGACGACCCGCGGCGCGCCCGTGTCAAGGCGCTTATCGCCATCGGCGAGCCGACGCGAGGGCGCGACCTGACTCTTCTTCCCGCGACAAAAAGATTGGAGGAAGTCTGGGGCGCGCGGATATACTCGACTTACGCCTCGACGGAGGTCGCCACGGCGTTTTGCGAGTGTCCCGAGCGATGCGGCGGACATCTGAGGGCGGAACTGGCGGCGGTCGAAATCCTCGACGACTCGGGCCGCCTTGTCGCTCCGGGCGAGACGGGCGAGGTCGTGGTGACGCCGTTCGGGGTGCGCGCCATGCCGTTAATCCGGTTTCGGACGGGCGACGTCGCTTTCCTGATCGAGGAACCTTGCGCCTGCGGGAGACGCACGCCGAGGCTCGGGCCGGTGCTCGGTCGCAAGAGCCAGATGCTAAAGTATAAGGGAACGACGCTGTTCCCGCAGTCCATTCTCGCCCCGCTTTCGGGCCGCCGCGACGTGGCCGGGGCGTTCGTCGAGGCGCATCGCAACGCCGACGGCACGGATCGCGTGGTCGTCTTCGTCGCGGTCCGCGACGCCTCGTTGACCGAGGAACGCCTTGCGGAGGAGCTGCGCGCGGCGCTTCGCGTCGTGCCCGAGATCCGGACAATAGAGGGCGGGGAACTTCAACGAAGGATGCTTCCGGAGGGCAAGCGCAAGCCGATCGTCTTCTTCGATTGCAGGTAGAGAGAAGGGAATTCGAGATGGGAATCGCTCCTGAGAAGAATCGTTGGGGACGGCACTTCGGCGCCGAGGAAATCGCCGAGGCGCGCGACTCGGGCCGTCTGTTGACGATGGAGCTCGAGACCAGCTACTTGTGCAATCTCCGCTGCATCTATTGCTACAGTCTCGCGGGAGAGCGGCGGCACAACGAGCTCACCCTGGACGAGATCTACGACGTGATCGAACAAGGGATCGACCTGGGACTGCGGCGCGTGATCCTGATCGGCGGCGGCGAGCCGATGATGCATCCGCAGATCATGGACGTCGTCGCCTTTCTTGGCGACAAGGGACTCGGTATCGATCTTTTCACCAACGGGACTCTCATCGACGGCGACACGGCGCGCCGGCTCCTCGATTTCGGGGTCGAGCCGGTGGTCAAGCTCAACAGCCTGAAGGCGGACGTTCAGGATTTCCTGGTCGACACTCCTGGGGCCTACGACCTGATCCGGCGCGGAATCGACAATCTGATCGAGGCGGGCTACCCGACCGCCGACCTCGACATGGGGATCGAGACCATCATCTGCGCGCAGAACTACGACGAGATCCCCGACTTGTGGCGGTGGGCGCGCGATCGCAAGATCGTTCCGTACGTCGAAATGATCACGTTCCAGGGTCGCGCGCGCGATCGCAGCGATCTCAACGTCCCGGTGGACGATCTGCACCGGCTGTTCGACCGGCTCGCCGCCATCGATTCCGAGGAGTACGGACGCACTTGGCAAGCACATCCGCCGGTGGCGGCGCTGAGCTGCTCGCGGCACGAATACTCGTGCACGATCACGGCCAACGGCTACGTGCAGCCATGCACCGGGATCGACATTCGAGTGGGGAGCATCCGCCACACGCCGTTGGCGACGATCCTGAACGAGAGTCCGGTGATCCAGAGCCTGAGGCACGTGCGGCGCAACATCAAAGGCGCGTGCCGCAGCTGCGAGATGCTCGAAACGTGTTACGGCTGCCGCGGGATGGCCTACCATCTGACCGGCGACTACCTCGCGCCCGATCCTCTGTGCTGGCGCAATCCCGAACACATCCGGATCGGACGCGCGTGTCCCATCCTGGTGTGCGACAAGAGCGAGAATCCATGACGTCCGACGCCGCCCGCTTCGTCCTGCCTCTGGCGGCGCGCGAGATCGTGCCGCAGAGCGGGCGAATGCTGTTGATCGACGAGTTGACGGAGTGGGAGCCCGGTCGCGCCCGGTCGCGCCTAGCGGTGGGATCGAGCGGCGACGGAGCGAGTCTTTTTTTCGATCCCGAGGGAAATCTCGACCGCGCGGCCCGAGTCGAGATGCTCGCGCAGCTGGTCGCCGCGCAACGAGGCTACGAACAGAGTTTGAAGGGAGAGAGGCCGAGCACGGGGTATCTCGTCGGCTTGAAGAACATGGTTCTCTCGAGCCGCGCCCGGCGAAGCGACGAGTTGCTTTTGGAGTGCGAGGAGTCGCTCCGGATCGAAGGGGCGTTGATCGAGAGAGTGAGAATGCTACGCGGCGACGAGGTTCTCGCCCAGGGCGACGTGAAGGTTTGGGAACAGGAGGGCCCACTGCCTCTGGATCTGTCGGGGCCGTCGCCGCAGACCGCCGTTCGAGATGCGGACCGAACGTGGCGCCCGACCTCGGATGTCGCGGGGGTCATCGAGGAGCGAAGTCCGATGTGCCGCAGTCTTCTCGAGCGTCTTTTCGGTTTCCAGGACTCGACGCCGGGAACGATCGAAGGAGTCTTCTCCTTCGGTCCGGACTTCCCCGGCTTCGATGGCCACTTTCCCGGATTCCCGATTTTGCCGGCCGTCGTCATGGTCCAGGCGGGAATGTTGTTGTGCGAGTTGTCGGCCCGACGCCGTTTGCGCCTGGCGGCGATCTCCCAAGCGAAGTTCTCGAAACGCGTCGGGCCGGACGAACTGTTGAGGGTTCGCGCGACCTTCGATCCGGCGCTTGTCGCGTCGGGGGAACGATTCTCGGGGAAGGTGCGGCTGACAAGCGGCGACGAGACGGTCGCGCAGTACACCTGTCACGTCGAGCCCATGGTGGGAGGCCGGGAATGACAAGGACTCGACGCAAGAACGGATACTTCGAGCCCGAGCCCGGCGCACCGCCGCCCTTGGAGGCGCAGGCGGTTCGCCGCGTTCGTTTCGAGGAAGTGGATGCGTTGGGGATCGTCTGGCACGGTCGTTATGCCAGTTTTCTCGAGGATGCGCGCGCCGAATTCGGCCTCAAGTACGGGTTGGACTATCTGGACATGCGTCGGGAAGGGTTCGTCGCGCCTATCGTCGAGTTCCATCTGGACTACCTGCATCCTCTTCGACTGGGCGACGAGTTCACCGTCGCCGCCACGATGCTCTGGAGCGAGTCGGCGCGCCTGAATTCCGAATTCCGCATCCGCGGCTCCGACGGACGCGACATCGCCCGCGGCTACACGGTCCAAATCCTGACGGATCTCGACGGTCAAGTGCTTCTCACGTGGCCGGCCTACCTGGAGAGGTGGCGGCAATCCTGGAAAAACGGCGAAATGGCATGACCGACGCTCGGCGCGACGCCTGCATCGCGGATGCCGCCGCGGTCACCGCGTTGGGCGAATCGCTCGACGCGACGTGGACGCGGCTGCGCGCGGGCGAGAGCGCCGTCGCGCCGATCCGCCGGTTCGGAGTCGAGTCGCTCGATTGTCGCACGGCGGCCTGCGTCGCCGATCTCGACGCCGATCCGCGCGAGGGAGAGAATCTCGTTTGCGCGCTCATGCGTCGCGCGCTCGACGCGCTCGATCCGCTTCCGGCGGGGACGTTCGTGATTTGGACCGGCGTCAAGGGCGACGCGGAATTCGTCGAGGCGCAATCCGGGGAGGCGCCGGAGGACCGGACCGAGTATCGGGCGCCTTGGCTGCCGCGTCATTATCGTCGTTGGGTCTGCCGGAGATTGGGGCTCGACCCCGAGGAGGGAATCGAGATCAATGCGGCGTGCGCTTCGTCCGCCGCCGGTATCGCCCTGGCCGCCGACATGGTGAGTTCGGGCGAGAGAGAATCGGTCCTGGTCTGCGCCGCCGACATCGTGAGTCGTTTTACCCACGTCGGGTTCTGCGCTCTCAAGGCGTTGTCTCCGACGGTCTGCCGACCGTTCGACGCCCGGCGCGACGGCTTGTGCCTGGGCGACGGCGCATCGGCCGTCCTGGTCGCCACGCGCGACGTGGCCGAACGGCGGCTGGGCGCGCCGCCGGTGCGAATCGCCGGGTGGGGACTGGCGAACGACGCCAACCACATCACCGGGCCCGCCCGCGACGGTCGCGGGCTCAAGGCGGCGATCGGTTCGGCGCTCGACCAGGCCGGGTGCGCCCCCGATGAGATCGAGGCCTACTGCGCCCACGGGACCGGGACCGTTTACAACGACGCCATGGAACTCACTGCGGTCGAGGCGCTCTTCGGCGACCGGCGTTTCCCGATCTTCTCGGTCAAGGGTGCGATCGGACACACCCTGGGCGCGGCGGGCGCCATCGAGGCGGCGATTTCCGCTCGAGCGTTGAGAGACGGCGTCGTCCCGCCGACCGGCGGACTCGACGAGCCCGAGGAGAGGGGGCGGGGACGCGTCTCGAACGCATCGCAGGATTTTGCGGGCCATCGCATCTTGACGACCAACTCGGGATTCGGAGGCGTGAACGCGGCCCTGATTCTGGAGAGAAGGCTGTAGGCCGAGGGTGAAGAAACGGAATCGACTCGATGGAAGTCTATGTGACCGGCGGCGGATGGGTCGCCCCCCAAGGCTACGGACAATGGAGCGACGGACGCGGCGTCGATCTCTCGCCGTCGGACTCCGACGCGATGGCCTTGCCCCGGGCGCGCGACCTGTTCGACCCGCCTCTGTCTCGTTACGGCCGCTTCGACCGCTACACCAAGGCGGGATGCGCGGCGATCGCCCTGGCGTTGCGCGATGCGGGTCTTCCGCGCCACGACGAAGACCGCGTCATCGGCCTGGTCAGCTCGAGTCTCTACGAAAGCACGCAAACCGATTTCGACTACTACCGCACCACTCTCGAACAGGACGGCGCGCTGGCGAGCCCGAATCTCTTTTCCTATACGTTGCCCGGCATCGTGTTGGGAGAGTGCGCGGCGCACTTCACGTTGACCGGTCCGACGCTCTGTCTGGGCGAGAAGGACGGGCTCGGGATGACCGCGCTGCGCGCGGCGCTCTCGTTGCTTCGAGCGGGAAAAGCCGACGTCATGCTCGCCGGACGGATCGAGGGCGCCTCGTCCGGATGGGGAGAAGCGGGGTTCGAGAAGGGCTCGCAGCCGTTGCAGGGCGCTGTCTTCGTGGTTCTCGAGCGCCGTCCCGCATCCGGTCTTTCCCAACTGCGCCTGGTATGCGAGAATGAAGAGGTTCGACTGGAGAACGGCGGGCGAATCGCCTCGTTGCTCGATCTTTTCGGAACGGAATCGTAGAGGAACGCAACCGCGATGAAGTGGAAGTCGATTTTTCCCAAGTGGCGCAAGTTGGAGCGTCAGACCTGTTTTCATCTGCCCCCCCACGCGCCGGTGGTCTTCGCCGCCGAAGTGCCGAACGACGTCGAGCTCGAATTCGTGGACGAAAACGTCGATCCGCTCGACACTAGCGACTCGCCCGATCTCGTCGCGCTCTCGATTCTTCTGACCGCGCAGCTGCCCCGCGCCTACGAGATCGCCCGCGCGTATCGCCGACGCGGAATCCCGGTCATCGCGGGAGGGATTTCGGCGACGCTTCACTCCGAGGACCTGGCGAAACACGTCGACAGCGTGTTTCTCGGCGAAGTCGAGGGGGGCCGCCTGGCGAAGGTGCGCGACGATCTGCGCGCGGGCGATCTGAAACCCCTCTACGATTACCACCTCGACATGCCGCCGATCGAACTCGTCGGCACGGCCCGCCGCGACATTCTCAACCGCGAGCGTTACATGTATCGCGGCGTCCGGATGCTCGACCTGGTCCACGCGTCGCGCGGATGCCGGTTCAATTGCTTTCCCTGTTGCACCCCCTTTCTGGGGGGACGGCGCTTCCGGCCGCGTCCGATCGAGAAGGTGGTCGAAGAGATCGAGTCGATCGACAACGGTCGTCTATTCCTCGTCGACAACTCGCTCGCTCAGGACGACCGGTGGGTCGAGGAACTCTTCCGCGCGCTGATCCCGCTCGAAAAGCGATGGGTCAGCCATCCGATCGCGTGCGACGACCGCCTACTCGAACTCGCCCGCCAAGCCGGGTGTTGGTACGTGTACCAAGCGATCTTCGACACGTCGGACGTGATTCGCAACCGCGTGCGGATGTATCACGACCACGACATCGCCGTCGAGGGGACGATCATCCTGGGAACCGACGATCAGGATGTGGATTCGATCGAGCGTCTCGTGGACTTCCTTTTGGAAATCGGGCTCGATCTGGCCGAATTCACGATCATGACCCCGTTCGCCCATACTCCGATCCGCGCGAGCCTCGCGAAAGACGGGCGACTCCTGACCGACGATCCCTCGCTCTACACGTGCGACCGCGTGGTCTTTCAACCCAAGAAGATGACGCCGACCGAGCTCCAGGACGCCTACTACGGAGCGTGGGACACGTTCTACGCCGACGCCTCGCAGGAACTCCGGATGGGCGACCTGTTCATGAAGGTGCTGCGCGAAGAAATCGCCTCCGGCCGGGTCGAACGCCCCCCTCGCCGCCGGAGCGCGAGCGCCGACGCCTGAACGGAGCCCACGCCAGTGGCCAAAGCGCTTCTCATCGCCTTGAATCCGACCGAAGAACCGTATCCCGTCTATCCTCTCGGGATGTCGATGGTGGCCGAGGCGACCCGCGCGCGCGGTCACGAAGCGGTCGAATGGGACTGGCTCCACGGACACGAAACCGGCGAGACGCTCGACCGAGTCGTCGAGCGCTGCCGACCCGACGTCGTCGGATTGTCGCTCCGCAACATCGACAACGTGGACTCGGTCCAGCCGGATTCCTACACCGACTCCTATCGCGACGCGGTCGGTCGCCTGCGCGGGCTGACCGACGTCCCGATCGTCCTCGGGGGCGCGGGATTCTCCCTCTTTCCCGAGGCGTTGATGGAGAAGACCGGCGCGGACTACGGCGTCGCGGGCGATGGCGAGAGGGTCTTTCCCGACCTCCTGGACCGGATCGAACGCGGCGACGCGCCGCGCGAGAGGATCCTTCGCGACGCCGCGCCGCTGCGAGGCGACGAGATTCGCTCGCCCGTCCGCGACGCGGCTCTTGCCTCGTACTACCTTCGTGAGGGCGGAATGCTCAACGTCCAGACCAAGCGGGGCTGCCCCTATCGCTGCGCCTACTGTTCGTACCCCGTGTTCGAGGGACGAGCCTACCGGTTTCGTCCGCCCGAAGACGTTGTGGACGAGATCGAAGCGATCCGCGATCGGCACGGCGCGGATTTCGTCGCGTTCACCGATTCGGTCTTCAACGACGCCGAGGATCGCTATCTCGCCATCGCCGAGGAAATGGTGCGCCGCGAGGTCCGCGTGCCCTGGATGGCGTTCTGTCGTCCGCGGCGTTTTCGTCCCGAACAGGTCGATCTTCTCAAGCGTTCGGGGATGGCCTGCGTCGAATGGGGAACGGACTGCTCGACCGACGCGACGCTCGACGCGATGCGCAAGGATTTCACCTGGGGCGACGTCGAGGAAAGCAACCGTCTCTTCACCCAAGCGGGCATCGCCTCGGCCCACTTCATCATCTTCGGGGGACCCGGAGAAACCCGCGAGACGCTGCACGAAGGACTCGACAACATCGAACGACTGACCGACTGCGTCGTCTTCGCCTACCGAGGTGTCCGCATCTTCCCGGAGACGCACATCCGTCGCCTGGCCGTCGAAATGGGAACGATCGAGGAGAACGAGGCGCTCCTCGACCCGCGCTTCTTCTTTTCGCCCGACGTGACGCCCGACTCGTTGCACGAGGCGATCCTCGCCTCCTTCGCCTCGCGCACCGATCGGATCTACCCTCCGGGTCAGGATATCGACCGGATCCGGGCGTTTCATCGGATGGGTCACCGCGGGCCGGTGTGGAATCTCTTGACGGCGCAGGGGCGCGGCGGGACTTCCGTTCGTCGCCGCGGGAGAACGGGGGGAGGCCAGGGGCTCGCGTGACCGGGAAATCGCGCCGAATCCTCCTCATCCACCCGCTGGGCGTCAACTGGATCCCCGGCGAGACGGACGTTTCGCGCATCGCCAACATCATGGCGCCTATCGGACTCTGCTCTCTGGCGGCGTGGATCGAGCGCCACGGCCACCGCGCCGACATCCACGACTGCTTCGCGTTTCCGGGACGCGACGACGAAATCGACTCCTATATCCGGACCCACTCTCCCGAGTTCGTCGGATTCAGCACGACCACGTCGAGTTTCCGCGACGCGGCGCGGATCGCCCGGCGCATCAAAGAGGCGTATCCGCGTGTGCGGACGGTGTTCGGCGGCGTGCACGTTTCGGCGCTCGGAGAACAGTCGATGCGAGAGCATCCCGAAATCGACTATGCCGTTGTCGGCGAAGGAGAAGAAACCCTGTTGGCGCTTCTCGACGCCAACGGCGAGGGCGCCGAGAGCGTCCCCGGGCTTCTCTCGCGCCGAGGCGACGAAATTGTGTCGGGCGGGCCGCGCGAGGGCCACCTCGATCTCGACAGTCTCCCCTTTCCGGACTACGGCAAGTTGCGCGGCTTCCCGACCACCTACAAGCTCCCGATATTCAATTACCACCGCGCGCCCGGCGCCACGTCGGTCACCAGCCGCGGATGTCCGTTCCGATGTTCGTACTGCGACCGTTCGGTCTTCGGCCAGGCGCTGCGCCTCAGCTCGGCGCGATACGTGTTCGATTTCTTCCGCCATCTCAAGGAGACCTACGGCGTCCGCCATATCAGTTCCTACGACGACAACTTCACCCTGGATCGCGAGCGGATCGAGGAACTGTGCGATCTCCTCATCCGCGCGCGGCTCGGCATCACGTTCAACTGCGGCGCGCGCGCCGAGCATCTCGATCTCGATCTTCTCAAACGGATGAAACGGGCCGGTTGCTGGATGATCAGTCTCGGGATCGAAAGCGGCGATCGCGATCTGCTCGCGCGGCACCGGCTGCACGTCGATCCCGACCGGATGCGCCAATCGGTCGGTTGGATCAAGGAAGCGGGCATCCAGGTGAAAGGGCTTTTCATGATCGGCCTGCCGGGCGAGACCGAGGAGACGATCCAGCGAACCATCGACTACGCCCTGAGTTTGCCCCTGGGCGAACTCAACGTCACCAAGTTCACCCCGTTTCCCGGGTCGCCGCTCTATCGCGACATCCGGCGGTGGGGGGAGTTCGACGAGAACTGGGAGTTGATGAACTGCCTCAATTCTGTTTTCATACCCGAAGGATTGACCCGCGACCGGTTCGAGGAGCTCCACAAGGAGTTCTACCGGCGCTATTTCGAACGCCTGCCCGTCCTGCTCCGCTACGTCACGATGCTCTGGCGTTCTCCCGACAGCTGCGTTCGATTCGCGCGGCACGCGAACGTGTTCTTCGGGGTTCGCAACGCGCACAAGAAGGCCAAGCCATGCCCGGTCCCGCCCCGGTGAACGAAACCGCCGCCTCGCCGCGCGTTCCGATCGTCATCCCCAGTTACAACAGCGGCCGCGCCCTGCGCGGCGTGGTCGAAGGGGCGCTCGAGACGGGCCTGCCGGTCCTCGTTGTCGACGACGGCAGCACCGACGCGAGTTTCGCCTCGATCGCCGATCTGGCGGTCGAACGAATCGTCTTTCCAGAGAATCGAGGCAAGGGCGCGGCGATCGTCGAAGCGGGACGCTGGGCGCAGCGCGCGGGTTTCTCGCACGTGATCACGGTGGATTCGGACGGGCAGCACCGGCCCTCGGAGGCGCTCCTGTTCATCCCCCGGATCGAACGCGACCCGTTGGCGATCGTCGTCGGTTGCCGCCGATTCGGACGGGAGAACGTCCCGGGAATCAGCCGGTTCGGTCGATGGTGGTCGAACCTGTGGATGCGGATCGCCGCCGGGGTGGATTGCCGCGACAGCCAGTGCGGGTTTCGCGCCTACCCGGTCGAAGTGTTGAACCGGGTCCGGTGCTCGAGTCGTCGTTACGATTTCGAGGTGGAGATTCTGGCGCGCGCCGCCTGGGCGGGCGCGGCGATCGATTCGGTCGATGTCTCGGTCGAGTACTTCCCGGCCGACAAGCGGATCTCGCACTTCAAGCCGTTCCTGGACAACGCGTGGATCTCGGTGGCCTACACGCGCCTCGTCACCCGCCACCTGATTCCGTGGCCCCACCGAGTGCTTTTCAATCCCGACCCCGACCCGATTCGCCTTTCGTGGCGTCATCCGATCGTGTACTGGAAGGACGTCCATCGAAAGATCTTCCGCAAGGTGGGAGACGAGAACAGACTCTCGCTCCGCCACCCGATCAAGTCGCTCAAGCTCCTTCACGAAGAGCGGACGAGCCCGAAGGACGTTTCGCTCGCCGTGGCGCTGGGCGTCTTTCTCGGCGCGTTGCCGTTGATCGGGATCCATTGCATCACGATCGCCTTCTACGCCACGCGCCTCAAACTCAATCGCCCCATCGCGATCTACGCGAGCAATATCTGCGCGCCCTTCATTCCTCCCTTCGTTCCCGCCTTGGGGATCGAGCTCGGCCACTACCTGTTGCACGGGGAGTTTATCACGCTTCCCGACGTCAACACGAAGCAGGCGCTGTTTCGCACCCTGGGCAAAGAGATTCACCTCCGGCTCGGGGAGTACTTCATCGGCTCGACCCTCCTGAGTCCCTTTCTGGCCGTCGCCGCGGGACTGATCGTCTACTTCGCGCTCGTGTCCTGGCCGAAGCGATCGCCCCGCCCGAATCCGCCGCGAGCCATGGAGAAAACGGACGATGCCGCGTGACGACGAAGGGAAAACGCCCCAAGCGCCGCGATACGGCGGACGACTCGGCCACGGCATCTTCCGGTGGGTGTTGCGCTCCCTCGGAGTGACCCCGGCCTATCTCCTTCTCGCGTTGGTCGCGCCTTATTACGTTTTCGTGCGAACCCGGGCGCGGCGTTCGGCGGACTATTATCTTCGACGTCGCTTCCCCGACCGCGGGCGCGTCTGGCGGTTCTTCGCGTCGCTGCGCTACTTCTATCGTTTCGGACAAGTCCTGATCGACCAGGCGGCGATCGGCGTCTTGGGCAAGGAGAGTTTCCACGTCGAGTTCCCTCAGGCGCGGGAATTCTACGACCGCGCCCAGAGCCGACGCGGGATGGTTCTGGTCACGAGTCACGTCGGCAGTTGGCAGGCGGCGATGGTCCACATCGGAGACATCGGAGTGCCGGTTTGTTTCCAATTCCGGCGCGAGGAAGGCTCCGAGGCGCTCAACGCCGTCGATTCGGGAAAGGGGACGCGCGAGTGGTCTCTGGTTTCGCCCGACGGTTTCATGGGAGGCCTCATCGAGATGACCCAGGCGCTCCAGGCGGGCGAATGCGTCGCCGTGATGGGCGACCGCTCGGGAGGCGGACGGACCGGAAGCGCGACGTTTCTCGGCGCGCGGGCCGAGTTCCCGATCGCGGGGTATCGCCTCGCCGCGTGCACGGGCGCAAACGTGGAGGTTCTTCTCACGGTCCGCACCGGCAAGATGGCCTATCGGATCGAAGCGCACAACCTGAGCGAGGGGATCGACCCGAAGGCGCTGGGACGCGACGGAGCGATCGACGCGATGCTCCGCCGCTACGTCCGATGTCTCGAAGAATGCCTCGCCCGCCACCCGTTCATGTGGTTCAACTTCTTCGACATCTGGTCGGAGTCCGAGACTTCCCGCGACTCGTGACCTCTCAACGTCTCGACCAGCCTGTGACTCCCCGCATCCTCTCGGCAATCGAGTCTCCGCCCCGAATCCTCCATTGCTTTCATGCATAGCGCGCTGGTATGGTCGGAATGTATATCGGGCGGGCTTGGTGCGCACGAAACACTCCCAATGTTTGCCGACGTGAAATCTGCGTCCGAGCGGATCGAGAAACGGTATGGATCAGGCCAAACCCATAGCAACCCTTCACGAACGTACGGCGAAGGCGGTGGCCCGCTATTGGCAGACGCGATCTGCGTAACGGGGGAAGGGGGGGAACTGACATGATAGCGTCGCGCGAAAGCCGAAAGCGACTGGGGCAAGTGTTTACCCCCGAGGACGTCGCACGTACTCTTGTGAGATGGGCCGTCCGGCGAAAGACGGATCACTTGCTTGACCCTTCGTGCGGCGACGGGCGGTTTCTCGCCCATCACGCCGTCTCAACAGGCATCGAACTGGACCGCGAGAACGCAAGATTGGCTCAAGAACGTGTTCCGGGAGCTACGATTCACCATACAGAATTCTTCACGTGGGCATCCTCCACTACTTGCCGATTTGAAGCCGTCGCAGGCAATCCACCATTTATCCGTTACCAGCACTTCGCCGGCAGGACTAGGCAACTCGCTATTGAACTCGCCCAGAGGGCTGGGTCAACTATAAATGGCCTTGCCTCCTCATGGGCATCATTCTTGGTAGTCACGGCGGGCCTACTCAAGCCCGACGGGAGAATGGCTTTCGTGGTGCCTGCCGAAATTGGGCATGCCCCATATGCGTCTCCGGTTCTCAGCTTTCTGTGCTCGCGGTTTCGACAGGTAAGAATCGTCGCAATTCGAGAGAAACTGTTTCCCGATCTGTCCGAAGACGCATGGCTCTTGTTTGCGGATGGTTTTGGCGGACGAACAGATGTTGTCGAGCTCTCGCTCTTCGACGGATTCGCCTCTTTCGAGTGGACTGGGCGGCCTACAAGGCGTGTCTCACTCTCTTCGTGGCGGGACGCCGGTTGTCGTCTACGAAAGTTCCTACTTTCAGACAGTCACTTGGCCTTGTACGAGGCAAGTGCTTCAAGGGCCGGAGTGAGTCGCCTAGGCGAAGTCGCTAACACAGGCATTGGCTATGTCAGTGGCGGCAACGAGTTTTTTCACCTCAGACCGTCAGAGGCCAAGCGGTACGGCATTCCCGGAAGACTCCTGCGGATCGCGATCAGACGATCACGCCAGCTGCCGGCCGATTGCGTTAGCCGACAGACCGTTGAAGGCTGGATTTCGCAGGACGAGCCAGTGATGCTTCTCGATCTACGCGGCGCGCAGAAACTGCCCTCAACGGTAATGGCATACTTGAACTCTGAACGGGGTCGTGAGGTAAGGAAGGGTTACAAGTGCCGCAATCGTGACCCGTGGTATGCCATCCCTGATGTTCGCGTACCAGACGCCTTCCTCTCGTACATGAGTGGTAGGAAACCCGCATTTGTCAGAAATGACACAGAATGCGTCTGCACGAATTCTGTGCATGCCGTTTCCAGTAAGAACGGAATGTCTCTTCGCACGATCCAACAGGCTTGGTCACACCCATTGGTGGACCTGAGTTGTGAATTGGAGGGGCATCCTCTAGGCGGCGGTATGCTGAAGATGGAACCCCGCGAAGCATCCAATGTCCTAGTTCCAATCGGAAATCCACACTTCACTCCGTCCGAGATTCGAATCCTGAAAGAGGCCACTGCCGAGATGAGAGGATGGCGAAACTATGACTGACCAATGTGTCCCCGAGGAATTCACGCTGACTGGAGCCTCCAAGAATTTCATCGCAATCACAGCAACCGAAAGCGGCGAGCATATCAGGCCATTGCATCGCTACTTGGGGATTCGCCTCGTTGTTGAAGGCGGATTTCTTCCAGAAGAGATTGCTCCGACGCCACCGCTCAAGTCCGAGTTTCAAGGCGGAGCTTGGTATTTGCGCTTCGATCCGACTGCGGAGAACAAGAAAGAACAAATCGTGCTCGGCGCGCTGAAGAGCAAGAGAATTGACATTGTCGCTGCGAAGGAAGGAATCGGACCGGTCCTTGCCGTTTCTGTGAAAGGAACGAGCAAGGCGTTTCGGAATTTGGTCAATCGAACCGAGGAAGCAATCGGGGATTGTGCGAACATACACATCATGTATCCGGGGCTTGTCTACGGGTTTGTCCATTTCCTTCGCGCAACCGGCACAACCGATCTCACACTCAAGCCCAATGACATTCTTTTGGGGAAAGATGGGGACGTTCTTCCGTCCGTCAGAGACTATGCCCGGATACTTGAGGGACTTGCAGGCAGAATGCTCGTTCGAAACGACTACTCAAGGTACGAATCCGTTGCGTTGGCGGTCTTGAAATCGGACGCCGTGGAAGGAGAATTGCCGCTACTGCGCGATTTCCCGGTGCCCGGAAGCCCTCTGTCACTCGATTCGTTCTTTGCCACCCTGTATCGCGTGTACGACCTTCGTTTCTCCTATACATACACAGATCCAGGTGTGAAACACCTGAAACGCGTTGTGTGGCATCGGGACTCGCCGGTCATCTCGTCGCTTTGCGACAAAAACGCCGCCAGAAGCCAGACCGACTATTCGCCTCGCGTCTCCGGCGAATGAACAGAGTTAATCGGAAACCGACCGACGCGCAACGCGAGGCAAGCAAGATTTCCAAGGAAGAGTTCGACCGCTGGTTTCAGCAGATTTGGAATGTGACAGGCGCGTCAACCAAGCATCATCCGGCACCGTTCCCGCTAGAATTGGCGAACCGTCTTGTGCGGATGTTCTCTTTCACTGGCGATACCGTACTCGACCCGTTCTGCGGGTCCGGCACGACGATGGTTGCGGCCCTCAGAACGGGCCGTAACAGTATCGGCGTGGAGATCGACCCGGAATACTGCCGGATGGCCGCGCGGTATCTGAAAGCGGAGAGTGCAGATCTCTTCTCCACCGCCAAACTCGTCTTCGAGAAGATGGTCGAGGAGCAAGCGCTCTGCGTCAAGGAAGACCGCGCGCTCTACAAAGTCCGACCGGCAAGAAGGAGACTGACGTAGTCCAATGTGGAATGCTCACTCCGGCGGAGTGGGTTCTCTCTTTGCGCGACCAGTGTCTTTGCGCGGACGTCCCGTTCTTCTTCAAGCAATGGGGTGGCGTCAACAAGAAGAAGCGCGGACGCGTCCTTGAGGGAAAGACCTGGAGTCAAGTCCCCGTTGTTCCCTAGTCGGTGTTCCACGCGAGAGTTCTTGACCAAGAGAATCCTTCTTTTTCTCGGGTGGGTGACGCCCACGGGCGGTAAGGAGCAATCTCATGATTCTGACACGAAAGAGAGTCTCGGCGGCGATTCTCGGGGGCATCGCGGTCCTGGTCCTCGTCCTCTTGATTCTCGCCGTGGCCTTCTGGTCGCAACGACTCGATGCCGAGGCGGGCATGGTGCGCTATCGGTCGTTCCGGCTCTCGGGCGGCACCCATTTCATCGACGCCGCAAGAGACATGATCTACGATTTGGGTTGGGAGCACCGTTCCGAGGAGGGAACGAGGCACGGAGTGAGGCTGACCGCCATCGACGGAAATGGGAAGCGGATCGAATTCGATTTCCGGTTAGGTCTGTTCAGACGATCGGTACTCGTGGTCCCGGAAGACGGTTCTCAGTATACTCGGTCTCAGATCGCGACCGAGCTCGCGCGGCGAATGGGCGTCGCCGTGGACGCCGCTCCGCTTCCGGAGCCGGGGAAAGCGGCCCGAGGCGGCGCGGCGCTTCCCTGAGCGAGGCAGTCGATGGATTCCGGCAAGTCCAAGTCCTTTTCCTTCCCCGGCGGGCGGCGGCACGCGGCGCTGGGCCCGGCGCTGCGCGAGAGGTTCGGGTGTCGGGTGATGCGCATCCCGCTCGACGCCGGGTTCACCTGCCCGACGCGCGACGGGACTCTGGCGACCGGCGGGTGCCTCTATTGCGACGCGGGAGGGGCGCGCGCCGCGCGGGTCGATCCGACTCTGCCGATCGGCCAACAGCTGGCGCGCGGCATTTCGAACGCGATCGACAAACGTCTCGCCCAGAAGTTCATCGCCTACTTTCAGGCGTTCACCAACACCTACGCCCCAGTGGAAACTCTTCGCAAGACCTACGAAGAAGGCCTGGGCGATCCGCGCGTCGTGGCGATGGCCGTCGGCACGCGGCCCGATTGTCTCGATTCTCCCGCGCGCGACCTGCTCCGGGAATTCAACGAACGCACGTTTCTCTGGCTCGAAGTCGGTCTTCAGTCGGCCAACGACGAGACCCTGCGAACCGTCCGGCGGTGTCATTCGGTCGCTCAGTGGGAAGAGGCCGTCGGGCACCTCCGACGGCTCGACATCCGTTTCTGCGCGCACGTCATCTTCGGTCTCCCGGGCGATTCGCCCGACGACATGCTGCGCGCGGCCGAGCTCCTGAACGAGACCGGCGCCTGGGGGGTGAAGATTCACAATCTCTACATCGACCGCGAGTCGCCGATGGCCGAGCTCTACCGCAAGGGAGAGATCGGTCTTCTTTCGCGCGAGGAATACATGGATCTGGCGATCGAGTTCCTGGCCCGTCTCTCGCCGTCGATCCTGATTCACCGTCTCGTTGGCGAAGCGCCGCCCGACCGACTCCTGGCGCCTGATTGGGCGGGCGACAAACAGGGTTTTCTCAAGGATTTGGACAGTCGAATGGCGTCGCTGGACGTATGGCAGGGCCGGAAGTGCGGTTCTTGACCCAACGTCCTTCGTGTTTCCAGTTTACTCGCACCGAAAGCAACCCGCCATGTGGTCGTCTACGAGACCGCAGGCCTGCATGTGCGAATAGCAGATCACCGGTCCGACGAAGCGAAAGCCGCGTCGCATCAGATCCTTCGACATGGCGCGCGATTCGGCGCTCTCGGCGGGAATCTCTTTCCACGCGCGGGCGCGCCGCGCGGGACGAAGCGTCTTGCCGTCCGTGAATCGCCACATGTAGCGGTCGAACGAGCCGAATTCCTCCTGGACTTCGAGGAAACGTCGGGCGTTTGCGATCGACGCCTCGATTTTGCGACGGTTGCGGATGATCCGCGCATCGGCGAGGAGGCGCCGCACGTCGCGCGCGCCGTAGCGGGCCACCGTCTCGGGATCGAACCCCCGGTAGGCGCGGCGGTAGTCTTCGCGACGTTTGAGAATCGTGAGCCAGCTCAGGCCCGCCTGGGCCCCTTCGAGGACGAGCATTTCGAAGAGACGCCGGTCGTCGTGGAGCGGCGTTCCCCATTCCGTGTCGTGATAGGCGACGTAGATCGGATGCACGAGACACCAGCTGCATCGGGGTTTGCCGTCGGCGGGAAGGGCGGGCGTCTTCTTGTCGGCCGGGTCGGGCATGGCGCGGACTACTCCTCGTCGCGGAAATCGGTCCAGGCGGCGAGTCCCCCCTCTTGTCGAATCTGGAGAATCGCGGGCACGACAATCAGGGTGGCCAAGGTGGAAAGCGCGACGGCGATCAGGGCGACCGTCGCCATCTCGCGCAACGCGGCGAACCGGACCTGGGCCAGACTCCCAAAACCGATTGCGAGAATCAAGACCGAGACCACGTTCGGACGCCCCCCCGCGCGTGCCACCTGGCGCAGGGTGGCATAGCGGCGATCGTACAGGCGCTGGATGAAGAGGATCGTCTGGTCGACGGCCACGCCGACGACGAGTGGGAAAATCAGCAATGCGTGGAGACTCACGGGATGGTGCAAGAGGCCCAGAAGGCCGAAGGTCCAGACCGCCGCGCAGACCACCGGCAGCGCCGCCAGCATCGCGTCGGCGAGCCGCCATCGAAAGTGAGGAACGAGGCACACCATCAACGACAGGATCGATAGAACCACGGCCAGGGCGAGGCTCCGGATCACGGCCCGACTCACGCGTCGATTCTCGATCGCCAAACTCCGGTAGTGGATCGGCCCGTCGCCCAACGCCCGCGAGACGCGCCGCTGGAACTCCGCGAAGTCGTCGGTCAGAAGGTTCGGATTCTCAGGCGGGGCGTACAATGTCGTCCGGACGCGGTAAACGCCGTCCGAATGCGCGATATGAGTGCCGAGCGCGCGAAGGGTTTCGGGGTCCGACGTCGCGTCGCCGACCGTGCGCAAAGGCTCCGACGCCGCGGCGGCCCGGAGTTCTCCCAAGCGCTTCACAAACGGATCGAACCGGACGGAGTCGAGATGAGCGGACCGTGCCGCGGCCCGAAGACTCGACAGAACCTCCTCGGGGTTGAACCTTCGCGAGTCGGCCAGGCGGGCGCGAATCGTTTCCTGGATCGCTTGGGAGGGCAGAACGGAACTCAACGAGTCGATGCGCTCGGGGCGGTATCGCCCTTCGAGTTCGACCAGGTTGGCATAGAGTCGGTCGTTTCGCGCGAGGGCCGATTCCAGGTCGGGCGCTTCGAGAAGAATGGACAGACGGCGGCTCGAGGGGGGCAAGGAAGGCGAGTCGCCGCCGGCGAGCCTCTGCGCCGACGGCGCGCCGCGCAGATCGAGCCCGATCTCGCGGTTGACGCGCAAGGTGTCGGTAAAGAAGGCCAGATAGGCCGTGACGATCAGGGCCAAAGCCAGACACACGCGCGGCGAGACGATGACGGCGGCGCTGAGCGAACGCTGGCCGAAGTCGTAGAGCTCGACGCCTCGCACTTGGCCTCGCGCGAGACGACTCTTGATCGCCGCCATCGGAGGTAGGACCGACAACGACGCAACGGCCATCGAGAGAATCCCGAGTCCGCCCACCATCGCCAGCTCGCGCAGACTGCGATAGCTGGTCAGATACAGAGAGAGAAACACAAGCGCCGTCGCGACGGTCGCCACAAAAACGCCCCGCCCCGCCTCGGAGTAGGCGGCGCCGAGGGCCGGATAGTAGAGGTTCTCGCGGTACAACTCCTCGACGAACCGATAGTAGATCTGGACGCTGAACTCGACGCCCAGCGCGACGAGAAGGAAGGGCAGGACGGCCGAAAGAAGGTCGAGCCGAGAGGTAAAGCACGACACCAACCCGTAGGTCCACACCAAGCCGAGAATGGGCGGTGTCCAGACAAACAGAATCGACTCGACCTTTCGAAACGCCAGAATCAGAAGCAGGGCGACGCACAACAGCGCGAGGCCGAGAGACCGGACCATATCGGTCCGTGTCCGGTCGGCCATCCGCGCCGTATCGACGTGCTCGCCCCTGAGCTCGAGTCGCGCGCCCGCGGGCAGAGACTCGCGTCCCTCTCGGACCGCGCCAAACGTCCTTTCGAGATGGTCGCGGAGCGCGAGGGAGTACGAGATTTCGCTCGCCGACCTCACGGGCTCGACCAGAAAGACAAGAGTCCGATCTCCCTGAACGCCGCCGCCGAGGGGAGTCCGCCGCATCGTCGAGCGCGCCGTTCGAACCCGCTCTTCGAGGCAATCGAAGAAACCCGTAGGATCGGTCAGGGCGCTCGAGAGGCCGGTCCCTCGCGCCCGGGGTTCACCCAGCGTTGTCCCGACCCGTCGTCGCGCCAACGCCAGCGCTCGGGCCGCCCCGTCGCGACTCGCCAGGGTCTCGAGTTCGTTCAGATCTCCCGGACGGAGCGCGCGCAGCATCTCTCCCATGGAGACATCTGTCGGAACGGACGGCATTGGGCCGATACGCCTGATCGACCCGACGAGGCCGGGCGCGGGCCATACTCGGACGAGCGTCTCGACGGCGCGATTCGTTTGCGCAAGATCGAGGGGTGCGTCGAACCGCACGATGGCGACCAACGGCTCGTTCTCCGCGTGGGTGAGGAAAACCGGAGCCCACGCGCGACGCTCCTCTTCGTCGGGAAGAGCGAACGCCCTGAGGTCGGACGAGACTTCCAGACGACGGCCGCCTCGAACCGCCAGAACGGTGAGCGCCGCGATCGCCATCGCGGCCCAGATCGGATGGCGGTAGAGATGCACCCCAATGGCGCGGAGAATGCGCCTCCGGATCGAACGTTCGAGTGCTTTTGGGTAGGGCTCGTGAGAGTTCAATTCGGGATTCTCGAAAGCGCGGACTCTGAAGCTACCGGCGCTTCGGGTCTTTCTCCTCGACGGTGTCGCCGCCCGAGGGTTGCGCGCGACTCTCTCGCATCAGATCGAGCGCGGGCTCGAAGCGCGCGCGGTTGGCGGGCGTCGATTGGATGAGCGTCTCGTGGGCCGAAAGGATGATGTCCGACACTTGCCGTTCGTCGATCTGGGGAATCGAGACCGCCGCCATATCCGCTTTGGGAGCGGGTTCCGGGACGATTCTGAGGCGATCGGCGATTCCCAGCTCGCGAAACTGGAGCATGACCCCGTCGGATACGTTATGGACACAGGCTTTGTCGCCGATCTGGCAGAGGACCCCTAGCATGGTCGAATCGAGCAACTCGCACTCGGACATGTCGAGGTGAATCGACGGCGCCCCCGTTCTCACGGCCTCGTCGACGATCTGTCGGACGATCGGCGCCTCCTGCCACGTGGCTTTGCCCGGCAGAGCGATCACGAGTCGGCCCGCGTTCCACCCGCGCGCGATCCGGCTCGGCGCGGGGATCTCGACGACGCCGGGCGAATCGCAGCCGGCGATCTGGACCGATCCCGGAAGGACTCTTTCCCGAGTCACGGCCGCCCCGCTCGATGCGCCGACAACGACAAAGGTCACGTCGTCTCCCGACGGGGCCTCTCCCTTGTGGCGCCGCCAGATGCTCTCGATTCTCGAACCGATGTCGCGCGCCGTGCGGCCGTACGACGGCGCGATCGCCCGGGCAACCGCCAATGCGCCCAGCTCCTCACCCCGGGCGTTGCGCGCCTCGGTCAACCCATCCGAATAAAGGAGCGCGAAATCTCCGGGCTTGAGCGAGATCCGCACGGTCTCGAACTCCGGCGAGGACACGAGTCCCAAAGCGGGCCCTCCCGCGCTCACGAACCCGCCGCCGGAGGGATCGCTCACCAGGAGCGGCGGCGGATGACCCGCGCAGGCGCAAACCACGTCGCCCCGAGTCCCGTCGATCGCCATGTACCCCATGGTGACGAGACGCAAAGGATCGAACGCTTCGCGAAGGAGACCTTGGTTGAGAAAGGAGAGCGCCTTCGCCGGGTTGGAGAAAATCCCGATCCCGTCGCCCCGGCTTTGCTCGGCGTGGATCATCTCGCGGATGATCACGGTGATCATCGCCGCGCCCACTCCGTGGCCCGCGACGTCGGCCAGGTAGATCGCCACCCGGTCGCGGCCTAGCGGAATGACGTCGAAGAAGTCGCCTCCCATCCGCTCGCAGGGACCGAAGAAGCCGAACAGATCGATTCCCCGGATGGAAGGAAAACCTTGGGGCAGGAGCGCCTGCTGAATCCGTTGCGCTTGGAGAAGGTCCGACTCGAGGGCCTGTTCCTGTCGGCGCAGGCGCTCGTAGGCTTCGCTCAGCCGAGACAGACTTTTCTGGAGATCGGCGTTGCGGGCTTGGAGATCGGCCATCAGGCGATCGCGCTCACGCACCAGCCGGCTGCGGGCGCCCGCGCGGTCGACCACCATGTGAAAGCTCGGCGTGTCGGCGATGGGTTTCTCGACGAACTCGAAAACCCCCTCCTTGATGGCCTCGATCGTGGCGCTCCGCGAGCCGCGGCCGGTCAGAATGATCGAGACGATCTGGGGACGCAGCGCTCGGGCCTTGCGGATCAGATCGAGACCGCTCATGCCGGGCATGATCAGATCGGTCAAGAGGACGTCGAAGTCTTCTTTCTCGAGAATCTTGAGGGCCTGTTCGCCATCGCCGGCCGAGGCGTGGGCGAAATCGGCGCGCTGGTTGAGCATGCGGCCAAGTATGTCCAGAATCTGCGCCTCGTCGTCGACCAGAAGGACTCTGAGCGGATTCATGGTTCTCCGTCCTTGCCCCGCCAACAAACCCGAGGAATTCCCGTTCTTGTCTTTCCCGCCAACCGCGCGGAAACGCCTTACCCCGAAAGGCCACACAATACCACGGAGTTTCCCACGTATTCAACCCCGGAGACGGCGCTGGGAACCGCTCCGGGAAAGGGCTTGACACCCCCGAAAACGGTCTGTAGTGTGAAATTCCATGGTTCGTCAGTCGCGCAGGGCGGCTTTTCGGACCGTGGGGGGGCTCAGCGAAGGTGATGCGGGCTTCCGGCCCGTGGAAAGAGCCCACGAAGGGGCGACTCGCCCGGTTTTCGCTCTCTCTGGCTTCCCCCCCAAAATCGTAAGCGGTACATCGATGAGCCGTGGCTCCGTGGGTTCTGTCTACCCCGGAACGGCGTGAGGATGGATTGTAGATGCGCTGGAAACTGTTCTTCGGACTCCTGTTCGTCGGGGCGTTGGCCGCGGGCGGCGCCGTCGGATGGTATCACATCCAAACGGCAAGACGCCTGCGCGACATCGAGCAGAAACTCGAGATCGCCAAGCGGCAAATCGAGAGCGGCAATCATCCGCGCGCCCAGGCCAATCTTCAACTCCTGCTCGACGAGAATCCGAATCTTCAGGGCGCCGACGCCATCCTGTCGACGCTCGCTCGATCCTACGAAACGACGAACGACGCGGACAAGGCGCTTGCGTCTTGGCGGACGATCGTCGAGAAGTATCCCGACTCGCAATACGTAGACAACGGTCTCGCCGCGCTGGGCGAGAAACAGTATTCCGACGGCCAATTCAAGAAGGCGGCCGAGTACTGGAATCTCATCCTCACGCGATACAAGGACAGCGACTCGATCCCCGACGCCGAACTGGGTCGGGCGCGGCTCGCCTACCACACCGAGTCGTTGCGCGACGCCCAGGTCGCTCTTCTCGACTGGCTCGAACGCCACCCCGATTCCGAGCGGCGCGACGTGGCCGAGAGAAGTCTGGGCAAGATCAATCTCGAAGGTCTCTACTCCGCCGAGATGGGCGAGGGCGACCAGCTCTACAACGTCAGGCGCGGCGACACTCTCGAGACGATCGGCCGGCAATTCCGGGTCTCTCCCGATCTGATCCGCCGCGCCAATCGCATTCGCGACACGCACACTCTGAGCGTGGGAAAACGATTGAAGATCCCGAAAACCGATTTCTCCATCGAGGTCGACAAGACCGAGAACACGCTCCTTCTTCTCAACGACGGCCGGTTCTTCAAGCGCTATCGCGTCCGTACCGGTAAAGACGACTGGCGCACGCCCGTGGGCGAGTATCGCGTCCTACGCAAGGTCAAGAACCCGACGTGGAACAACCCCGAGGACGGGAAAACGTATCCGCCGGGAGACCCCGAGAACCAACTCGGAACGCGCTGGCTCGCGTTCGAGGGTTCGCTCGGCATTCATGGGACGATCGACCCCAGCACGATCGGTCAGTACGCCTCGAACGGATGCGTCGGGATGCTCAAGGAAGACGTCGAGGAGCTCTACGACCTCGTGCCCGTGGGCACGCCGGTGAAAATCACAGGAAAGATGGTGACCCGTGGCCAGAAAAACCCCCTCTGAAAAACGCGTTCTCTCGCTCGGCATTCCCAAGGGAAGCCTCGAAGAATCGACCTTCGCCCTGTTTCGCAAGGCCGGGTTCCAGTTCTCGGTCCCGACCCGCTCGTACTACGTCAACAGCGACGACGACGAGATCCGACCCCTCTTGATCCGCGCGCAGGAAATCGCGCGCTACGTGGACGAGGGGATTCTCGACGCGGGCCTTACCGGGCTCGACTGGATCCGGGAAAACGGCGCCAAAGTGCGCTCCGTCCTGGACCTGGTCTACGCCAAGACCTCGCGGCGCAAACCCCGCTGGGTCTTGTGCGTGCCCGAAAACTCGCCCGTCAAAACAGTCAAGGGTCTCGAAGGCAAGCGGATCGCGACCGAAGTGGTCCACCTGACGCGCAAGTACTTGAAGAAGCACGGCGTGAACGCCGACGTCGAGTTCTCGTGGGGGGCGACCGAGATCAAGGCGCCCGAGTTCGCCGACGCCATCGTCGAAATCACCGAGACGGGCAATTCGCTGCGGGCGAACAATCTCCGGATCGTCGACACGGTGATGGAGACCTGGAACCAGCTGATCGCCAATCACGAAGCGTGGCAGGACCCGTGGAAACGCGAGAAAATCGAGAGTATCGCCATGCTGCTCGAAGCGGCGATGGCCGCCGAGGGCAAGGTCGGCCTCAAACTCAACGTCAAGAACACGGACATGAAGAAAGTGTCGAACCTTCTTCCCGCGCTCACCTCGCCGACCATTTCGCACCTGAGCGAGACGGGATGGTACGCGCTCGAAGTCGTGATCGACGAAACGGAGCTCAAGCGCCTGATCCCGGCGCTTCGGCGCGCCGGCGCGCGCGGGATCATCGAGTACCCGCTGAACAAGGTGATTGATTGAGTGGAAGTCGCTGGAACCTGGAACCTGTAACTTGCGAACCTGAATGAACTGAGACTGACGTGACCACCCTCGCCGTCATACCCGCTCGCTATGGATCGGTCCGATTTCCGGGCAAGCCGCTCGTCGAACTTGCCGGGAAACCGCTGGTCGTCCACGTGGTCGATCGCGCGCGCGAGGCTCGGACCGTCGACGACGCGATTGTGGCGACGGACGACGAGCGAATCCTCCGCGCGGTCGAGGCGCACGGCGGACGCGCCGTCATGACTTCCCCCGATTGTCCGACCGGGACGGACCGGATCGCCGAGGCCGTCGCGCAGTTCCCCGAAGCCGACGCGATCGTCAACGTCCAGGGCGACGAGCCCCTCATGCCGCCCGACGCGATCGACCGCGCGGTCGACGCGCTTCGCGCCGACCCCGATTGCGCGGTCTCGACCGCGATGATCCGCATCGCGCGCGAAGAGGACTTTCTCTCGCCTCACGTGGTCAAGGTGGTGTGCGATCCCTCGGGACGGGCGCTCTACTTCTCGCGTTCGCCGATCCCGAATCTCAGCCGGATAGCGGAGAAGTCCGAGGATGGACAATCCGCAATCCGCAATCCGCAATCCGCAGTCTTTAAACACTTCGGTCTCTACGTTTACCGCCGCGAGGCGCTGCTCGAGTTCGTGAAGATGCCCCAGACGCCCCTCGAAAAGATCGAAAAGCTCGAGCAATTGCGGTTTCTCGAAAACGGCATGACGATCCGCGTGGTCGAGACGACCCGCGACTCGATCGGCGTCGACACGCCCGAGGACTTGGAGGAAGCGCGACGCATCCTCGTCGCGCGCCTTCGGGGCGCATCGAACGCCGAGTAGAAGGAAAAGAGAAAAGAGAAGAAGGGACGAACCACTCATCTTCACCAATCGACACTAATCGGAGAAGAAAACGCGGTTGAAGATTCTCTCCTCCTCCGTTCTTCAGGTTCTCACTAGTGAAGATTGGTGTCGATTAGCGGTTCGAACAGAAAGGTTCCTGTTTTGTCCGAAAACGCAGTCGTCGAATCCGCCCGTCGCGCCCGCGACGCGTCGCTCGTCCTGGCGGGATTGAGCGCCGAGACGCGCAATCGCGCGCTTCTGGCGATGGCCGACGCCGTCGCGGCGCGTCGCGACGAAATCCTCGCCGAGAACAAGAAGGACATCGACGCCGCTCGGGAATTGATCGCCCAAGGCAAGATCGCGAAGTCCGACGCCAAGCGCCTCGAACTCGCGGGGTCGAAGTTCGACGCCGTGGTCGAGGGATTGCGCAGCGTCGCCTCGCTCCCCGATCCGATCGGCCAAACGCTCCGCGCCACGGAACTCGACGCGGGACTGAACCTCTACCGAGTCGCCTGTCCGATCGGCGTCATCGCCGTCATCTTCGAGTCGCGTCCCGACGCGCTGCCCCAGATCGCATCGCTCTGCCTCAAGTCGGGCAACGCCGTGCTGCTCAAGGGCGGGAGCGAGGCGATCCGGTCGAACCGCGCCCTGGCGCGCGTCCTCGACGAAGCGGCGCGGTCGGTCCAGGGCGTCCCGGCCGGGTGGATGACGCTTCTCGAGACGCGCGAAGACATCGCCGAGATACTCAAACTCGACGATCTGATCGACCTCGTCATCCCGCGCGGATCGAACGCGTTCGTCCGCTATATCATGGACAACACGAACATCCCCGTCACCGGGCATCGCGACGGGATC
This sequence comes from Candidatus Sumerlaeota bacterium, assembly GCA_016931035.1. Taxonomy (GTDB): domain Bacteria; phylum Sumerlaeota; class Sumerlaeia; order UBA8349; family UBA8349; genus JAFGFN01. The sequence goes on from JAFGFN010000097.1 coordinate 28,064, forward strand.
TGCCATACGTACGTTCACGCGGCGGCCGACCCCGACAAGGCGATCCGCATCGCCGTCGACGCCAAGACCCAGTACCCCTCGGTGTGCAACGCGACCGAGACGCTCCTGGTCGATGCGGGTGCAGTGGAAACGATCTGGCCCGCCATCGCCGTCGAGATGCGGAAGAAGGGGGTCGAGCTGCGGGTGGACAAACGAGCGAAGGAAGCGCTGCTTGGAAGTGGCGCGGGCGTCCCGCCCGTGAAGAAACATGGGCAAGATGCCCATGCCACAGGAAGACATGAGCAGGATGCTCATGCCACGCTGGTCGACGCGACCGAACAAGATTGGCGCACCGAGCATCTCGATCTCGTGTTGGGTGTGCGCGTCGTGGACGACGTCGCCGAGGCGATCGACCACGTCAACCGTTACGGCAGCCACCACACCGATTCGATCGTGACCGAGGACCCGGCGACGGCCGAACGATTCCTGCGCGAGGTCGATTCGGCCTCGGTGATCCACAACGCCTCGACCCGTTTCGCCGACGGATTCCGATACGGCCTCGGGGCCGAGGTGGGGATCAGCACCTCGAAGATCCACAGCCGCGGCCCGGTGGGACTCGAGGGACTGACGATCTACAAATACATCCTCCGCGGCTCGGGCCAAATCGTGGCGGACTACACGGGCCCCTCCGCCCACAAGTTCACCCATCGGGGTATTTCGTAGGGGAGATGGCAAGACATGTGCGCCGACGTGTTTCTTATGAAGTCAACAGCCTGGACTTGGCCCCCTGTCTTTCTTGAAAAGGGTGGTATCAAGAAACCAGGGTGTATTCTATGCGCCGACGGGTCAGTATCGTTGGAGATTCTCCCTGTTAGTTCAGAACGCGAAAGAATGGGCGATTTCGCGTTGCACTGTGAGTGCCGGTATTGCGGCGAATACGGAATCGCGGCGGATGCTTATTGTTTCATAGCGGAAGATCGGAGAAGGGGGGCGGCTCTTCTGAGCGGATACGTCAAGAATCGGAGTCTTGACCCCCGCAAGATCTCGCCCTTCTTTTGCGGCAAGGAATCTCTGTCAGATAGCCCCACGGTTGATCTTGTCCAGAAGATGCGAAAATGGGAGGTGGTCTCACTTGAAAACGTCCTGGAGTTCCTGCAATCGCGTTCGGTCGTCCAGCGGTTGGAGGATATCCTGGTGAATCTCTGTTTGTTGTCTGGGGGCTGGACCCACCTGATCGACGACAGAGACCTATCGTTTGCGCTCTACTGTAGTTCAGAGAAGCGCGAGGTGTTTGAACTCCACAAGGAGCTCAATGAACGAGGCTGGACGGAGTGTCAGTTTGTCACCTCGGGTTCACTTCTTCCTGTTTCTAACGTGAGAATCACAGCAAGAGGTTGGGAGCGGTACGAGGATATCCTTCGTGGAATGCCCAACGTGGAGTCTCGACAGGGATTCATCGCCATGTGGATGAACCCAAGCATGGATGAAGCATTCAAAGAGGGATTCTGGAAGGCCATCGGAGAATCCGGTTACGATCCTCTACGGATAGACCGCGAGCATTTCATCAACAAGATCGACGACGAGATCATGGCGCAGATCCGGAAGAGCCGCTTCGTGGTCGTTGATGTGACGGGTTCGAGGCAGAACGTCTTGTTCGAAGCGGGTTTCGCAATGGGGCTGGGTATTCCGGTCCTCTGGACCTGCAAGAACGAAGAGGCCGAGGTCAAAAAGATGTCGGAGCGGTTGTTCGACACTCGGCAGTTCAATCACATCCTCTGGGATTCGCCGGAGGATCTTCGCACGAAGCTCCGCGCCCGGATCCAGGCCGTGATTGGCTCCGCGCCGCGAAGGAGCCTGGAGGAGAAAGAGGGAAACCGCTGAAACGGTTTTCTGGCCTTGGGACCGATGGCTCACCCGCCTGAAGTCCTGAGCATCATTCACAAAATGCATCACCAGGCAGGGAGGAAGGCGAGGACGCACAGGATGTGGGCTTGTTCGGGCCGAGAGATTCTCAACCGCGTGAGCGGTTGGACCTCCAAAGCCGTGGGTTGCGCAGGCCTTCAGGCCGGAGCACCCCACGGAAAGAGGGCAAGAGAAACACCGAACCGATTTATCGGTTCGACAACATCAACGCGCCGGATCTCCGCGCTTGGACCGCGGGAGGGGGATTGTGGAACCGATAAACCGGTTCGTAGGACGGGACGTGGCGACCGTGGGTTGTCTCGCCCTGAAGGGCTCGCCAACCCACGGCTATGTAAGTCGAACCGCTAACGCGGTTCTTTCGGCGCCAACGCTTCCGCCCCGACGCCGCGGACCAGAAGAGATATGGAGAACGCTCAGGACCAAAGTCGGGTGCTAATGAACAGAGAACCGGGCCAAGTGCGAGGTCTCGGTTTGTCTCGCACGGGAGAACCCGGGGACACGCGTCACGGCAGAAGATTGGCGCATCTACGACAAGAGAGGAACGGAATGAAAACCGGATTCGACGTGGAACGCTATCTGGCGGAGCAGACGTCGGCCATCCTGGAACGGGTGGCGATGTTCGACAACAAGCTCTATCTGGAGTTCGGCGGAAAGCTGATCTTCGACCTCCACGCCGCGCGGGTCCTGCCCGGGTTCGACCCGCACGTGAAGATGCATCTCCTCCAGCAGATCAAGGACAAGACCGACATTATTCTGTGTATCCACGCGGGCGACATCGAACGGCGCAAAATGCGCGCCGATTTCGGCATCACCTACGACGTCGACGCCCTGAAGCTCATCGACGATCTGCGTCACGACTGGGATCTCGAAATCGCCGCCGTCGTCATCACGCGTTTCGACGATCAGCCCTCCGCCACTCTCTTCAAGAACAAGCTGGAACGCCGCGGGGTTCGGGTATACACCCACCGCGCGACGAAAGGCTATCCGACGGACGTCGACTTGATCGTCAGCGACGAGGGGTACGGCGCGAATCCGCATATCGAGACCACCAAACCGCTGGTGGTCGTGACGGGACCCGGTCCGGGGAGCGGCAAGCTCGGAACGTGCCTTTCCCAGCTCTACCACGAGCATAAGCGCGGCGTTCACGCGGGTTACGCGAAATTCGAGACGTTCCCGATCTGGAACTTGCCGCTCAAACATCCGGTCAACGTGGCTTACGAGGCGGCGACGGCCGAGTTGCGCGACGTCAACCTGATCGACCCCTTCCACCTCGAACACACGGGCGAGACGGCGATCAACTACAATCGCGACGTCGAGGCGTTTCCTCTGCTCCGAAGGATCCTCGAGAGAATCACCGGCACGGAACCCATCTATCGTTCGCCGACCGAGATGGGAGTGAATCGCGCCGGCTTCGCCATCGTCGACGACGACGCGGTCCGCGCCGCCTCGCGCCAGGAGGCGATCCGCCGCTATCTGCGCTATGCGTGCGAATACATGATGGGCCTCGTGGACAAGGGGACGGTGCAGCGCGCCGAGCTCATCATGAAAGAGTTGGGTGTCGGCGTCGAGGACCGGCCGGTCGTTCTTCCGGCCCGGCAGGCGGCGGAGGAGGCGCGCGAGTCGGCCGAAAAGGGACACGACGGCGTTTTTTGCGGCGCGGCGATCCAATTGCCCGACGGCGCGATCGTCACGGGAAAGAACTCGCCTTTGATGCACTCGGCGGCCAGCGCCGTGTTCAACGCCGTCAAGCATCTCTCGGCGATCCCGGACCGGATTCACCTGATTTCGCCGAACGTGATCGAGTCGATCGGCCTGCTCAAGAAGCAGTTCCACGACGGGCGGAGCGTGAGTCTCGATCTCGAAGAGGCGTTGATCGCCTTGAGCACGTCGACGACCACGAACAGCGCGGCGCAGCTGGCCATGGAACACCTGGGCCGACTGCGCGGATGCGAAATGCACATGACCCACATTCCGACGCCCGGCGACGAGGCCGGTCTGCGCCACCTCGACGTGAACGTGACCAGCGATCCGGCGTTCTCGACGGGGAGTCTGTTTGTGACCTAGCACGAGGGCGTTTCGGGGCGGACGCCGCGCAAGAAAGCAGAGATGAATTCATTTATGCCCGGAGTCCGGTATTGATGCTCATGTCGTCGCGGCGCCACACTCTTCTTGTTCTCTCCCTTCTGATTGTGGGGATGGTCCTTGTTCGCCTGCCCCATATGCGCGGCCCCATCGACGATCCGCATTCGGTCCGCCAGGGCGTGGTCGCATATGGTGCGCGCGTCTTCTATGAGGAAGGATTCGATCTGCTTCACCCCAGAGTCTGCTGGATGGGCGACTATAGAATCACGGCATCCCAGTTCCCCTTGGTCGAGGCGACGATCGCCCTCGGTTATCGCGTTTTCGGCGAACGGACCGGCGTTGCCCGAATGGTCGCGTTGCTGTCGTTTCTCGGATCGGCCGCCTACCTTTTTGCGATTCTACAATACGTTTACGGGATGCGGCTCGCGGCGGTCGCTACGGCCGTCTACGGCCTGCTTCCGATCGGTCTGTTCTACTCGCGCGCGGTGCATCCCGATCCGCCCGTGATTCTCGCCGCCCACGGCATGGTCTATCATTTCCTGCGCGGCTACGACGAGAAGAAGCGATTTCATATCGCGGTCGGCGGCGTTTGGGCCTTGTTCGGTTTTCTCGTTAAAGCCTCCCATGTCTTCTACTTCGCATTGCCATTGATGTTGTGGATCGTGACTCGTTTCGATCGCCGATCGTTTCTCCTTCTCGTCCTGGCGTCGTGTCCCGGCGTGGCGGCGTTTTTCCTGTGGCGTTGGCATTGCTTCATCACGAACTGCGGCGCGCCCGATTGGTTCTTTATCCCCGGCTATCACTGCTGTCCAGATTAGCCGCCGGGCGGGAGGCCCGGGTTCGTGAATCTTAGAATACTCTGGCGTTTCGGGTTGTCCAAGGGCTTTTCTCCGTTTCCGG
>JAFGFN010000098.1 GCA_016931035.1 Candidatus Sumerlaeota bacterium
ACAAAAAGCCCATTACGGATTGGAATGAAGAACAAGTCACAGACCGGGACAAAAAGCCCATTACGGATTGGAATGAAGAACAAGTCATGGACTGGGGTAAAGAGTAGATCACAGACGGGGATGAAGGACATATCGCAGGCCGGGATGAAGAACACATTGCAGACTCTGAATGTTACTGGTTGTTGCGTTCCGGAGCGACACCCCGGAGGGGTGTGGGAAAGTAGCCGGGGGTGAGGCCGAAGGCCGACACCCCCGGAAAGGGAATCCCCATACAAACGCACCCCGGAGGGGTGCGGGAACGGCAGGCCGACCGGGAACGGTGGAGGTTTCGCGACGGGGACGTACTGGGAGGGAATACACAGAATGGGTTCCACCTACTTCGCTCTCTATTACCATATCGTGTTCGGCACGAAACGCCAAGAGCCGACCATCGATATCGAATGGCGTGACCGGCTTCACGCATATCTGGGCGGTCTTGTGCGCACCATCGACGGCGTTGCGTGCGCGGTCGGGGGCGTGGCGGACCATGTTCATATTCTCGCCTCCCTGCGACCTACCCATCAGGTTTCTAAGGTCCTGTGGGATATCAAACGTCGGAGTTCGGCCTGGGTGCACGACGAGATCGGGTTCAAACCGTTTGAATGGCAGGACGGGTACGGAGCATTCACGGTGAGCGTATCGAGGGTGGGAGCGGTCAAGGGATACATCGCGAAGCAAGAAGAGCATCATCGCAAGCAGTCGTTTCGAGATGAATTCATTGAGTTCCTGCGCAAGCACAGGATTGAGTTCAAAGAGGAGTATTTGTTGTGAAGAGTCGTACTGGAGAAAGGATAGTCTTTCCAGCACCCCTCCGGGGTGCTATTGGTGTTGTCGATGCCGGTCCGGGGGTGTTACCCCCGGCTACTATCCGGCGCCCCTTCGGGGTGCGTGAATAGAGTCGCCGATTTGACTCCGGGGGTGCTACCCCCGCCCGGGGGTGGCGGCCTTCGGCCTGACCCCCGGCTACTATCCGGCGCCCCTTCGGGGTGCATGAATTATCCGGCACCCCTTCGGGGTGAAGAAGGGCCAGGAGCCACCATCTGTCATCCCTTCGGGACGACGAATATCCCCGGGATCGAATACCCTACAAATAGAAGCACCCAGGAGGGGTGCGGGAAAACAAAGAGGCAATTTCATGCGAGTGGCGGTGTATTACAAGAACAGCGACGTGAGAATCGAGGAACGTCCGAAACCCGAAATCGGCCCGGGCGAGATCGGGGTCAAGGTCACGGCCAGCGGAATCTGCGGGAGCGACGTCCTCGAATGGTATCGGATCAAGAAGGCGCCGATCGTCCTCGGCCACGAGATCGCCGGGGTAATCGACGAAGTCGGCGAAGGCGTGACGAAATACAGGGTCGGCCAACGGGTCTTCGTCTCGCACCACGTTCCGTGCAACACGTGCTACTACTGCCGGACGGGCAATCACACCTGTTGCGAGACGCTCCACACGACGAACTTCGATCCGGGCGGGTTCGCCGAGTTCGTCCGCATCCCGCCGATCAACGTGGACCGCGGCACGTTCGTTCTGTCCGACGAGATGTCGGACGACGAAGGGGTCTTTGTCGAGCCGCTGGCGTGCGTCGTGCGCGGGCAACGCAACGCCCGTCTTCAGCCGGGTCAGACGGTCCTCGTCCTGGGCGCGGGAATCGCCGGGATGCTTCATGTTCTTCTCGCGAAAGCGTTGGGCGCCGGACGCATCGTCGCGACCGACATCAATCCGTTCCGTATGGAAATGGCGCGGCGCCTGGGCGCCGACACGGTGATCGACGGGCGCGAGGACGTGCCGCGCCGGGTGCGCGAGGCCAACGCCGGCCGGCCCGCCGACCTGGTGGTGGTCTGCACGGGCGCGCTCGCCGTGTTCAAACAGGGCCTGGCGTCGGTCGATCGCGGCGGGACGGTGTTGTGTTTCGCGACGACGGACCCCGGGGTCGATCTTCCGGTTCCGATCAACGATTTCTGGCGCAACTCGATCACGGTATTGCCCTCCTATGCGAACAGTCCCTACGACGCGTCGGTGGCGATCGAGCTGATGCGTTCGAAGCGGGTTCGGGTGGAAGAGATGATCACGCACCGTCTTCCTCTGGCCGAGACGCCGAAGGGGTTCCAGTTGGTCGCCGGGACGGCGGGCGATTGCATGAAGGTCGTCGTCGAGCCGCAGAAGTAGCGTTTGGAGTACAGGCTTCAGCCTGCCTCTTGCGGCAAGAGGACCCGTCTCTTGCCGCAAGAGTCTCTTGGCGCAAGAGAGAGAAGACAGGGAAGAGCAGGCTGAAGCCTGTACTCAAAACTCCCCGCTAGGAAACGAGAGTCTCGATGTCCCAGACAATTCAACCCGAACTCACTCCTCCGACGACCGACGGCGTCTCGCCGTCCATGGCCGTCCCCGGTTTTCTCGTTCGAGCCTTGGCGCTCATTCTCGACGTGATCGTCCTGACGGTTCTCTTCTACCTGTTAGCCAACCGCGCTTACGAGGCGCTCTACCCGAACCGCCTGACGTGGCAGGTTCTCTCGATGGTCGGGGTGGCGGCGTACTTCGCCCTGGGATCGAGCGCCTTGGTGCGCGGCCAGACCGTCGGCAAGAAAATGGTCGGCATTCGGACGGTTTCGCTCGACGGTTCGCCTCTTTCCTTCGGCCGGGCCGCCCTGCGCGGCGTTCTGGTCTTCGCGATCGTCACGGCGTACGTCCTGTTGCCCCAAGTCGTCCCGCTTCCTCTGCTCGGCAGTTTGCTCGACATGATGTGGATGGCGGGCGTGTTGCCGCCGCGCGTGACGTTGGGTTGGGTCATCGCCATCCAGATCGCCTCGGTCGTCAGCGTCGGTTTCGCCCTGGTCACGACGTTTTCCCTGGTCATGCATCCCAAGAAGCGCGCGCTCCACGATCTGGCGGCGGGAACGGGAGTCGTGTACGAACGCACTCCGGAGGCCGGGCTCGCGTTTCTCCAGGAGTGGAACGAATACTACGAGAGGAAGTCCCGATCGCTTCGCTGGCCGATGTACTTCGTTGGCGTTGCGGTGTTGATTCTCCTCCCGCAGATCGTCGCGAAGAGCCGCGCGAGCCGCAGATCGCTCGAACCTCTTCGCGTGGCGGAGCGAACCCTGCGCGACGGCGGGCTCGAACCGTTCGCCGTTCTCGGTCCTTCCGAGAGACTGCACCGGGAGTTCGTCAAGGGACTCGACCGACGCGAGGCGAGACGGCTCGAGCTGATCGCGCAAGGCAAGAGCCAGGAAGCGGAACGATACAAACGCCCGTCCGAGGAGGTGCTGCGCAACGCCTACGACGGGCGCAAGTTCGTGTTCCGGTTCCAGCTCGACGAGAGCCGGACGACCGAGAGCCTGCACGCCGATCCTCGGTTCGTCGAGACGATGGATCGTCTGCCCGCTCTCGCCGAGACGCTCTCGTCCGAGTTCTTTGTCGAGCGATTCGCCTCGGACGGCAAAGTCTATGCCGCCGAAGAGGGAGACGAGGCGACGAGCGGCGTTCTTCGCCCATCGCCCTATACGGCGATCAACACGACCTTCATTGAAGCCTTGCCCCTGTTTCTGTACACTAAGGTCAAGTGGACCTGGACGAAGCAGATCCCCGTGACGGGACACGAGCTTCCGGACGACATCGTGTCCGAATCCACGGATCGCCAGGAGCCGCCCGCCGCGACGGGCGAGGAGACCCCCGGCGCAACGGTCGAGGAGACGAAGGGCGATGAAGAAGCGGGAACCGTCCGACAGATCCCGAGCGAAGACGCCCTCTCGACCCCGAGCGCCGAGACGCAAACCCACGACGAACCCACCACCCGGTGAGTTGGAAGCGGACAGAGTAGACAAAGTGGCCGAAGAGGATTTCTCAGAAGCGCTTGCTTCGTCCACTCAGTCCACTAGGTCCACCTCGTCCACCTCGTCCGCCGAAAGCGCGGGCTCCTTTCTCCCCTCCGAAATCGGCGAGATCCCTCGTGCGCCGGGTGTGTACATGATGTTCGACGCGCGCCGCAAGGTGCTCTACGTTGGCAAGGCGGTGAATCTTCGCGCCCGTGTGCGTCAGTACTTCGCCGGGCCTTCGGGCGACACGCGCCTGTGCGTCCCGCTCATCCTCCAATCGCTCCACCACATCGAAACGATCGTCACGGGGAACGAGAAGGAAGCGTTCCTCCTCGAGAACACCCTCATCAAGCGGCATCGCCCGCGCTACAACGTTCGTCTCCGCGACGACAAGACCTACGTTTCGGTCCGCGTCGACGCGACAGAGGAATGGCCGCGGGCCATCGTCACGCGCGAGCGTCGGCGCGACAAGGCGCTCTACTTCGGCCCCTATTCCAACGTCCAGGCGATTCGCCAGACCCTGAACCTGCTTCAGCGCGTCTTTCCGATCCGTTCGTGCACCGACGGCGTTCTGCGCAACCGCGCGCGCCCGTGCATCCTCCACTCGATCGGTCGATGTTCGGCGCCGTGCGTCGGTCTGGTCGACAAGGACGAGTATGCCGAACTCGTGCGCAACACGATTCTCTTTCTCAAGGGCCGGACGAGCGACCTCGCCGAGAGACTCCGCGCTCGGATGCGCGCGCACAGCGAGAACATGGAGTACGAGAAAGCGGCGGCGTTGCGCGATCGGGTCCGCGCGCTCGAATCCTCGCTCGAATCTCAGCGCGTGGACCGTCACGCGGCGGGGGACCGCGATGTGATCGGGTACCATTCGGACCAGGGGCGCGCCGCCGTGGTTCTGATGTTCTACCGAGGGGGCCGTCTGGTCGAGAGTTTCAACTGGGTCCTGCCCGTCTACGGTCAGCCGGCCGGCGAGGCCCTGTCGGAATTCATCGGGCAACACTATGGCGAGGACCGGCTTGTCCCGCCCGAGCTCCTCCTGCCCGACGAGCCGTCGGATCGCGCGGTGATCGAGGAATGGCTTTCCGAGCTGCGCGACGGCACGGTGCGTCTCATGGTTCCTCGGCGAGGCGAGAAGCGCCAGGCCGTCGAACTCGCGAACTCGAACGCCCGAACGATCCTCGAACGCCGCCTGAGCGGCCGCGTCGAATCCGAGGCGGTTCTGGCGGACTTGGCGCGCCGCCTTCGCATGGAGACGCCGCCGCGCCTCATCGAGTGCTACGACATCGCGACGCTTCAGGGCGAACAGAGCGCGGGGGCAAAGGTCGCGTTTCTCGACGGCGAACCGCACGAGGCGGGGTATCGTCTCTACAAGATCCGTGGAGTGGAAGGCGTGGACGATTTCGCCATGATGCGCGAGGTGCTGACGCGCCGCTTCTCGCGCGCGCAACGCGAGGACGAGACGCTGCCCGACCTGGTCGTCGTGGACGGCGGCAAGGGACAGCTCGGCGTGGCCGTCCAGACGCTGGCCGACGCCGGACTCTCGACCGTCGCTCTGGCCGCGCTAGCCAAGGGCCGGTTTGCGGAAGGTGAGAAGGGTGAGAAGAGTGAGAAAGGTGGGAAGAGTGAGAAGAATGAGAAAGGCGAAGAGGACGATAGGTCCACTCCGTCCACTTCGTCCACCGAATCCGCCCAACCCGAATCCCGAACGCCCGAACGTCTTTTTCTTCCGAACCGCAAGAACCCGGTCGTCTTTCCGCCGCGCGCGCCGTCGTTCTATCTGCTTCAGCGTCTGCGCGACGAAGCGCACCGCTTCGTCAACACCTACCACGTCCGCCTCCGGCGCCGGGCGCGAATCGGCACGACGCTCGAGAAGATCCCGGGTATCGGGCCGCGCCGCGCGAAAGCACTGCTCAAGCACTTCGGGAGTCTCGCCCGCGTGCGCGAAGCGACGCTCGACGACCTGGCCTCCGCGCCCGGCATGACTTCGACGGCGGCGCTGGCCGTCTTTCAGTCTCTCCATCCGGAGACGGGAAACGGAGATACGTAGTTGTGGAGGATTTGACGGAGGATCATCCGCCGTGGAAGACCGACTCGGCGATGAACTCGGCCAGCGACCGGCACAGGATCGCCGAACCGTCGTCGCGCGCCAAGACCACGGAATCGCACAGGTTCGTCATGGTGAAGACGCGATCGAGCGCCGTGTCGGACGGCGCGACCAGGACCCGCTTGCCGGAGCGCAGGCGAAGGATGCAGGCGCCGGGAATCTCGGCGCCCACGGGAGTCGGCGTTTCGTCGGAGACCAGGTTGGCCGCTCGCATCCGCTCGACCGCCGCGAGCACCGAATCTCCCATCTCCAACGAACCGCGCAACGCCGAATCGGGAACGAGGGCCGCGGCGGGCGGGTCGGGTTTGTCCGACCTGTTCGCCGCCCGAGGGACGGCTTCTCGGGGCGCAGGGGCGGGGAGCGGGGTCGAGCCCGGAGCGACTCCCAACTCCGTCAGGATCTGGCGTTCGAACTGGTTCTCGGTCAAGGAGGTCCTTCGACTCGTCGGCCGGGTCAACTCTTTCCTGTGAGAGGTCAACGCGCGCATCAGGACCAACCCTAGGCAGAGCATCGCCGCCGTCATCCCGATGCTGACGAAGGCATACGTGGCGAATCCGTCGCTTCCCCGCTCAACCCGTTGGACGTCCGTTTCGATGGCCTCCCAAGCGTCGGTCTCCGGAGCCGCCTCGGTTTCGGCCGTGACCGCGCTGAAGTCTCCCCACGCGCCGCTCCACAGCCACGAAACACACCACAGCACCAGGAGCCCGCAACGAAAAGCGCGCCTCGCGCGTCTCGCCGGAACCCTAGAGGCCGGGAGGTTCATCTGGCTTCTCATACTCTTCTGGATCGGCTTGGGACGGCGCGGACTTTATTTCGTCGATGCTGAAAAACGACGCATACGATTGATAATACTTGACTTGTGGGGCGGTTTCTGGTAGGGTATTTGCAGGATTTCACCCCA
>JAFGFN010000099.1 GCA_016931035.1 Candidatus Sumerlaeota bacterium
AGCCCTTGGACAACCCGAAACGCCAGAGTATTCTAAGATTCACGAACCCGGGCCTCCCGCCCGGCGGCTAATTTGGACAGCAGTGGCTTCTCTTTCATGCCGAACTTCGTTTCGGATGGTTTCCAGATAAACCCGCTTACGGGTTCCAGATAACACTCAGACCGCAACCGGGACCACTTCACTTGAGTCGCTTGACGTAGGGGGTTGCGCCCCCCCTTCATCTTGCCGAAATCGTAATGAGATCTCACGGCGCTATCTCCAGTTCCAATACTTCGCCACTTGCTTTTCAACGCCCCTGCAAAGACACGCGCGCCTCGCGCGAAGTCAGGCGAGGATTTGGCGCAGCGCGCCAACGACGGCCTGGACGTGGCGTTCGGTCGCGCTTTCGCCCATCAGCCCGATGCGCCACGCCTTGCCCTTGAACGCGCCGAGGCCCGCGCCGATTTCGATCGCGAACTCGTCCAGGAGCCGGGCGCGCACCGCCGCCTCGTCCACCCCGTCGGGCGCGGCGACGGCGTTGAGCATCGGCAGTCGATGATCGGGATCGGCCAGAAAACGAATTCCCATCCCCTCGAGTTCACTCTTGAGCTCCAGGTGATGGCGCATGTGTCGCCGCCAGCGCGCTTCGAGACCTTCTTCGAGGACGATGCGCAACGCCTCGTGCAAGCCGTAGATCATGTTGATGGGCGCGGTGTGGTGGTAGAGACGTTCGCTGCCCCAGTACTGCCGCACCATATTCATGTCGAGATACCAGCTGCGGACCTTGGTCTTCCGCTCCGACATCGCGCGTTCCGCGGCGGCACTGAACGTTACGGGGGAGAGTCCCGGGGGACAGGAGAGGCATTTCTGCGTGCCGCTGTAACAGGCGTCGATCCGCCATCCGTCCACGTCGACTTCCATGCCGGCGAGACTCGTCACCGTGTCGACCAGGAAAAGCGCCCCGGCGTCATGCACGATGCGGCCAATGTCGGGAATCGGTTGGCCGGCGCCCGTGCTGGTCTCGGCGTGGACAATGCCGACGACCTTGAATGGGCCGCGCTCGCGAATGGCGTTCTCGACTTGTTCAGGCGTGAACACATGTCCCCATGGGACCTCGATCGCCGTCACCTCGGCGCCCGCGCGTTCGGCCACGTCCTTCATCCGCGCGCCGAACACGCCCGCGACACAGATCAGCATCTTGTCGCCCGGTTCGATGAGGTTGACGACGCAGGCTTCCATGCCCGCCGACCCCGTGCCGCTGACGGCAAGGGTGAGCGGGTTGCGCGTCTTGAAGACCGCCTGGAGCGTCTCGCGCACGTCGTTCAGGATCTGGAGGAACTGCGGATCGAGATGACCGATCGTAGGCCGGGCCATCGCATCGAGCACGCGTGGGTTGACGTCGGACGGGCCGGGTCCCATCAACATGCGAGGGCGGATACTCATGGGGTTTGTCATGCGAGTGACTTCCTTTCGTCGCGTTGAGAACCGATCCTGGGTTTCCGCCCGACCCGGCGGCGATATGCAACGAGGAACGCGGGGGTGCTGTGTATTCCCGTATGCGATTGAGTCCGGGGAGCGTGCCCCCAAGCCGGGCGCGGGGATGGAGCGTCCACGGCGTCCCTCGAACCGGCTCGCCGTGTCCGGCGATCGAGGGGCGATTCATCTGTTCTCTGTGGTCCAGGCGCCCCCGCAAAAGACTGTCCCGTCCTCATTCAGGCGTCCTTTTCCTGCCTCTCGTGCGCCGCGAAAACCCGGTCCACTTCCCTCGCGGACAAGCCGACGTCCTTCTCCAGAACGGCTCGCACGGCGCGATCGTCCTCGAACGCCCGCCCCATCTCCTCTTCCTGCGCCAGAGCCTCGTCGCGACTCATCTTGCCGGAGTTGATCATGTTGACGAAGGCGAAACCGTTGCGGCTGCAGCCGAACAACTTGAAATAAGCGAAATTCACGATCGGATGCAGAATGCAGTCGGTTCGCCAGGAAGAGACGTGACCGGAGGGTCTGCGCCATCCGAGCTCGCGCGTGATGACGGACTCGATCTCGCGCGGATCCCACGGCATGTAGTCGTAGTAGTGCGCCTCGACGATGTCGGCGTTCCGCAAGGCCGGGCGTTCCTTCCGAAACATACTGTTTCCGGGGACGTGGAACTCGACGCGCTGAAGGAAGAGCGCCAGCGAAGCCAGGCGTTTGTAGATCTTCATCCTCGCCGTTCTATAGGCGTTCGGATGCCGTCGCGAGAACGCCTTGAAAGCCTTTCGGGTCATGTGCTCCGACGCCTCGGCCTGCGAACTGCCCCACAGGATCAGAGGAACCGAGCGCTTCTCGGCCAGACGATAGACCACGCTCCGGTAACCGTAGCTGCAGGCGATACACATCGCGCCGGACAATCCATGCATGCCGCGCGACTCGGCCGCGCGGATTCTGCATCGGAGTATCTTGCCCGCGATGTCCCTTCGGGAGCGAACGGACACGAACTCGACGCCCAGGGCCCGGCACGCCCGTTCCATGTTGGCCACGGCGTCGGGATTGCGGAACTCGTGGTCGTAGTTCACCGCCAAGACGTTCAGGTTCAGGCGCGTCTTGGCGGCGTGGAGGACGAACGAGCTGTCGCGCCCTCCGCTCAACGGGACAATGCAGTCGTATTCCCGGCCCTTGGACTTCGCCTGCGCCGCAAGCGCGTCGAGCTCCGCCGGGTCGAGACGCGTCTCGGCTCGATAGTCCGCGCAGAAGGAACAGACTCCGTTATCGTCGAACGCGATGCCGGGAACCGTCTCCGGCAGCACGCAGCGCACGCATCGTTTCACTACTTCACCTTTCTGCCCGGCGGGTCACAAATCGTGTTCTTGCCCGTCGAGGCGCTTCTCGTAGCAGAAGAAAGGGGTGGAGAGCGAAACAGGCCCCACCCTCATTCGTACAGAGGCCAAGCCGACGCGTCGGTGGTCAGGGTCAGCGTGACGGGCGAGACCGTCGTCACGTTCTTCATGGCGGTTCCCGCGCCGTCGGTCACGCAGGGCCGGGTCAGGAGAAGCTGCGTTGTCGTCGGCAACGAGACCGAAGCGTTCGGTCGGAACTCGAGGCGAGCCAGTTCGCTCGTCGCGGCCAGAGATTGGCCCAGAGGGGCCCACCCTACGAGAATCAACCGGCCCGGCTCGGGAAGGTAACTCTCGAGCGTCCCCGCCCCGAGCGCCGATCCCGCATCGATGTCCCGGATCTCGAGTTCGCTCGGGTTGTATTCGATTTCGAGACTGAACGCCGAGGCCGAAGCCGACGGGGCGAGGGTGAGCGGGACTTCGACGCTCTGAGCCCCTCCGTCGCCCGTGTCGGGCATCGAGAGGGTGAAGACGGTGTACGGGTCGGTCGTCGGGCTCGACGCGCCGCTGAGGATGAGCCAATCGCCGACATCGAGGATGCCGTTGTGATTGCGGTCGAGATCCGGCCGGTCGGCCGCCGCGCCGTCGTCGCCCGAGGCCATGGCGTCGTGGACCACGCTCGCGAGAGTCGAGAGCGTGGGACTCGATCCCGGGTCGTCGCCGTCGGTCCCGGCCGTGACTTCGAGGTGATCCGCGTAGCCGTCGCCGTCGGTGTCGGGGTTGAACGGATCGGTGCCCGCGTCGAGTTCCTCGGCGTTGGTCAGGCCGTCGCCGTCGGGGTCTTCGTCGGCGTCTTCGACGGTGGGGTCGAGTCCGGCGGCCACTTCGGCGCCGTCGCTCATCCCGTCGTCGTCCGAGTCCCAGTCGTTGGGATCGGCGCCGCGGGCGTGTTCGTCGGCGTTGACGAGGTTGTCGGTGTCGGGGTCTTCGAGCGCGTCGTCGGGATCGGCGGGATTGAGGCCGTGGGTGGTTTCCCAGTCGTCGGCCATGGCGTCGACGTCTTCGTCGGCCCAGGGCATCGCGCCCAGCACGACGAGGCGCGGCGCGCCGGGTTGGTAGCGCTCGTCGGCCGGGTTCTGATGGCTGAGTTCGACCCAGCCGTATTCGATGTGGTGATTGGTCGGGCCGTCGTAGTTGCACCGCCACGTAACCGTGGCGATCGCGTCGGCGGCGAGCGTCCCGATCGTCTTCGTGGCAGTCTGGTCGAGGACGAGAGAACCTTCGGGCGAGAGGGTGGCCGCAACGACGACCCCCTCGGCTGCGGCCGAACTCAGGTTCTCCAGCACCGCCACGAGCCGGAACTCGCGCGGCGAGGACTCGATCCAGCCGGTGCGCTGACCCCACGACTTGAAGAAGGCGTCGCGCAAGACGACGGTCACTGGGGCCGTCCCCGTCACCAGCGTGCCCGCCTGGTTGAGGGTGTAGGCGACTTCGTTGACGACCGAGGCGAAGGCGTCGAGCTGCGCGAGGAATTCGTCGCGGATCGCCACGTACTCGGGATCGTCGAACGAGCCGACTCCGTACGCGCCGCTGAGGTAGGCCATTGCGCCCAAGAGCACATCCATCTCGGCCTGGAGAAAACGAACCGGGGCGCCGGCCAGCTGTTCGAGGAACGGCTGTCCCGGCTCGATCCCGGCGAGAACGCCGTCGAGTTCGCCCTCCATCTGATCCTTGAAGGAATCGAGGGCGGGCAGAAGTTGTCCGTCGATCGCCGCCTCGACCCCCGCGCCGTCGTTGGCGTTGACGCGGTCGACGACGGCGTCAATAGCCGTCTGGAGCGCGGCGGTCGTGATCGCTTCGATGGCGAGAGGCGCGCGGGGAACGGAGGCGGGCGGAGCGGCACTCACGAGGGCAGGACCCGCCGCGCTGGGCGGAGAAGCATACCCCCCGGGCGGCGTGTCGCCGAACGCCTCGTAGGCGATTGCTTCGAGTTCGCGCGGCATGTCGTCGAACAGACGTTCGGTGCACAGTCGGGCGATGTAGAACTGGGTGCCCCCTTCCCACGCCAGGAAGTAGTACTTGATCCCCTGGAGGACTTTCACGACCTTCTGAGTACCGGGAATGAGTTTGACCGCGTCGGCGGCGAAGCCGACGGAGCTGCTGAAGAGTTTCGACGTGTCGCTCACGAGCGAGAGTCCGACTTCGGCCTTCATCCGCGCCCGCGTCTTGCCCATCGCGGCGACGATGTCGGCGCGCACCAGCTTCTGCGAGGTGTCGAGCGTCTCGCTGTAAGGCGGACCCGCCTGCGCCCGCAGCAGCGTTCTCTGGAGCATCGGAGCGGTTTCCTTGCCGTATTCGACCAGGAGGTGACGATTGATCAACTTGTTGACGGGTTGAAGGTAGATCGGACCGTCGGGCCCCTGGAGGCGGTTGATGTAGTCGTCGAGTGTCGTCTTGAGAATCAGACGGATCAGGTAGTTCGCGCGCAACGAGGTGAACTGACCGGTCAGCGTCTTGATCGCATACGACACGACGTCCTGCGAGCGCCACGAGATGCGCTGCAGCCACTTGCCCTTGAACCCGAGGACGGGATTGCGCTTGATCCAGGTGTCGAGCCACTTGAGCTGGGTCACGACGTCGATCACCTGGCCGACGACCGAGGAGTAGCTCCCCGCCGCCGTGCTTGCCAGCTGATCGGCCTGGTCGGTGAAGTTCTTGGCCCCGTACTCGGCCAGGATCAGGCGGTCGAGCGATTCGAGGTAGGTCGACAGGCCGTTGACCCATGTCTCGACCTGGTTCTCGACGGCGAGATAGGGAGGCGTGACGCCGACGCCCCACACGCCCAGCTTGGGAAACGCCTTGAGATCGGTAATGAGGCGGCGTTTGACCTCGACGCGCGAGTTGTCGAGCGGCAACGTCAGGGTGAAGTTCACGGTGACCGGCTGCGAGTTGTTGTTGAGATGTATGTTCTCGGACTTCGCCTCGCGCCGCAGCGCCGAGGCCTTGACGAGGTACTGACCGAGCGGGACGTGAAGGAACACGTAGAGGCCCTGGGAATCGGTGCCTTCGAAGCCGACCAGCTCGCCCTCGGAGCTCCAGAGCTCGACCATGGCGTGCTCGAGCGGCAGGCCGTTCTCGGCGGCGGTCACCTGGCCTCGGATCGTTCCCTTCGCCTGGCCCGAGCCGTCGATCAGGATGCCGTCGCTCGCCACAAAGCCCATCTTGTCGATCACCGTGACCCGCACGACGGGCGCGATGCCCGTGCCGACCGAGACCTGCCGGCTCGACCACGGATCGAGCAGCAGCTCGTTCTCGACGTTGACGCCGTCGACGTTCCACTGACAGCGATACGGCGGGCTGCCGCCGTCGATGTTGGCGTAGACCTCGACGGTCGCGGGCGGATCGACCGCCTCGGGCCGAACGCTGAGCGAGACGTCGAATTCCTCCTGCCACACGCTCGGGTCGCAGCCCAGGAATTCCTCGATGCCGGTCGAGGTCGGGGCCGTCAGCCAGGGGGTGTAGGCCTCGACCGCATAAGGGTAGAACGCTGCCGAAACCCCATCGGTGGGATGGTAAAGGTAGATGTTCGGACCGTTCGGCGAGTCATAGTAGTTGAGCGTGAAATCGCCCGTTTCTGAGGCGCCAAACTGGGCGGATCCCGTGAAGTCGGGATGTTTCAGGAAGTTGTTGTGCTTACAGGTGATATGGCTTGCCGGCATGTTCGTACTGCCGATCGAGGCGCTTCCTCGGCAGCTGTTGTTTTCGAAAACCAAGCTTCGTGGTGGGGTCGTACCGTGATTTGCGTCGAGATGCTCACTCGAGTAGTTGTGCGCGATGACCACGTCCCAATCGTTGGTGAAGCCGGAGCCGCCCACCATCCGCATCGTGTTGCCCTCGAGATGTAAACGCCCGCCCGGCGCGGGTGTGTGCTGCATCAACATCCGAAGCATCGGCATCCGGTTGCCGATGAACTCGATCTCACCGATCGAGTCCCAGAAGTGAAATATGTCTCGGTACGTGTTCGCGGTGCCGATATGCTCCATCCGGTTGCGGCGGAAGATGACGCGCGCCGGGCCGTTGCCCAGATCCTCGCCGTGGAGCTCGGCGACCTCCGGCTCGTTCGAATAGCCCGTGTGGTCGATCAGCCGAATCGAGCAATCCTCTACCCTGAGGCAGGAAAAGCCGTTGCTCATGTCGAAAACAATCGGATTGCTGGAAAGAGTATTGATGGTCACCTGGATGTCGCAACGCCGTAGGATGATGTTCCCGACGTGGTCCATCGTGATCGGATACATGCCGCTCTGGCGGAACGCGCAATCGTTGAACTCGACGGTGAGGGGCAGGCCGGTCGCGGTGCCCCGGGGCAGGACGTTCTCGAAGTCGATCCCGTTGAACGTCGCGTGTTCCATGCCGGGCATGGCGGCGACCGAGATCAAGGCGCGATAAAGCACCACGCCCCGCCCCTCGAAGGTCAGGGTCGCGCCAGAGTCCCAAGGCGTGGGATAGAGACCGGGAGTAATGTATGCGGTGTGCGTGGGCGTCGGATAAATGCCGGGGCCGATCTGGACGATCCCGCCCGCCGGATGAAGCGCGGCGACCGCCGTCAGGACGGTCGGGAAATCCTCGGGTATTCGCACGACGGTTTGGTCCGCTCCCAAGGCAACCGGCGCGCAAAGCGCGAGGATGAGATACAGACCACAACCTATCTCAAGAACCTCTTGAGCGCTGAAAGCGCGGCATATCCTAGCCCAGGGCAAGCGAGCGCAGCGAGCGACGCCCTGGGTTTGTGGGGCCTGCTTCATATCGCGCTGGCGCGGATTCTTGCTCCGCAAGAATCGTGACAGCGCCCGACCGGGATTCTTGAGATAGGTTGTAGTCGCGACGAATAAACGGCGAAACATGTCGGCCCCCCTACAGTACGTCGATTGGCACGGCCCTTATACCGTGTCGGGCGGTTGAAGTAAAGGATAACGAGGTCGCCGCCGCCCGCGCCGCCGCCACTTTTTGCTGGGAAAACGATCGAACCAAGGCTAACAGTAGTCTGGAGTGTTCGGACAGAAAGGGGATTCCGGGCGACCCGCCAATGGCCCTCAAGGTTCTCCAACTCTGCGCGGTGGATTTCACCCTCGCGAAATTCCTCGCGCCGTTTTGCTTCTTTCTCAAGGAGCGCGGCTACGACGTGACCGCCGCGTGCAGCGAAAGCGAGTTCATGGCGCCGCTGCGCGAACGCGGGCTGCGATGCGTCGATTTGCCGATCGCGCGATCCGCCAACCTCGCCTCTCACGCGCGGAGCTATCTGCGCCTCGGCGCCTGGCTCCGCGAAGAGAAGTTCGACATCGTCCACGTCCACACCCCGATCGCCGCCCTCATCGGCCGCGTCGCCGCCGCGCGGCGCGGGGTGCCGATCCGCATCTATACGGCCCACGGCTTCTACTTTCACGATCGAATGCCCGCGCACAAACGCGCGTTCCACGTCGGGCTCGAACGTTTCGGCGCACTCTTCACCCACTATCTGTTCACCCAGAGCGACGAGGACCGCGAAACGGCGCTGCGCCTCGGCATCGCCCGCGAGGGACGCGTCCGCACGATCGGCAACGGCGTCGATCCCGCGCGGTTCGACCCCGCGCGCTTCACGGAGGCCGACCGCGCGGAGATGCGGCGTTCGCTCGGGATCGACCCCGCGGCGCCCGTCCTCGGCATCATCGGTCGGCTCGTGCGCGAGAAGGGGTACTACGAGCTGTTCGAGGCGATGCGCGATCTCCGCGCGCGGATTCCGGGGTTGCGGCTTCTCGTGGTGGGCGACGCGCTTACCAGCGACCACGACGATCATTCCGAAAACTTCCAACGCACGATCGACGCGCTCGGAATCCGCGACGCGATCGTCTTCGCGGGTCAGCGTCCCGACGTTCCCGAACTCCTCCACGCGATGGACGTGTTCACGCTCCCCTCGTACCGCGAGGGGATGCCGCGTTCGGTGATCGAGGCGATGACGATGGGGCTTCCCTGCGTCGTGACCGACATTCGCGGGTGTCGCGAAGAAGTTCTGGACGGCGAGAGCGGCTATGTCGTCCCGGTAGGCGACGCCGCGCCGCTCGCCGATCGGTGCGGACGCCTTCTGTCCGACCCGGCCCGAGCGCGGGAGATGGGCGCCGCCGCGCGCCGCCGCGCCCTGGTCGAGTTCACCGAGGAGGCCGTCTTCCAGAGACAGATCGAGGTGTACGAGCAGCTCATACGCAAGAGGATTCGATTCTAGGTGGGGGCCGGTCGGCGCGAGGACCGAGGATTTGGAGTGCGGCGACATGTCGCCGCTTTGAAAGCGCGGACATGTCCGCGCACTCCAAAACGAGCTGCCTTTGCAGATAACACACGCAACAGGAGACGATCGCGATGAAATTCAACTGGGGACACTGGGCGCTGCTGCCGGGGACGCAGGCGGTCTATCCGGTCAGCATCGTGGACGTGAGAATGGAGCCGGACGCACTCGTCGTCACGGGCTATAGCCGCTCGGCGCGCGGCCGCGGCGACTATATCGGCGGGACGACGATCACGGCGCGTTTCTCGTCGCCGATGCCGGGTGCGGTCCGCGTCCAACTCGCCCACTTCCAGGGACGCCTCGAGGCCAAGCCCGCCTTCGACCTCGACTACTCGCTCGTCAACCGCGACGCCTCGACCGGACGCGACGAAACCGAAGCGTGGCTCGACGCGGGCGACCTCTCGCTCGTCGTCCCGGTCCGGGGCGAATGGCGGTACGCGTTCCGGCGCCGCGGCGGCGAACTCCTCACCGCGAGCGAGCCGCGCGCCGTCGGTCTCTTCACGCGTGACGGCGAAACCTATCTCCGCGAGCAACTCTCGCTCCAGCCGGGCGAGACCGTCTACGGCCTGGGCGAACGATTCGGTCCCCTGGTCAAGAACGGCCAGTCGGTCGACTCGTGGAACGAAGATTCGGGCACCGACACCGAGCTCGCCTACAAGAACGTCCCTTTCTATATGACCAGCCGGGGCTGCGGCGTCCTCGTCAATCATCCGGAACGCGTCTCGTTCGAAGTCGCCTCGCACCACACCAGCCGCGTCCAGTTCAGCGTCGCGGGCCACGGTCTCGACTACTACGTGTTCGGCGGCCCGACGATGAAGGACGTCCTCGACCGCTACACGGCACTCAGCGGCCGGCCCGCGCCGCCTCCCGCTTGGTCGTTCGGTCTGTGGCTCTCGACCTCCTTCACCACGAACTACGACGAGGCGTCGATCCTCGCCAACATCGAACGGATGGAATCGCTCGGCATCCCCGTTTCGGTGTTCCACTTCGACTGCTTCTGGATGCGCGAACTCACCTGGTGCAGCTTCTTGTGGGACGAACGCCACTTCCCCGATCCCGCCGGAATGCTCGCCCGCATCAAGGCGAAAGGGATCCAGATTTGCGTCTGGATCAACCCTTACATCGCCGAAGCGTCGCCCCTCTTCGCCGAAGGAGCGAAGAACGGCTATCTCGTTCTCGACCCCGACGGCAGCGTGCATCAGGAAGACGAATGGCAGCCCGGCATGGCGTTCGTCGATTTCACCAACCCCGCCGCGCGCGAATGGTACGCCGCCCAACTCAAGACGCTGGTGGATATGGGCGTCGATGCGTTCAAAACCGATTTCGGCGAGAAGATCCCGACCGGTGTGCGCTATCACGACGGGTCCGATCCCGAGCGGATGCACAACTACTACACCTATCTGTATAATAGGACGGTATTCGACTTATTGCGTCGCGGGAAGGGCGAGGGCGAGGCCGTCGTGTTCGCCCGCTCGGCCACCTGCGGCTCGCAGAAGTTCCCCGTCCATTGGGGAGGCGACAACTCGTCCACCTACGCCTCGATGGCCGAGACGCTGCGCGGCGGACTCTCGTTCGGCCTCAGCGGGTTCGGTTTCTGGAGCCACGACATCGGCGGCTTCATCGGCACCGCCACCCCCGACCTCTACAAGCGGTGGGTGGCCTTCGGCCTCCTCTCGTCCCACAGCCGCCTCCACGGCAACGACAGCGTGCGGATGCCGTGGCTGTTCGACGACGATGCCGCCGAAACCCCGCGGGCGGTCGACGTGTTGCGATTCTTCGTCGAGCTCAAGACACGCCTGGCGCCGTACTTGCTCGACGTCGCCCACGAAGCGACGGCCCACGGCTGGCCGATGATGCGAGCCATGGCGCTCGAATTCCCCGACGATCCCGCGTGCCGCTATCTCGACTTGCAATACATGCTCGGCCCCGCGCTGCTCGTCGCGCCCGTCTTCGAGAAGAGCGGCGGAGTCTCGTACTACCTTCCCGAGGGAGAGTGGCGCAACCTCCTCACAGGCGAAACCGCCCGCGGCGGCGCGTGGCGCCGCGAGACCCACGGCTTCATGAGCCTGCCGCTCTGGGTGAGCGTCGAACGGGGCGAGCGGTGGGAATGCGTGAGGAAGAGCTGAACGTCGAAGGCGACGCGACCCCGGAAGGTATCTGCGTTTATCGGCGTTCATCCGCGGCTAAATACTCGAGCGGAAAAAGCAGGCTGAAGACTGGACTCTGAACGAAGAAGACGTCATTTGTGCTCATCCGCGGCTGAGAATCAGAAACCCCAGGAAGAATGGCCGCGGAACGCGAGATGCGCTCCGTCTTCCCCTTGGGAGACAACGAAACAGAAAGCGACGGACACGCCATGAACGAATCGACCCGACTTCATCTCGGCGCGGCCTACTATCCCGAGCATTGGCCCGAGGCGCGATGGCCCGAAGACCTGCGCCTGATGCGCGAAGCCCATATGACGGTCGTCCGCATGGGCGAGTTCGCCTGGTCCACCATGGAACCCGAGCCGGGCGCGGTGCGCCTGGACTGGCTCGACCGCGCCGTCGATCTGGCGGCGAAGGCGGGTCTCGTCGCCGTGCTGGGGACGCCGACGGCCGCGCCGCCCGCGTGGCTGTCGACCCCCGAGGTGCTCGCCGTCGACGACAAAGGACGGCCCGTGCAGTTCGGCAACCGGTGCCACTACTGCGTCCATTCGCCCGAACTGCACGCCGCGACGCGCCGCATCGTCGGCGCGATGGCCGAACGGTTCGGACCCAACCCCGACGTCGTCGGATGGCAGATCGACAACGAGTTCAACCGCGTCTGCTACTGCGATCGATGCCGCGCCGAGTTCCAGCGTTTTCTGAAACGCAAGTTCGGCACGCTCGACGATCTCAACGCCCACTGGTCGACGGCATACTGGAGTCAGACGTATTCGGACTGGAAGCAGATTCCGATCCCGATCGGCGGCCACAACCCGGGCCTCATGCTCGAGTTCAAACGATTCGTGACGGCGAGCTATCGCGCGTTCCAGAAACTCCAGATCGACCTGCTTCGCCCGAAGCTGCGGCCGGGGGTGTGGATCACGCACAACTTCATGAAGTGGTTCGACGGCTACGATCACTACGCCATGTCGGAAGACCTCGATCTGGCCAGTTGGGACTGGTACGTCGGGTCGGGTCACCACGACTATCTGAACGACGGCGCGGCGCACGACCTGGTGCGCGGTTTCAAACAGAGGAACTTCTGGATCATGGAGACCCAGCCGGGGAGCGTCAACTGGCGCGACGTCAACAACGCGCTCAACCGGGGCGAGGCGCGCGTCATGGCGTGGCACGCCGTCGCCCACGGCGCCGACGCGATCGCCTACTGGCAGTGGCGTTCGGCCCTCGGCGGGCAGGAACAGTATCACGGCACGCTGGTCGATCAGTCGGGCCGACCGCGTCCGTTCTACGACGAGGCAAAAGAGCTGGGGGACGATTTCGCGAAGGTGCGCGACCTGTTGGCGGGCTCGACGATCCACTGCGACACCGCACTACTCCATTCCTACGACAGCTGCTGGTCGATTCGAGGTCAGAAGCATCACAAGGAGTTCGACTATATCTGGCACCTGTTGGGGTACTACCGCCCCGTCGCCGCGCGCAACGTCGGAGTCGATATCGTCTCGGCCGAAGCGCCCGTCGACGGCTATGCGCTCGTTGTCGCTCCCGCGCTCGTCTTATTGAGCGAGGAACGCGCGGCGCGGCTGGCCGGATTCGTGAAGGGGGGCGGACATCTGGTGCTGACCGTCCGCACGGGGATGAAGGACGACTACAACGCGCTGCTTCCGGCGCGTCAGCCGGGCGGCTTGACCGAGGCGGCGGGCGTCGAGGTCGAGGAGTGCTACGCGCTGCGCAATCCGGTGCCGGTGGCGGGTCCGTGGCTCAAGGGGACTTCGACGACGTGGGCCGAACGCCTGAGAGTCCTCGACACGGGCCAGACGGAGATCCTGGTGCGGTTCGGCGCGTGCAACGGATGGCTCGACGACCAGCCCGCGATCACGGTGCATCCGTACGGCAAGGGACGGGTGTATTACGTCGGCGCTTGCCTCGACGCCGCCGCGCAGCAGATCCTCATCGACCACATCGTAGCTGACGCGGGTGTCGAGCCGGTCCCGGCCACACCCGACGGGATCGAGGCGCGCAAACGGACGGCGACGGACGGACGCGAGATCTTCATCGTCATCAACCACGAACGGGAAGAGAAACAAGTGACGCTCCCCTGGGCGGCGCGCGACCATCTGACCGACCGCGACGTTCAGGGCACTCTATCCCTCAGGCCATATGGTGTGGCGGTGTTGACGAAGGCGGACGGCAAAGGATGAAGGAGGAGGGATGTAAGGATGAAAGAAGAGGGCTTGGCGTGGGAGCGAGATTCTCAGCCGTACACCTCCGGATTGACGCAGTTCGGGGCGCGTTCGCCGCGCAGCATGGCGAGCAGGTTGCGCGCCGCCATCTCGGCCATCGCGCCGCGCGTGCGACGCGTCGCCGAGCCGATATGCGGCACGAGGACGGCGTTGGGCATGTCCGTGAGTCCCCCGGCAAGGATAGGCTCGCGCTCGTAGACGTCGAGCGCCGCGCCGCCGATCGTGCGCGCGCACAACGCCTCGACCAGCGCCGCCTCGTCGATGACGGGTCCGCGCGAGGTGTTGATCAGGATCGCGGTCTCTTTCATCAGCGCGAGTTCGCGCGCGCCGATCAGATGCGTGGTCTCGGGCGAGAGCGCGACGTGAAGACTGATGTAGTCCGACTCGCGCAACAGCGCGTCGAGATCGACACGGCGCGCGCCGAGCGCCTTCTCGAACTCGGGTCGCGCGACGGCGTCGGTGTAGAGCACGTTCATTTCGAATCCGACCGACTTGAGCGCCATCGCCTGGCCGATACGGCCCGCGCCGACGATGCCGAGAGTCGCGCCCTTGAGGTCCGAGCCGAGAAACTGCATCGGCCCCCACGCTTCCCAATGGCCGTCGCGCAAAAAGTAATCGCTTTCGACGATGCGCCGCGCGGCGGCGAAGAGCAGCGCCCAGGCCAGCTCGGCCGTCGTGTCGGTTAATACGCCGGGCGTGTTGCTGACGGGCAGGCCGCGGCGGGTGGCGGCGGCGACGTCGATGTTGTTGTAACCGACGGCATAGTTGGCGAACCCCTTGCACTGCGGACCCGCCGCCTCCATCACCGCGTCGTCGATCGTGTCGGTGAGGAGACAAAGCACGCCGTCCCGCCCACGGACGGCGGCAAGGAGTTCCCCGCGCGTCAGAACGCGATCGTCGGGGTTAACCTCGACGTTGAGGCCTGCACCGGTCAGAAGATCGAGTCCGGACTGAGGGATGAGACGGGTGACGTAGACGTTGGCCGACATGCGCAGTGTGACTCCTTGGGCGGTTTTGGAGGAAGCCGGGGGCTCCTCGCCCCCGGACCCCTCGGCCGGCAATGGCCGGCTGCATTGTCAGGGTCCAGGGAACGCGCTCCCTGGCGGGGGTGCGGGGGCAGAGCCCCCACGCGGCAACGGTTTCTCTCTTTGCGAAATCCGCAATCCACAATCCGCATCCCGCAGTTTACTCGGGCCAGCCGAGGATGCGCCAAGCCTCGTCGAGCGTTTGCTTGGCGTTGGCGAGGACCTCGGCCGCCTTTTGCCCGGGCATCGGCTTGACCTCGAAACTCACTGGGCGAGGCGCCACTGCGTTCAGATACCCGATCCGGGCCAGAGCGTCGAGATACTCGGCCAGTTCCCCCGCGCCGTTTTCTCCTTCGGCGATCCCGAACATCGGATGCTCGTCGCCGTAGGCGGGGTGGTCGGCCCACCGCATCACGCAGTTCCCGACGTGGGCGTGGCCGAGAACGTCCCTGGCCGCCTCGAGCGCGGGAAGCGGCGATTCGCTCAGGAGCGGCAGGTGGCTCAAGTCGAGCATGATGCTGAAATCCGGAAACTCCTCGCGAACGAGTTCGGCGAATTCCACGGCCTCGCGAGTCGGGCCGATGAGGGCATTCTTGCCGAAGGGGACGCGGTCGAACGTTTCGAGGATCACCCGCATCTCGGGATCGGCCGAGCGGGTATGGGCGCAGATGGAGAGGACGCTTTCTCTCAGTCGCCCCCGCGCCGCGGGCCGATCGGCGGGTCCCGGATCCTTGCCGCTGAGGAAGGCGAGGACTCCGGCTCCGATTTCGGCCGCCTCGTCCACGGCGCGTTTGACGGTGTCCACGGCTTCCATGCGGGTCGCGGCGTCGGGATGATTCAGGTCCTGTTTGCGCGAAAGGAGGCAGGGTTGAGCGCCGTAGGCGTAACCCTTGCCCGATTCGCGCAGCATCGCGGCGGCTTCGGCCCGCGCGCCGGAGTCCTCGATATGCGTCACCTCGAGAAAGCGGAAGTCCGGGTCTTCGACGAGCGATTTCAGAGTTTCGACGACGGGCCCTTGGCCGCGCATCGTTTCGGGGAAAAGCATGAAGTGAATAATCCCGAGAGGGAGGTTCTGTCTGGAAAGCGTCATGGTCTGGTTCCTTGGATGCGGCGCTTGCGGCGGGTCCCGTCCGGGCCTCCGGCGCGGCGGATTGCATAATGCCTCACCACCATAGCGCGTCTCGAAGGAATTGTCCAAGACAACGCGCCGGCCCGTCTCCGTCGGCCCCAACGGGGCCAAGCAGGCCGAAGGCCTGCCGGCCTCCAGCCCAGGGTTGCCCCGCTTGGCACGGCGATGCGGAGAGGAGTCCGGCCAGGCACTACCTTCGGTGCGCGAACGTTATCCATCGAAATCGCCATCGGGATCGAAATCGGGATCGATTCTTTCCGTCCTTTCGATAGCGATCCCGATCCCGATAGCGATTTCGATCCGAATTCGGCAAAAGACACGCGATGGACGGGGGGAGAGTCTCAGAATCCGGGGACGTACCCCTCCGCGGGCATTTCTTCTCTTATGTCTTTACAAACCGTGTCCGATTTGGAGAATCGAGGGAGCTCGAAGGGTGGAGGGGGGGGATCTTCGCGCACGGCCGCCCCGACCGCCGAGGAGGAGCGCCCCGCCGGGGGAAGCCGTCCCGCACCGTCGGCCTGGTGGCCCTCGCCCCGCCCTTCGCAAGAATCCTTCGACTCGACCGTTTGGTATCGGAGACTGGCGCCGATGCGGATTTTGATCGTAGACGACGACCCCGGGGTTCGCGACTTTCTGCGCAGGGCGATTACGCGTGAGAAGCACGAGGTATTCACGGCGAACAACGGCGAGGAAGGCGTTCTTCTGTTCGAGGAGGAGAGGCCCGATCTCGTCCTCAGCGACATCCGAATGCCCGGGATGGACGGGCTCGCCATGTTGCGCGCGATCCGCGAGCGTTCGAGCGAGTGTTTCGTGGTCATGATCACGGGTTTCGGCAGCGAGGCGATCGCCGTCGAGGCGCTTCGGCTCCACGCCAACGACTATCTGTCCAAACCGATCGGCATGGACAGCGTTCTCCAGCTGCTGCGTCGATTCGGGGCGCTCGCGGTCGACCGCGAGCTCGATCTGGAGATTCGATCCATGGTCGAGCGGCGCCGGCTGTCGATGAAGATCGACAATCGCCGCGAGATGACGGTCAAGATCGTCAACTATCTGGTCGCGGAGACGAGCGGCGTCTTCAGCGCCGACGAGCGCCAGGGGATCCGGCTCGGACTCGTCGAGCTCATCATGAACGCCGTCGAACACGGCAATCTCGGCATTACGTACGAGGAGAAATCCGCCGCGTTGCGCGAAGGAGAGTGCAGTCTCGATTCCCTCTATCAGGATCGCCTGAGCGATCCCGTCCGCGCCAACCGACGCGTGACGATCGAGTTCAGCGCCGATCGCGACATGTGCGAGTGGATCATCCGCGACGAGGGGGAAGGGTTCGACTGGCGCAAGATCGCCGACCCTCTCGAAGACATCCGCGTTCTCAAGCCCCACGGGCGCGGGGTTTTCCTCAGCCGCTTTCACTTCGATGAACTCGAGTACCTCGGCAAAGGCAACGCCGTCCGCGCCGCCAAACACATTCGCAAAGAGACGAGCGGCTGAGTTCGATGGCATTCCGCAGGCCGCAGTTCATTCTCACCGCGACATTCCTGACGAACTTCTGGGTGGGCATGGTCGCCGTCGTCGTGCCCGTTTGCGCCAAGGAACAGATGGGCGTCTCGGCCACGATGCTGGGTCTGTACGGCTCCCTTCCGATGGTGTTCTACATCGCGGCGGCCATGATCGGCGGACGGCTGTCGGACCGCTACGGACGGCGGGGGGTGATGGTCGGGTCCCTCGCCCTGACCGCAGTCGCCGTGACCGGAATCGGTTACGCTCTCGAATCGCACCGGCCCTACTTCCTCTTCGCCCCCTTGATCCTCCACTGGTTTGCGCTCGGCATGTTCTGGCCGGGCGTCGAAGCGTCGATGGGCGACGACCAGAAGCCGTCTCAAATCCAACGCGCGACCGGGCATTTCAACGTCACGTGGATGTCGGCCATGATGCTCGGCTCCGCCCTGGGCGGGTGGTTCTATTGGCTCCGGTCGCGGCACGAGCTCGGGTTCAGCCCGTCGATCGTTCTGGCCCTCGTTCTGATCGCCGCCGTCTTGGCGATGCTTCTCGCACTCCCGCGCGCGCTCGAAATCGTTCCCTGGGGCCGCGAGAGAGAAGAACCGAAGGCGGCGCACGCCTCGCCCGACAGGCAGGCGCTCTTTGTCCGGCTCGGCCTCCTCGGCAACATGGCATCGTTCCTCATGCTCATCTCGTATCGCTCGCTCCTGCCCGAGTACACCAACACGATCGGGATCGCCGGTTGGCAATACGGACTGCTTCAGGCGTCGGTCGTCGCGGGGATGGTGATCTTCAACCTGATGCTGATGCATTGGCGCGGATGGCACTATCGGTTGCGATATCTCCTCGGCGCGGAACTGATCGGAGTGGGACTCCTGCTCGGTTTTGTGGCGTGCGACCGCTACGAAGCGCTTCTCGTTCTCGCGTTTCTTCTCGGCGGGCCGATTGCGGTCACGTACTTCTCGAGCATCTACTACGGCCTGGAACAGCTCGAGGCCAAGGGCGACCACTGCGGCGACCACGAGGCGGTCCTCGCCGCCGGAGGCATGTTCGGCCCCGCTCTCGGCGGGTTGGCCATCTACTGGGGCGGGATCTGGCTCGGCCACCCCACACCCAAGGCCTTCCTGGTCCTCGGGGCCGCGGTGTACCTCCTGACCGTCGTCGTGCAGGGCGCCCTCGCCTGGCGGCGGCTGGGACGGGGGCGCTAGTGTGCCGTCGTGGGAGATTCTTGCACGATTCATAGCCCGCTGCGCGGGCTGGGAATTATGCAAAGAACTCCTGGGACACGACACTAGGCCGTTTCGCCCCTCCCCCCCGATCAAAGAAGATCGGCGATGTCGCGGCCTTGCGCCCGAATGGCCTGCGCCGCCGCCGGGTCGTCGGCGGCCAGGCGGAAGTCGGCGAACTCGAAACCCGGCGCGACGCCGCAGCTGACCAGGGCGTATTCCCCCAACAGCCGGGCCGCCTGCCACACCCCGGCCGGGACGACGTGGATCGGTTGCGTGTCCGCGCCATAGGGCCCGAGCCGCACACGGGTCATGCGGTCGCGTTCGCGGTCGCGTTCGGGCTCGAAACAGACGAGTTCGATCGGATCGCCTTCGAGACGACTCCAGACTTCGTCCGACGCGACGCGGTGCCAACGGCTGTGTTGTCCCGCCGCGAGCAGGAAATAGATCGCCGTGAGCGCTCTTCGGCTAGGCCGCTCGTCGTCGGGCTGGACCGGGTGCGACGACCGGAACACCTCGCGATAGTATCCCCCTTCGGGATGGGGCTCGAGGCGCAGGCCCTCGATGAGGGATCGGATTCGGTCGTTCATCGCGTCGGCCTCACTTCATGTTCTGAACGATGTTGTCGCTCGTCTGCGAAATCTTCTTCAGGATGTTGGA
The DNA here is from genome assembly GCA_016931035.1 of Candidatus Sumerlaeota bacterium. Lineage (GTDB taxonomy): Bacteria > Sumerlaeota > Sumerlaeia > UBA8349 > UBA8349 > JAFGFN01. The sequence continues at coordinate 19,027 of JAFGFN010000099.1, forward strand.
GAGCGTCTGGACGATCTTGGCGCGGCGATCCATCAGGATCTGAAGCCGCAAACTCATCTCGGGCGCATCTTGATTCAGCACCGGAATGAGTGAGACGCAACCCGGCGGGCTGCGCTACGTGGCGCAATCCGCCGGATTGCGAACAT
>JAFGFN010000100.1 GCA_016931035.1 Candidatus Sumerlaeota bacterium
AGCCCTTGGACAACCCGAAACGCCAGAGTATTCTAAGAACCAGGAACCCGGGCCTCCCGCCCGGCGGCTAATTTGGACAGCAGTGATGAGAAGACACACGATTCTCTGGATAACGGTTCTGTTTCTGTCGCTCTCGGCTCTCGTCTGGGCTCAATCGCGCCGCGCGCGGCGAGAGAAACCCACTCCCCAACCGACACCCGCCACCATGAAAGCGTCGGCCAAACCCCAGGAACTGCCGCCTCAACCCCGGACCGACCAACCGGCCTTGCCCGACATCGTCGTCAAGGAGATCCGGTTCTCCGGCGGGGCGGGCGCCTGGGCGCCCGGGCAAACCTGCAACGTGACCGTGGTTCCTCAGAACATCGGTCAGTTCGAGACCGGCGTGTTCCTCCTCCAGCTCGACGTCCGCGTCCAGGTCCCCTCGGAGCGCAAGGACGAAACCGTCAAGGTCGGCGTCAAACGCGTCGCGTCGATCCCGCCGCGCAAGGGCGGCGCCTCGACGGGAACGACCGAGGTGCAGTTCAACTACCGGTTCGGCAACTACGACTGGGCGCAATACACGTTCACCGCCACGGCCGACTCGACGAACCACATCGAAGAGTTCGACGAAGCGAACAACATCGGGACCGGCGCGGATCAAACCGTGGATACGCACCGGTAGCGCGAATCCGTGGCCGAAAAGAACCTTGGCCACTGATCCGCCTACCAGGAAACAGTCTCGCTCGGCGTGGCGAGGACGAGGTAGGCGGGCTCGGAGTCGGCGAGGAAGTAGCGTTCGCGTCCCGTCTTCTTGCGCAGGCGGTCGGCGCCGGCGCGCCGTCCCATCGGATCGTAGACCTCGCCCCCGATCTCCTCGGGCCAGAGGAGACTCACCACGCCGCGCCGGTCCGCCCGCGCGGGTTCCGCGCTCTCGGCGCGTCGGTCCATTGTCTCCGGCGCCCACACAACCAGGATGGTCTCGCCTTCCCGCTCGAAGGCGTGAATCTCGATCCGGTCTCCGTGGAACCGGAGCCGCGCGACGGGAGCCGTCCCGCCGAGGCGAACCACGGCGTGCGCCCAAGCACCCGCGACGAGGCGCGGCGAACGATTCGCGTCGAAGAACGCCGTCCCTTTCTCCGCGCCGAGCCCTCCCCGCTCGCTCGAGAAACGCGCGTCGGTCAATCGCGCGGCCGCGAAGTAGCGGTATCCGAGGCTTCGCGCCCAGACGAGTTTCCGGATCGTCTCCGAGGCCTGGACGCGCTGCGCCGCGATACTCTCGCTCTGGCCCACCGCGATTCCCGCGCAACCCACGGCGCGGTACTTCGCCATCCATCCGGTCCGCTCGACCAGGCGGTCGAGCGCCTCGGTTGTCCGGACGAAATCGGCGAACGTCCCGTCGGCGCGATAGTCGAGGACGTCGCACGCGCCCGCCGAGGCGTCGAGGAAGTTCTTTGTCGCGGCGTCGGCCGCGGCGGGGACGACGAGACACCCCAACGACACGACGCATTGAGGCGAACGCACCTTGAGCGCGGCCCCGACCGAGGCGATCCCTTCGAGGAGTTCGCCCGCTTGACTGCGCCCCAGTCCGTCTCCGAGCCGTCGCGCATAGAGATCCGGCGTCAGTTCGTCGCACAGCGAGAACTCGTCGAGTTTGAATCCGTAGCGCCGCAGAAGCGCTCGCGCCCGCGCCGTCTTGTCCGTCGGGACCCGCTTCTGCGCCTCCGGCAGCGCGAGAACGAGTCGGGGTTCAACGTCGAGAACGGCGATGAACCGGACGCCCGCCTCCGACGCGTCGCGTTCGAGTCGGTCGAGAGCGCGCCAATCGTAGTCGTCGCCCGAGTTCCGAGGCGGATCGGGAAGGAACGGCGTCCGAAACCGTCGGATGCCGAGCGATTTCATGGCCGCGAACGCGAAGGCGCAGTCGGAATCGCCACCGGCCCGTCCGGCCTTCGCCTCCTCGATCAGGCCGGGCTGATTGACGGCGAAGAAATGATCCTCGGGCAACGGGCCCGCTCCCGGACGCACCACGAAACCGAGACGATTCGCCGAGGCGGGTGCGTCGAGCCGGACCGCTTCGGTGGATTCGCCCCAGAGAACGAAGTAGCCGCCGGGCGGAAGACTCGAGAACAGGAGCGAACGCACGCCCGTCTCGATCCGGCCTCGCCGGATCTCCTGGGCGCGGTCGTCGACCAGGATCCATGTCCCCGTCTCGCCGGAGACCAGCGGAACCTGGATCAGATCGCTTTCGGCAAAGACGGCGGGCGGAGAGGTCCCGTTGCCCAGGGCCGAGGAGGGGCCGAACACGAGAAGAAGAACGAACGCGAGGGCACTCGCCGTGAGGCGGTCGTGTCGGACATCGCGCGGCCCTGCGATGAAGAGACGACCCTGTGGCTTCCGTCGCACGTTTGAGAGCCTTCCATGCTGCCGAGTGGCGAGACCTCGATCCGGCCTATTCTGCCCTCCTCGCCCTTCTCGACGCCACCGAAATCCGGCTTTCTTCCCTTTGCGATCCGGGTGGTTTGCGCTACATTCTTTCTCGCGGCATTCCGTCCCTCGCCGGAGGACTTCCTCGTGAAACGTTCCGTCCAGTCTCTCGTCAAGATCGTTGTCGCGCCCAACGCGTTCAAGGAATCGCTCTCGGCCCACGAAGCGGCGCGCGCTATCGAGCGAGGTCTGCGCCGCGTCCTGGGCGCGCGGGCCGAGATCGTCCTCGTGCCCGTGGCCGACGGCGGCGACGGGACGCTCGAAACGCTCGTCCGCGCGACGGGCGGACGAATCCACCGCGCGCGGGTGGACGATCCGCTCGGACGGCCCGTGTCCGCGCCCTATGGAGTGACGGGCGAGCGCGACGCGCGGTGCGCGATCGAGATGGCGCGCGCCTCGGGGCTCGCGCTTCTCGCTCCGCGCGAACGCAACCCGGTGCGCACCTCGACACGCGGAACCGGACAGCTCATTGCGCGCGCGGCGCGGCGCGGCCTCGGGCGGTTCATCGTGGGCGTGGGAGGCAGCGCGACCGTCGACGGCGGCATGGGTCTGGCCCACGCGCTCGGATATCGTTTTCTCGACCGGCGCGGACGCGAACTCGCCCCGTGCGGAGGCAACCTGGAACGGATCGTGTCGATCGACCCGGCTAGGTACGAGGCGTGGCGCCGATCGCTCGACGCGCCTCTCGAGATCGTCGTCGCGAGCGACGTGACAAACCCGCTCCTCGGGCCGCGCGGCGCGGCGCGGGTCTTCGCTCCTCAGAAGGGCGCGACCCCGCGCGGGGTCGAACGGCTCGAGAACGGCCTGGTCAACCTGGCCCGCGCGGTGCGGCGCGACCTAGGGGTGCGAATGGACCGTCTCGAGGGCGGCGGCGCGGCGGGCGGACTCGCCGCCGGGCTGGTTGCCTTCTGCGGGGCCGAGATCCGGTCCGGGGCGCAGGTCGTGTGTCAGGCGGTCAATCTCGAGACGCGTCTCGCGGGGGCCGACTGGGTCGTGACGGGCGAAGGATGCATCGACGCTCAAACCGCCTGCGGCAAAGCCCCCGTCGAGGTCGCGCGGCTCGCGCGCCGGAGCGGGGCGCGCGTGGTCGGCGTCGCGGGCGCTCTGGGCGAAGGCAACGGACGTCTTCTTCGCAGCGGCGACTTCGACGCCCTGTTCTCGATCTGCGGCGAGGGGATCTCGACCGACGAATCGATCCGCCACGCGCGGCGGCTTCTCGCCGCCCTCGCGAGCGAAGTCGGCGGCCTGATCGAGTGCATGTCGCGGTGAATTCGGAATTCCGGTCTGGACCCAGACCTGTCGGGGGGCTTCTCGCCCGAACGTTCGGCGTTGTTGTGTCGAGACGGGCGGTCACGTTTCTTGCGCCGGCGAGAAGGTTGTAGGCGCTGACCTGGTGCGAGAATTCCCTTGTCCTCGACGCCGGAGCGATGGAGTCTTTGGGAAAAGGCATGGCGTGGATCGAGAGGCGTTCCCTCTGGTCCCTGGTCTTCGAGAGATGTCTTCTGTTCGGAGCGGATTTGCCCGGTGCGAGGCTTGTCCGATGCGGATCCTGGCTCTCGGCGCGTTTCCCATCGACAGTCCCGTGTCCGGCGCCGAACGCCGTTGAGCGACAAGAAGCGAGAAGAAACGCGCGGATGCAGGCGGATCAGGGGTTGGAGTCGCCCAGGCTCTCGGGGTCGAGACGCACGTCGTGGCAGGCTTGGATGAACGTCGCGGCGGACCATGCTTGATACGCCTTGCCCATCGGTTTGCCCGTTCTGCCGTGGTGCCATTCGTTGAATTCCCACTCGGCCGAGATTCCGGTCCGGTTCAGTTGGGCGAGTCGATAGAGTTCCTGGCGAGCGATGTCGGGCAGGCCCAGGCGATTGATGAACCGCACCCATTGCGCGCCGATAAACGGCCAAACGCCGCCGTTGTGATAGTGATGCGGGAGATTGAGAAGATTGACGGTGTAATACGACCGCCAGTCGGGATCGCCCGCGTTGACGGGCGGATAGAGATTCACGACGGGCCAGGGTTCGTTGACCCCGACCCCCCACATGAAGCGAAAGGCGATCTTGGCTCGCTCGATGTCCAGGACGTTGAAAAGAGCGGCGAGGATATTGCCGAACACGTCGCACCGCCAGTCGAAACCGAAAGGCGTGATCTCCCCCAGGAGATAGGAGGTGTTGCCGAGGGAGAATTGCTGGTCGCTGAACGAGTGAGGCAGGACGCGGTCGCCGAGGCTTGGCCAGAACTTGGCGAGTATCCGTTCCTTGATCGTCTGGGCCCATCTCAGGTAGTCGTTCGCCTTGGCGTAGTCGCCGAGGAACTCGGCCATCCGGCCGAAGCTCAGGTTGGCGTAGTACCAGAGCACCTCGTCGTAGAGCACGTTGTAGCTGCGGCCGAACAGGTCCATCCAATCGCCCGCTTCGGGGATTTCGAGCAACGCGTCGTTGTTGCTGTCGTGGGCGCTCAGCCAGTCCATGGCTCTCTGCAGCGCCACGGCCCATTCGCGCAAAAGGTCGAGGTCGCGGGTTTCCTGAATGAAATGATAGAAGGCGATGATGACCCACAGGCCGCTGTCGATCGACGAGATCTCGCCGATCCCCGAGTAGTCGGGCGTGTCGTCCTCGATCCCGACGTTCGAGGGGATCTGTCCGATGGGGGACATGTGGCCGAGGAGCGTCGTCAGCGTGTTGCGCATGCAGGCGCGCAGTTCTTCGTCGCGCAGGTACAGGGCGCCCATGATGGCGATGGCCCCGTCGCGGCCCCACACCCGCCGGTAGTTCTGGTCGATCTCTCCGAAACGGTTTCCTTCGATAGCACACGCGGAGAAACCCAGGGGCGTGATGTTGCGACGAAGCACCTCGATCGCTTGGTGATAGGCGATCTGGATGAGATCGATTTGCTCCAGCGTCAGGCTCTTGAGCAGCTGCGCCTTAAAGAGCCGGGCGATTTCCGGATCGATTTTGCGGCTCGACACTTCGGAGGGGCCGGCGGGAACGATGCGCTCGACCACGCCATAGTGCTGGAGTCCTTCGAGAACGCCGTCGGCGAAGGGGAGCCGCGCCACGTAAGTCGGGCACGTCACGGTGGCCTGCAGCAGCTCGGGTTGGGCGTTCTGGACGACGATCCCCTGGATGCCCTGGATGTGAAACGAAGAGCTGTCGTTGCCCGTATCGCCCGCCGTGAGCGCGTCGCCTCCCGGAATGCCGAGCCGATTCAAGAGCCATTCGAGCGAATTCCCCTTGTTGGCGTACTTGGGCAGAACGTCGAGATCGCGCGAGCTGGAGTAGACCACGTTGACCTCGAGACCTTCACGCTCCAACTCGTCGCGAAGACCCTCGATCCGATCGCCCGAGGCATTGGGGAAGTACCAGCTCGACTTGAAGGCGTTTTGAAACTTGGCGGGCTGCTTCTCGATTTCCGGGTGGCGCGACACCACCGCCACGACTTTCGCGAGGTCCCACCCGACGGTGAGGCTGCTCGAAAACTCCTTGAGCGTTTCGTTGCGGCAGACGTCGTAGACGATGGTTCCCACACCGCAAATGATGTAATCCGGCACGGGGAGGTCGGCGTTCTTGACGAGATTGAGCACGTCGTCGAGCATGCGGCCCGAGTTGTAGCACAACAGGGGGCGCCGGCTCTTGTCGAGACTGTCCCACGTTTTGTTGAAAGCGACCGTCGCGTCGGGTTTGCCCAGGAGAGTGCCGTCGAGATCGGATGAGAAGAGCCGGACCACCTTCGTTCTCCCTTCTGCCCCTATTCCTCCTTCTACGTATCGTCCGAAGATCTGAGTTCAAGAGCGCCCACCGCCGTATCGGGCGACTCCAAGGCCCCGAGCAGCTGCTGGGCGATGCCGGTCCAGGTGAATCGGCTTCGGGCCATCCGGGTCCCGTCTTCTCTCAGACGTCGTCGCAGCGAGCGGTATCGCAAGGCCTTGAGGATCGTGGTTCCTAGATCTTCGGCATGGAAGGGGTCGGCGAAAAGCGCGTGGACGCCGTGGCGAAGGACCCGGAAAAGCCCGCCGTGTTCGGTGATCACCGTCGGCGTGCCGCAAGCCATTGCCTCGATCGCCGTCATCCCGAACGGCTCGTAGCGGCTCGACAGAACGAACACGTCGGCGGCGCGGTAATGATCGGCCAGTTCTCCATTGGGTATGTAGCCCGCGAAGCGGACTCGGTCTTTCAGGCCGCACTGGTCTCGAATCTCGACGAGTTCGCGGTAGATGGTTTCCTCGTTGGGCGAGCGTTCTTCATGTCCGACGGCCAACACGAGCATGGCCGTCTCGTCGCGTTGAGCCACGATGTTGAAAGCGTGGAGGAGAAGATCGAACCCCTTGTTGCGCGCCAGGCGCGCCACGGCCAGCACGACGTGTCCCGAGAATCCCAATCGCTCGCGCACGGCCTGGCGCGAGTCGTCGCCGACGGGGAAGAAGCGCCAATCGTCGTAGCCGGGAGGAATCATGCGGATCTTGTCGCGGGCGACGCCGTAGCCCGATCGGATCTTGTCCACCTGAATGGGCGTGGTGGCCACGACCACGTCGCAAGCCCCGAAGAGCCGGCGCTCGTACTGAATCCTCTCCGAGAAGTTGTACTTGGCCTCGAGGGCGTCCTTCTCGCCGGGGAAATCTTCCTCCATCTGTTCCTTCTTCCAGGTTCCGATGGAATGCGGCGTATGGATGTGGGATACGTCGAGCGCCTCGCTCAGGCCCTGACCCGCCAGGCCCGCGTCCCAGTAATGGCTGTCGATGAAATCGTAGGCCAGTTTGTTGCGCCGGATGTAGCGGCTGGCGTGAAATCCCCACTCCAGAAGCGATTTGTGCAGGATTTCCTTGCGAATGAATTCTTTGCCGCCGCAGGGCATCCGGACGATCCGGGCCCGCTCGTTGATGACGTCGATTTCGGGCTGATCCTCGAACCGCCGAGTCCAGATGTCCACTTCGAATCCGAACTCCGCGAAACGCTTCGAAAGCTCGAGTACGTAGACAACCTGACCGCCGGTGTCGGGGGCTCCCAGGGGCGGCTCCGCGGCGACGTATCCGTGCGTGGAAATCATCGCGATTCGCCGCTTGTGTACGCTTCCGCGCCTAACCTCTGCTTCCGCGACCATGGGGAGATTCCTCCCTTTCCTCGCTCGAGCGCGCCGTCCTCGCGCGTCGGCGATTCGATCGGCCGGCTCCGTCGCGTAAGCCGGGGAATTCGATCCATCGGAAACTTCCTGGGCCCGACCTCGTTGTCCCGGCGGAATCCTCCGTCCCCCCGCTCGATGTTCGCGAAGCCAACAACGGACCTTCGTACCGCACGAGACGACACTGCTTCGCTCTGTTGCGACGCCCCATTCGCCGTCGAAAGTCCGATCGCTCCGTTTGTCCACAACCAGCATAATGCTTTCCCGCCCCAAAACCAAGGAATTCTCCAGGTTTTTTCCGTGCGTCGTACGGAAATCGAACCCCATCGCGCCCCCGATCTAAGGAAGCGAATAGCGCGTGGTTGACTTTTGTTCTTCTTGAGCTTAGAGTGATTTCCGATGAGTTCATAAGAACCGGAATCGGCCTGAGAAGACCGGTCCGGTCGAATGTGTGACGAGGCGAAGACCCGGGCCACGGGGTTCGGCAACCGTCTCATAGCGTCCCGCGCAAGGAGCGAAACAGTGTCCGAGACCGTGTTCATCGACGGGAAGTTCTACCCCAAGGAGAAGGCGAAAATCAGCGTTTTCGATCACGGATTGCTCTATGGCGACGGCGTGTTCGAAGGAATCCGCCTTTACAGCCGGTGCGTGTTTCGTCTTCGCGAGCATCTGGAGAGGCTTTTCTCTTCGGCCAAGTATATCGCCCTGAAGATCCCGTTGACGATCGACGAACTCACGTGGGCCACGGTCGAGACTTGCCGGCGCAACGGCCTCAAGGACGGATACATCCGTTTGGTCGTGACCCGAGGCGAGGGGGATCTGGGGCTCTCGCCCTTGCTGTGCAAGAAACCCTCGGTCGTCTTGATCGCGAGTAAGGTCAAACTCTATCCCGAGGCGGCGTACCGCGACGGTCTCAAGATCATCACGGTGCCGACGCAACGGATGTCGGTGGCCGCCTTGAGCCCGCGGGTCAAGTCGTGCAACTATCTCAACAACATTCTGGCCAAGCTCGAGGGGCTCAACTCGGGAGTCAACGAGGCCCTCATGCTCAACGACCACGGCTACGTTGTCGAGTGCACGGGCGACAACATCTTCGTCGTCAAAGGCAAGAAAGTTCTCACCCCGCCGACAGCCCTCGGGGCGCTGCAGGGGATCACCCGCAACTGCATCATCGATATCGCCCGCGAGATGGGTTTCGACGTGCGCGAAGAACCCTTCACGCGGTTCGAGATTTTCGACGCGGACGAGTGTTTCATGACGGGGACGGCCGCCGAAGTGGTCCCGGTCGTGAACCTCGATGCGCGCCCGGTCGGCAACGGACGGCCCGGACGCGTGACGAAACGCCTCAACCGGCGTTTCCGCGAGATCGTTTCTTCGGATGGCACGTCGCTCGACCAGCCGCTGCCTCGACCGAAGCGTTTGAGCCGGGTTTGGTAGGGTGGCGCGAACGGACATCGAGAAAGTCCCAAGGACGCGAGCGCGAAGTCTGGAGAGAAATCATGTCGCCTCCCAAACCGGCCAAGTGCATGAAGTGCGATAGACCGGCGACCTATCGGATCACCAAGATCCTCAAGGGCAAGGTGTTCGACATTCTGTTGTGCGCCGAACACGCGCAGGCCTATAGCCCGCACCTGCAAAAACCCGACTCCTCGAAGCTGATGGAGTTGCTCCAGCAATTCTTCAAAGAGCAGCAGGAGGCCGGGGCCGTCCAGGAGGGCGAGGAGACGTCGCCCGTTTGCTCGAATTGCGGCCTGAGCTTCGAGGCGTATCGCAAGACCCTCCTCCTGGGGTGCAGCGAGTGCTATCAATCGTTCGAGAGACTGCTGGTTCCCGACCTGCGCAAGATCCACGGCGCGACGAGCCACGATCCCGAGACCGCGTCCCGACCCGCGGGCGAGGCGCCCGCCACTCAAGTCTTCCCTCAGACCGAGAAGACCATACCCATGCTCAAGGTCGAGACCGAGGAGGAAGACGAATCGATTCCTTCGATCGCGACGCTGCGCGACGAGATGCGCGAGGCGATCGCCCACGAGGATTTCGAGCTCGCGGCGCAACTGCGCGACCGGATCCGAGACATCAAGGAGACGCAGCAGACGGAGAACGAGTAGGATGTCGATGTCGCAATCGGATTTCATTTTGCAGTGCGACCAGTGGATGACGGCCGAAGGGCCGATGCATCACTCCATCGTTTCGTCGCGCGCGCGCTACGCCCGGAACCTCGAACGTATCCCCTTCGCGCCGCGGGCCCGGAGTCCGCAATTGCGAGCGGTCCTCGAACGGGTGGACGAGGCGATTTCGGCGTCGAGCTACTTTTCGGATTTCCGCCGCCTATCCATCGGCGACATCAACAGTCTCCAGCGTCTTTTCATGAAGGAAAGCCACCTCCTGAGTCCCGAACTCGAACAGGGGGGCGAACATCGCGTCATTTACGTGAGTCCCGACTATCGGGTCTCGATCATGATCAACGAGGAGGACCACCTGCGCATCCAGTGCCTGGCGGTCGGACTCCAACTGCACAAAGTGCTGGCGATCGTGGACGAGGTGGAGGCCGAACTCGCCCGTCATCTCCAGTTCGCCCGCTCGATCCAGTTCGGCTACCTCGCCGCCTGCCCGACCAACGTGGGGACGGGTCTGCGCCTCTCGGCCATGCTCCATCTGCCCGGACTTGTCCTGATCGGCCGCATGGACGAAATCGTCCAGAGCGTCACGCAATACGGCCTCACCGTGCGCGGCATCTACGGCGAGAATTCCGAGAACCTGGGCGATTACTACCAGATCTCGAACGAGGTGACCCTCGGCAAGCGCAGCGAGGAGATCCTGACCACTCTCGAAAGCGTGGCGGAACAGGTGGTCGAGCGCGAGATGGCCGCGCGCAACGCCCTGTTCGAGCAGAAGCCGCTCGTCGTGCGCGACCTCCTGAGCCGCGCCCTAGCGGTCCTGCAACACGCCCATATCATCGACAGCGCCGAGGCGATGAACCACTTGAGCAAGATACGCCTCGGGATCGACCGCGGCCACTTCCAGCCGGTCCGGCACACCGACCTGAGCCGTCTGATGGTCGAGGTCCAGCCCGCGCACCTGCAGTTCCGCAAAGGGGGCCAGATTCCGGTCGAGCGCCGCGACAACCTCCGCGCCGAAATGCTCCACCGCCGCCTCCGCAACGTCGCGTACAACTAGTCCTCCGTCTTCCTCCCGGGAATCGTCTTCGAATTCGTCCAAGCCGCGCGCGACGACGTGGCTGCGGCCCTTTCCGCCCAAACGCGGCGAAAAGAGTTGAAGCCTGTCGGGGCGGGGGAGTATTCTTGGCGCAGATTTGCCGCGTTATCGATGGACTAGTCAACTGCCGCCAAAGGAGGGAACCCTCGCATGTGGACACGAACGAGCCGCAGAGTCGTCAGTCTGTCTCTTCTGGTCGGAACGATCGCCCTGTGCAGCATCGCTCCAGCCCAAGAGCCGAAGATTCCCAAGCCTGTCGGTATGGAATGGCTGTCGGAGGACACCGGGCTCCAGACGACCGACGAGGGGAATCGCCAATCGGCCGGGAAAAAGGCTCTGATGTATCCCGTGAACCGGCTCGCCGACTTCCTCGACATCGCGTCGATGAACATCGGTTTTGGCTTGGGATTGCGCTTCAACGCCCACGCCACCCGCGCCGCGCAGCTAGGCGCCGGGGCGGGCGTCATGAGCAAAGTGGGGCTGGACGGCCGGCGACTCGGGCTGTTCAACGAGAGCCGTTCCGAACTCTCCGCTCTGTGCTTCACCATGGAACACTACGAACGCGTGCGCGCTTTCGGATTCGTCGGCCCGGCGAGCACGTCGCGAGAGCCTGATCGACTCTACTTGGACGCCCGGCGTTTCACCGGGGTCGGGATGGGCGTCGACGCGGCGATTGTCGGAATGGAAGCGGAGCTCAAGCCGTCCGAAGTGGTGGATTTCCTGGCGGGTTTCGCCGGGATCGACTTCAAGCGCGACGACTATCCCCGCGGCATCCTGCGGCCCGACTACAGCCGTTTCTACTCCGAGCACCGGCGCGGGATCGACCGGATCGTGTTCGTCACGTCGCGCGTGGTGGACAGCCCGCATCTGCGCGGCGAGACGGAGGAGGGTGTCGCGGTTCTGGACCAACGGATGCGTTCGGCCAGGTTCCTGGGCGAGATCGGGATGTGGACCGGACGCGACCAGGACGCGAAGGCGGAAAAGGACTTTGCCCGTTACATGGAAGAAGCGGGGAACTACGACGCGGCGATGGCCGTCGCCCTGAGTCTCGCCAAGGCGATGCGCGACCGCACGTCGATCGAGATTGTGCCGCCGACGGCGCTGGCCGAGTTCGAAAAGCAAAAAGTGAGAAAGGAACTGGCGGGCGAAACGATCCTGCGCCTTCCCAACTACAAGGGACTGTGCGACGCCTACGGCGCCGACGCCGTGTGCGACGTGCGGCTCCTCGAATGGTCGCTGCTCCACGACGCTGCGACGGGCGATCTCAAGGTGCGCCTCGACGTCGAGTGCAAGGTCATCCGCCAGCCGCAGAACAGCCTGTTGGCCGACATCAGCGTCCTCAGCTACGATCGGGGCAAACGCGGCGGATCGCTCAAGGACTTCGCGCGAGACGAAGGCCATCTCTTGCGGTTCGAAACCGAGCAGGCGGTCGAGCGCGTGGTCTCCGTTCTGGGCGACCGATTGCTCGAACCCTAGGAAGACTCGGCGCGACGGCGTGATGGTTGCGGATGCGAAGAGAATTCGCAGGCCGATTTCCAGGCGGCGGGGAAGAGAATAGAGTATCCTGTCCCCGATTTTCGCTGTCCCCGATTTTCCTTGCAGTATGGAGATGTTAGAGCTTGGGGTGTATTCCTGCGTCAGTGACGGATGGGAAAGGATTGGATCCATGAAACGCTCTCTTCTTCTGGGGAAGTATGTCCTGCTTGTATGTGGGCTCCTGATCGGGATAGCGAGTCCCGTCCTTGCCTTCAGGTTGATACTCAACATGATTTCCTCTAGTTCTCCGACATCTGAATTGTGGAACGCTGACTTGTGGTTCGGATCGCTCCTTCTGTCAGCCATACCCGCAATGGTTCTTCTTTACTTGAGTGGGACTCTTCTCGAAAGGGATCTGCGATTGGTCCACTCGATTGTCCGGAAATTCGGCGCAGCTAGGCTGTTCTTCTTGGCCTTCGGCATTGGCTTCTTGTATGTTCTGCTTGCCGCGTGTTTCTTCCATTCGTGTGTGTTCGCTGGTCAGTTCTTCTCTCTTCATATTGGAGTATTCTGGTCGATTGCAATTGTTTGCTGTGCAACGTTCTTTGCACCTTCTCTGATTGTTCTGTTTTTGATTAAGCAGCTGGCCCATCGCTACCTATCTCCCCAAGAACCTGGGAGGGGGGCAGTACCAGAAGAGAAATGGGGATAGCGGAACGTTCACCTCCTATCCCTTTCGCGCGTCGCCTCCACAGCCCGCGCATGGGTCTTTGACAGATTGGATCGTCCGGCGGTAACGGTTCCGTAACGGACGCTCCGCAACTTTAGGCCAAGATACCCTCCCCAACTACGCCTTCGATATCGTCTTTGTGAGACGGCCAATCGAAGGCCGCAACGGGAGCCACGGAGCGCACGACGGAATATGGGTACAAATATGAGTTCGTCGGCGACACGCTCACCACCGAGACCCACGCGGTACGAGACCCCGACACCGG
>JAFGFN010000101.1 GCA_016931035.1 Candidatus Sumerlaeota bacterium
ACGTATTGCCGCTTTCCGCATAGATGCTCCCACCGCCGCCCGCCCCTCTCCACTCGACGTTGCTCTCGCGCGGTTTGAGCGCCGCGCGGTTCGTCGGTCAATGCCCGAGGGATTCCTCGATCGCCTTGAGGCGGGCTTCGAGCGAGGCGTTGGCCCGCTTGAGCGTCCGGATCTCGGATTCGCGCGCCTTGAGGTCCTCGTGCAGCTGCTGAATGGCGGCCAGGGCGACTCCGTTGACGTCGAGCGGGGCAATGTGCTCGGCGTCGCTGCCCGGGCCGAACGATTCGCGGAACTCCTGCGCCGTCGGCCCCATGTGGCGGACCGACGCGTCGTCGGACTTGAAGTTCCACGTGGCGACGGGAACGCGAGACAAGCGCTCCAAAACCTCGCGCCCGTCGACTGGCTGGAAGTTCTCTTTCAAGGCGACGTTCGAGCTCTCGGTCAGGGTTCCTTCGATCGTCAGATTGCCGCTCGAGTCCAGGGTGAGGGCGTTGCCCATGGCGGAGGCCACCTGAAAGGCGTCGGGACCGAAGCGGCACGTCCAGGTCGTCCCGGTGTCGGTATCACGGTATTCGGTGACGACGGGTCCCCGGTTCTGGAGAACCAGGAGGGTGCGCGCCTCGGGGGTGGAGTTGAGTTCCTGGACCAGGACTTGGGCCGTGCCGTCGGCGCGCTCGACCTCCAGAGCCGCGTCGGCGTTCCAGGTCCCGATGCCGACGTTGCCGGTGGACCTGAGACAGAGGGCGTTGGAGGGCGTGTTCGGCTCAATGCGGAAACACAGTTTCGAGCCGTGCGTCGCGTCAAGGATGAAGAAGTGGGTCTCGTTGCCCACGACGTCCCAAGTCTGAGGTCGCCATCCGTACGACCCGTCCTGATCGAGACGGACCGTCGGTGAGTCGCCGTCGGCGATGTGGAGCTCGACGTAGGGAGTCGACGTGCCCAGGCCGACACGCCCGTAGTCCTCGATTCGGATCGAGTCGGTCGGAGCGCCGGCTTCGATTTTCAGAGGAACCGTGCCGCCGGCCGAGTCCTCGATGGCGAAATAGCTCGCGCCGCCGAAACGTGAGACTCGCCTCGAAACGACGCTCTTCCGTGCGCCCGGCGATTGTTCTCCCACGGCTGCGGCCTTCGGTGAAGAGAGACTCGGTTTTGCGCCCAACAAATCGTTGCTGACAATAGGGACTTCTCGTTTCCCCTGTCAACAGGAATGCGTCTTGCAGGCCTCTTGACATTTCTTTTCTATTGCGGGTTAATCGACAATTGATCTTGTCCGGAAGGACGGCGCGGCGTGCGCGATCTGTTCCGTCTACTGTTCCCTTACTGCCTGCGACACAAGTGGAAATACGTATTGGGCGCCGCGACCGTGGTCCTGAGCGCCATGTTGAACACGGACGCCCAGGTGTGGATCGGGAGGGCGGTGGACTACGTCTTTTCGGCCGACATGCGGTTCGGCGGCATCTGGTTCTACGTCGCGACGATCGGGGGATTGATCGGCGGCGCCGCCCTCGCCCAGTATTTCCAGCGGCTTCTTCTCATCATCACGTCGCGCAACATCGAGTTCGAGATGCGCAACGATTTCTTCGCGCATCTGAGCCGCCTGTCGCCCTCCTTCTACGACCGGATGAAAACCGGAGACATCATTTCCCGCGCGACCACCGACATCGACCAGATGCGAACGGCGCTGGGGCCCGGCATCATGCATCCGATCATGACTTTGGGCACGGCGTGCGTTTCGGTCTTCGCCATGTGGCGGATGTCGCCCACCGTGACGCTGATCTGCTTCACCCCGATGTTGATTCTGCCGATTCTGGTGCGGGTCATGGCGAACCTTCTCTACACGCGTTCCCTTCGGATTCAGGAGCACTTCTCCCTGTTCTCGGGCCGCATCCAGGAGTCGATCGCCGGGGTCCGCGTGGTTCGTTCCTTTGTGCAGGAAGGTCACGAACTCGACACTCTGGACGAGATGAACCGGCGCAATTTCGATCTGAACATGTCTCGCGCCCGGATCGACGCGGCCTTCGGGCCGATTCTCGTCACGGCCTTTACGCTGGGCATCATCCTCATCATCTGGGTCAGCAGTCGATTCGTCGTTAGCGATCCGTCCATGGTCGTCCCGGGGTCGCGCTCTCTGACCAAGGGCCAGCTGTTGTCCTTCGTCCTGTTATACCGCAACCTCTTCTGGCCGCTCATGGGTTTGGGGTGGATTCTGAGCATCTATCAGCGCGCCGCGGCCTCGACCCGGCGCCTCATGCTCATCTGGAGCATTCCGCCCGCCATCGCCGACTCGGACGAAACCGACCGGACCGTGGAACGGGTCCTTGGCGAGATCGAGTTCCGCGACCTCACCTTCGCTTTCCCGAAGACGGAAGCCGACGCCCTGAAGAACGTCTCGTTCCGCCTCCCGGCGGGGAAGACCTTGGGCATCGTCGGCCCCGTGGGCTCGGGCAAATCGACCATCGCCCATCTTGTCGCCCGGCTCTACGATCCGCCCGCGGGAACGGTGTTCGTCGACGGGCGCGACGTTCGGACAATCCCCTTGGACGTTTTGCGTCAGTCGATCGGCATGGTGTTCCAGGAGACGTATCTCTTCTCCGACACGATCGCCGCCAACATCTGTTTCGGCCTGCGCGGCGAGACGGACGCGCAGAAGGCGGCCGATGCGGCGCGGATCGCGTCGGTCGACGCGGAGATCGAAGAACTGCCGGCGCAATACGAATCTCGCCTCGGGGAACGCGGCGTGAATCTCTCGGGCGGGCAGAAACAGCGGGTCTCGCTGGCTCGGGCGATCGCGTGCGATCCGAAGATTCTGATTCTCGACGACGCCTTCGCCAGCGTGGACACCCATACGGAAGAGAGAATCCTCGGGCAACTGCGCGACGTGATACGCCAGCGGACCGCCATTCTGATCTCGCATCGGATCTCGACGGTCCAAATGGCCGACGAAATCGTCGTCTTGGACGGAGGCGCGATCGTCCAGCGGGGACGACACGAGGATCTCGTGAGGACCGAAGGGCTGTATGCCGACATCTACCGGCGCCAGCTCCTGGAAGAAGCCGTGGACGAGGAGGAGCCGGAACGATGAGTCCTCCCGGCGGCGGCTCCAGCTCGCACTTCGACGAAGCCGAACTCGGCAAGGTGTTCGACCTGCACCTGGCGCGCCGACTCTGGCCGTTTCTCCGGCCCTATCGTCGCCTCGTCTTCTTCGCCGTGTTCTTGTCGATCCTCACGGCGCTGTTGCGCATCGTCGGGCCGTGGATCGCCCGTCACATCATCGACGCGTTTCTCCCCCCGGATACGCCGGAGCGCCAAGCCGGACTGAACCAGTACGTCCTTCTCTACATCGGCTTTCTCGGCGTGATGTTCGTCGCCAACATGGCGCTCTCGTACACGACGGCCTGGGTGGGGCAGCGCGCGATGTACGATCTGCGCGGGACGATCTTCGGAAAACTGCAGACGCTCTCGCTCAAGTTCTTCGACCGCACGCCGTCGGGCCGTCTGTTGACTCGGACCACGAGCGACGTCCAGGTGCTGAACGAATTCTTCGCCCAGGGCGTCGTCAACATCTTCGCCGACGTGGTCCTGCTCGTCGGGATCATCCTGGTCTGGTTCTGGTTCGATCCGCGCCTGGCGCTCCTGCTGTTCGTCTCGGGCCCCTTGCTTGGGATCGCGGCGTACAACTTCCGCATTCGCGCCCGAAGCGTCTACCGCGCCGTCCGCGTGCGCCTCGCCGCGCTCAACGCTTTCCTGCAGGAGAGTCTGGCCGGAGTGCGCACGGTGCAGGCGTTCAACTGCGAAAAGGCGGTGCAGCGCCGCTACCGGGAACTCAACTCGACCTATCGCGACGCGCAAATCCAGACCGTCCGGCACTTCGCGCGGTTCGTCCCGACGGTCGAGATCGTTTCGATGCTTTCGATGGTCACCGTCTTGGCCTACGGCGCCTGGCGGGCCGATGCGATTCGGGGGACGGGTCAGGCGCTTCCCATCCAGGCGGGCGATTTCTACATGTACTTCCAGTACATCGTCTGGTTCTTCATGCCGATCCGCGATCTCGCCGAGAAATACAACGTCTTCCAGGGCGCGATGGCTTCGGCGGAACGCATCTTCGTTCTTCTCGACGAGCCCGTCGACGTCGAGGACCCGCCCGAGCCGGCGCCGATCGCGCCGCTGAGCGAAGGGATCGAGCTGCGCAACGTCTGGTTCTCCTACAACACGGACGAGTGGATTCTGAAAGACGTGAGTCTGCGCGTGGCGAAAGGCCAGACCGCCGCCCTGGTCGGCGCGACGGGCGCGGGCAAGAGCACCGTCATCAACCTGATCACGCGCCTCTACGACGTGCAGAAGGGTCAAATTCTCTTCGACGGCCGCGACCTGCGCCAGTTCGCTCAGGCCGAGCTGCGCCGCCGCATGGCGATCGTTCTCCAGGACGTGTTCCTCTTCTCGGGCACGGTGGCCGACAACATCCGGCTCGGCAACCGCGACATCTCCGACGAACAGGTCGAGCGAGCCGCGCGCTACGTCAACGCCCACCCGTTCATCTCGCGGTTGCCCGGCGGGTACCGACACGAAGTCCAGGAGCGCGGCGCGACCTTCTCGACCGGGCAGAAGCAGCTCCTAGCGTTCGCCCGCGCCGTGGCGTTCGATCCCGACATTCTGATTCTCGACGAAGCGACGGCCAACATCGACACCGAGACCGAGGCGCTGATCCAGGACGCGTTGGCGAAGCTCATGCGCGACCGGACGTGCATCGTGGTTGCGCACCGCTTGTCGACGATTCAGAAGGCGCACAAGATCACGGTGTTCTCGCACGGCCGCATCCACGAAGAAGGCACCCACCAGGAGCTCCTCCGCCGCGACGGCCTCTACCGCCGTCTCTACGAATTGCAGTACAAGGTGTAGGGCCGCTTTCGTCCCAAGTAGTCGGACCTGTGTCAACCACCCTCCGGACGAGGCGTGGAGACAGGGATGCGGGATCCCGAACGATTCAAGCACGCGCCCGGAGGGCCCGGGGAATTCAGTCAACGCCGGCGAACCAGGACGATCGTCGACTCGGGTACCCATCGGCTGCTCGTATAGCCGATCTTGACGACGTCGCTGCTGTCGACCGTGAGATCGGCTATCCCGAGCCGAACGCCGTGAACGTGCTCGAGCCTGTAGGAGGGGGCTCCGATGGGTGGGGTGTCTCGCAGATGACGGAAGTTGAAGCGGGCCAGCGCTCCGAGGAGGTCCGAGCGTGTGCCGGCCTTGAAGATCAGGTTGCGGATCAGAAGGCGGTCGCTGAACGGGTCCAGAAGTGCGCGAGACGAGTAGAAGGCCAATGTCCCGATCTCGCCGTCGAACCGGATGACGTCGGTGGGCTCGGTGTGTTTCTCGACCCAGCGCCCGATTCTGCGATAATCGCGCCATGTGGCCCAGTTGGTGTGGATGGGCGCTTCGGGAGGCGAAAGGGTTCCGTATCGTGCGAAGTGGAGCGGGACACCGGCGAAACCGAGGACGGGCGCGATCCAGAGAATTCGACGAACCCATCGCAGGGAAGGGGAGGCGCAGGCCTCGTATGCCGCGGCAAGGCCGAGGACGGCGATCAGAACCGAAGATGCCATGATGGGGACATAGTACCAATGGTAGGGGGGGACGGCCATGTGGGTGTAGGCGGCGTAGTATGCCGCGTCAAACAGGAGGAGCATGCCCGCCGTCGCCAAGGCGCGGCGGTTTCGAAAGAACGCGGCAAAACACAAGACTCCGGGGAGGAGAATGAAGGAGAACAGGGTTTCGGCGGGGGAATGCTCCCAGTATATCCAGAGTCCCGAGCCAAACTTGTAAGGCCCCCACGCTCCCTGAGAGGTCTTGATCAGGAGTGTGTCGGGGACGAACGATCCCAGGTGAAGCCACGCGAACAAGAGCCAGGGCGCCAAAGTCAACGCGTAGATCCCTGTGAAGAGCGCTCGTACGGCGACATGCGCCCTCCAGGCGGAAGCCGAACCGTCCGTGTCGGGGTGTGCGGGGTGGACGAAGAGAAAGAAGACGAGGAACGCCAGGAGACCGTCGGGCCGCGCGAGCGTGAGGAGTCCGAGAGCCGTGGCGAGAAGACGCCACCGCCCCAGAAGGAAGAGGTAGAGACTCGCGACCAGAAGCGTGACGCAGAGACTCGACTCGAGCCCGATGGTGGACATGAGCAGCGGACTGCCGAGTAGGGCGCAGAAGACCGCCACGGCGAAGAAGGGGCCGCCGAAGATTCGCCGCGCAATGCCGAGCAGCAAGAACCACAAGCTCACGAATTCAGCCGCGGTCAGGACGATGGCGGCATAGCGCATGTTGCGAACGACGCAACTGACGGCCGCGAGCGCAAGGACATTCAGGGGAGAGGTGGCCGTGTTCGCGGTGCGACCCGGAATGAGTCCCCAGGTGGCGTGATCGCGCAGGTTTCGGGCATAGGTCATTGTGATGAAGGCGTCGTCGATCAGGCACCGTCGGAAACACATCAAATAGAGAAAGACGGCAGCGGTCAGGCCGAGCGCGAGCCCCGCGCGCCGGAAGGCGCGGGACCGCAAGAAACCCTTTGCGATGACTCGATGCGGTGCGGTCAATTCAGTCCGCTCGTTTCATGAGAACCGGCAGATGGTCGTCGCCGACGCGGCGGTAGTCGATTTGGCGGTAGACAACCGAGCTTCCATCCGAGAGCGGGAAACTCTTCATGTGTTTGCCGAGAGGGACCTCTTCGATGTATTGCGGGCCGCAGTACTTCGTCCAGCCTAGATTGAGAAGATAGTCGGGCCGGAAATGCTCGACCACTCTGCCCCAGTCGGGAAACACGGTCCGGTCCGGCACGTCATGGACGAGCCCATACGAATCGACGACGCGACAATCGCTCATGTAGCCGATCTGGCCAATATCACTCATCATGACGGTCTCGTTTGGTCTGACGTGCTGCCGAACGCAATCGGCCATCAGTGCGTAAGACATGTACTTGTCTTTGTTCCACTGATCGGCGTTGTATGGCCCGAACAAATTCATGGCGCAGAAGAAGGTCAGGCCCAGAACGAGGGCGTGATGCGGCCACCAACGTTCCGGCGCGTTCTCCGACTCCCTGCGGGCCGCCCAAGAGGAAACGAACTCGATGCCGACTCCGGCCGAGAGCGCGATCAGGGGCCAGAGCGGGTAGTAGTACCAGGAGTAACCGGGAACATGGAGGAGGTAGTAGACGAGCACGTGCGCCGCGCCCCAGAACAGGACGACGAGCAGGTGTTTGTTCGAGAGCAGAAGCAGTCCGCCGATCAGGATGAAGATGCCCGAAGCCGGGTCGAACACGTCGCGCCGCAAGAACCAGCGGAATCCCCGCGCAAACGTCATCCATCCCACGCATTGCGGAGCGCCGTTCGCTACGAGAATCCCTTGCTCCATCTTGACGCGCAGCGTATTCGGGGCAACCGCGCCGCAGAGCCAGTACATGAAGGCGAGCCAGAGAGCCGAGAGCGCGATGCCGACCAGAGCGTATTTCAGGAAGTCCTTGCGCGACCGGAGAAGGAACACGCCTCCCAGGATCAAGGCGACCAGGGCGAAGTCGGGCCGCACCATGCAGCCGACCGACGCGGTGATCGCGGACGAGACGGGACGGTTGCGTTGCGCACGCCACCAGGCGAGCACAAAGAGAGCGAGGAGAAGAGAGGTCTCGTTACCCCAGGCCGTCGCCAGGTCGGGAAAGAAACAGAGGATGAACCCAGCGGAAAACCCGGCGATCGGACGACCCATGTCCGCGAAGAGGCGCAACAGGAGAAGAACAGCCACGAGCAGCGACGCCGTCGAGGCGAGTTGTCCGGCGGCGACCGTTTCGAGCCCGAGGCGCGTGAGGCCCGCAAGAACGATCGCGTAGCCGGGCGCGGTGGTCGAAAGGACTTTCTCGCCGGGGTTGAAGACGAGACCTTCTCCCCGGGCGAGATTGCGCGCCGAACGGAAGGTGATGTAGGCGTCGTCGAGGAGGACGGGATGGCGAAGATTCTGGAGCGCCGCCAAGACCAACAGGACGCCGAAGAGGATCGTCGTCCCGCGTCCGAGGCGGCCACCGGGATTCGAGACGGTCGGATCGGCTGAACTCACAAGATGGATCGCTTTCCGCAGACGGGGTGGACCTAGTGGACGAGGTGGACTGCTCTTTGCCGACCGTCCTCCATCTACTGCCCACTGCCTGCCGCCATCACTCCTGTGATGTCTGATGACCGTTCACTGTTGATTGCCCACTGTCTACCGCCTACAGCCTACTGTCTACTGCATCTTCCGCTTGTCGATCACGCGTTTGGCCTTGCCTTCGCTCCGGGCGATGGCGCGGGGTTCGACGAGCTTGACGGCGGCCGTGATGCCCAGGACGCTTTCGATTTCGTTCTGAATCTTGTCGCGCAACGCTTCGAGGCCCTTTACCTCGTCCGAGAAGAGAGCGGGATTGACCTCGACTCGAATCTCGAGTTCGTCGAGCGCGCCGCTCTTGTCCACGACGATCTCGTAGTGCGGCTCGGTCCCCTCGATCGCCACGAGAACGCTTTCGATCTGGGACGGGAAGACGTTGACGCCGCGGATGATGAGCATGTCGTCGGTCCGCCCGCTCACGCGTTCCATCCGCACGAAGGTGCGTCCGCATCCGCATTTCCCTCGGCTGAGCGCCGAGATGTCGCGCGTGCGGTAGCGGATCAGGGGGAGCGCCTCCTTGGTGATGCAAGTGAAGACGAGCTCGCCGCGTTGGCCGTCGGGCAGGACCTTGCCCGTCTCGGGGTCGATGATCTCCGGGTAGAAGTGGTCTTCGTTGACGTGAAGGCCGCACTTTTCGGGGCATTCGCTCGATACTCCGGGACCGATGATTTCGGACAATCCGTAGATATCGATGGCGAGAACCCCGAGGCGCGCCTCGATCTCGTCGCGCATCTCGTTGGTCCACGGCTCGGCGCCCAGGATGGCCGACTTGATCTTGAGGTCGCGGAACCGGATCCCCATCTCGTCGCACACATCGGCGATATAGAGGGAATACGAGGGCGTGCACGCCAGGATGGTCGAGCCGAAGTCTTGCATGATCATGATCTGACGTTTCGTGTTGCCGCCCGAGATCGGGATGACGGTGGCGCCGAGCCGTTCGGCGCCGTAGTGGACTCCGAGACCTCCCGTGAACAGGCCGTAACCGTACGCCACGTGGACGATGTCCTGGGGGGTGCCGTTGGCGCAACCGATGGTGCGCGCCATGACCTCGGCCCAGATCTCGTGAACGTCGTAGTGTGTGTAGCCGACGACCGTCGGCTTCCCGGTCGTTCCCGAGGAGGAGTGCACCCGCACGATGTTGTCCATCGGCTCGGCGAACATGCCGAACGGATAGGCGTCGCGCAGGTCGTCCTTGACCGTGAAGGGGAGTTTGGACAGGTCGTCCATCGACCGGATATCGCCCGGAGTCAGGCCGATCGCGTCCATTTTTTTCCGATAGGGCGCGACCCGGTCGTACATTCGGCGGACCGTCGCGCGGAGCCGTTCGGACTGGAGATTCCGGAGTTGTTCGGGCCCCATGGTCTCGAGTTTTTCGTTGAAGATCATCTCTGTCTCCTCCCCGCGTTCACTTTGTCCGCTCCCACACCGCCAATATCACTCCTGCGCTGTCCGTTCGGCCGCCGCGCGCCGCCCGATCGCGAAGGCCTCCAGGTTCTGATCATGAATCTTCGGCGCCAAGTTCGATCGGATCGCGTTTTCCCAAGCCTCGACCGACAAACGCCCAGCGACGTTCTCTTCCTTCTCCAACCACACGCTCAAGGCGCCGAGAAGCGCGACGTTCAGGCCGCGCGGCGAAGCGAGCGACGCCGCGTCGATCAGACTAGGTTCGAGAAGCGTCCCTCCTTCGCGCAAGAGATGGCGGTTGGGCTCGATTTGGTCGGCGGCGAGCACGACCAGATAGTCGGCTTCGCCCTCGGGCACCATGGGGCTCAAGACTTCCTGGCCGAAGCGCACGTCGCTGGTGACCGAGCCGCCACGCTGGCTCATGCCGTGAATCTCGCTCTTTTTTACATCGAATCCGGCGGAAAACACAACCTCGGCGAGAATGTCCGAAGCCTTGAGGACCCCCTGGCCCCCGAGTCCGCCGACGACGACGTCGATGGCGCGTCCTGCCGTCATCTCTCCTCCAGCCTACGGCCTCAAGCCTGTTCCATTTTTTTATCGCGCGCGACCGCCAGGATACAAGGACGTCGCGCGATCACAACGCTCAACTTCCCGCTCGCCAGGCATTCTTCCATCAGACGGCGAAACGCAACGGGATCGCCGGGTCCGTCGATCACATGGACGTCCTGGATGCCGATCGACCGCGCGAGGTCTTCGAACGAGAGTTTGTCTGCCGGCTCGCGGTCCAAACGGCGTCCCGTCCCCGGATGATCCTGAAGTCCGGTCATCGCCGTCGTGCCGTTGTCGAGAATCAACACGACGTGGCCCGTCGAGGGCGGGTTGTACGCCATCTCGACCAGGCCCGTGATGCCGCTGTGGACGAACGTGCTGTCGCCGATCACGCTCACTACGCGCCGAGCCTGTTCGGGCGGAAGCGCATGGCGCATCCCGAGACCGACCCCGATGGCGGCGCCCATGCACACGCACGTGTCCATCGCTTGGAACGGCGGCAGAACGCCCAGAGTATAACAGCCGATGTCGCCCGTCACAATGCAATCCATGTCGCGGAGAGTCTCGAAGGCCGTGCGGTGCGGGCACCCTTTGCACAGCTCGGGCGGCTTGCCCTTCGGGGGCTCGGGCTCGGGCGATTCGTCGCGCGCGAGGATTCGGCGTACGCGCGAGACGTTGAGTTCGCCGAAGCGATACATCGCCGCCTTGCCTTCGACGGCGATTCCCTCGGCGCGGATCGACTCGACGAGATACGGATCGCCTTCCTCGATCGCGACGCACCGATCCACGCTCCGCACGAACTCGCGGATCGCCTGGATCGGAAGGGGATAGGTCTGCCCGAGTTTCAAGACGCGCGCCTGGGGGGCGGCCTCGCGCACGTGGGCGGCGACGACGCCCGAAGCGACGATGCCTAGCGAAGACTCGCCGTCCAAGGTTCGATGGAGACCCGAGTTCTCCGTCCAATCGGCGATTTCGCCCAATTTGCGCCGGAGCCTCGAGTGCGCGATTCGCGCGTGGGCGGGAATCATGACTCGGCCGCGCGCGTCTCGCTCGAAGCGAGGTTCGGGCTTGTCGATCGGCGCCTTGCGGGGCCGGACGATCGTCTTGGAATGACAGATGCGCGTCGTCACGCGGAGCAGGACGGGCATGCGCCATTTCTCGGCCATGCGGACCGCTTCGAAGGTGAAGTCGTAGGCTTCTTGCGAGTCGGAGGGTTCGAGCATGGGCACGCCGGCGGCGACGGCGTAGCGGCGGTTGTCCTGCTCGTTCTGGCTCGACGCCAAGCCCGGATCGTCGGCCGACACGACGACGAGCGCGCCTGGAATGTCGGTATAGGCCGCGGTGAAGAAGGGGTCGGCCGCCACGTTCAGGCCGACGTGTTTCATGGTCGCGACGGCCCGAGCGCCGACAAAGGCGGCGCCGAGCGCTACTTCGAGAGCGACCTTCTCGTTCGGCGCCCATTGGGCGCGGCCTCCCAGGGCCGAGAAAGTTTCGAGAATCTCGGTCGAGGGCGTGCCCGGATACCCCGTGCCCAACGTCACGCCCGCATCCAAGGCGGCGCGGGCGATCGCTTCATTTCCGGAAAGGAGAAGGCGATCCTCTGTCGCGTCTTGTGGGCTCACGGGGTTTCCGATCAATAGTCGCGGATGAAATGGTCGTCGTCATGGGTGGCCGTCGCGTTGGTTCCGATGCTGCAGCGGACCATCGTCCCGACCGGGCCGATCCGGTATTCGCCCCCCGCCGGGCAGCGCGGGAGTTCGCTCACGCCCATCGCCTTGAGAATCGCGTCGAGCGGCACATCGCCCGAGGCGATCGAGAGTTGGGTCGCCGCGTGGCGCTTGGCCGACTCGATCCGTTTCAAGTTCTCGCGGCACTGCTCGGCCGCCTTGGGATCGTTGTAGACGGGTCCCGAGGGCTCGACGACCCTCTTGACCTGGTGTCGCGCGTCGTAGGCGGCGTTCTCGGCATTGTATTCGAGTTGGCGAAGGCGCTCGCGCGCGTTCGCTTGCTCCTGCTTATCGGCGACGAGGAAGTACCACGCGCCGCCTCCCACCAGGACCACGGCGGCCAGAATCAGAACGACTTTCTTCATGAGCCGACCCTCCTGTCGAGTTCGATGCGATCCGGATCGAAATCCATCTTCGAATCGTCTCGGGCGTCCGGATTCGAGGCATTGGAGATCCGCCTCGAACTTCGGCGAACGCAACGATCAGATTGCCAGAGGCGACTGACGCGTCGCAAGGGAAAAACCTCCCGCTGGGAAACGAAAACCCCCTTTCCGTCGCACTCATGAGGACGGAAAAGGGGTGAGATCGATGTGGCGATCCTAGTGCCGATTCGAAATGTGAACGACTCGACGGGCGTCAGGCCTTCTCGTTCTGGTCTTGTTTGGTCGAGAATTTGGCGAAGCGCTTCTGGAACTTCTCGACTCGGCCCGCGGTATCGATGAAGGTCTGCTTCTCGGTGAAGTAGGGGTGGCACGACGAACAGGTCTCGAGGACGATCGTCGGCATCTGAGCGCCCTGGAATTCCTCGATGCGTGCGTCGGTCTTGGTCGAAGTGGTCGCCCAGCGGGTACTGCACGAGGCGCAGCGAAACTGCACAACGCCCATAGGGGGGTGGATTCCCTCTTTCATGATCGAATCATACTCCTTGCTGACGGGGTGTCGAGGAGCGGCTTTTTCCGATCTCCTCGCAAAAGCGGCGCATGAACGGTTGAAACCCATAGACTTATCGGACTTGGGTAGAACCGTCAGGCCAGCCAGACTCCTGCCTGGCCTCCGGCGCAAAAAGCGACTATGCCCTCGCGGACCGCGCTTGTCAAGTCTGAAAGCAAGACCGCGAGAACGACGGGTGCAACCCACCATCTCGAAAAGGCTCAGGCCGCTTTTGCGGTTTTCCAGTATTCGTCCCACTCGCCGTTGAATACCGCCA
>JAFGFN010000102.1 GCA_016931035.1 Candidatus Sumerlaeota bacterium
ACTCGTGGAACTCGAACTCGCCCGCCGCAACGACGACTGGGACGAAATCTGGGAACTGGACAACGTTGCCTAATCAAGATGCGCCCGTCCGGCCTTTCCTTTTCGATATCTGATCGCGTGAGATGACACGCCGTCCAAAGAACCTGGCGCGGCGCGTTGACTGCGTCCCTAGGCGGGGCGACGAGAGTTGTGAGCGGGTTGGCGTCGAATTCCTGGAGAACGGAGGGAATCCCGAAGGGATTCAAGATACGACAGCCCAGGGCAGAGCGAAGCGACGCCCTGGGAACGGACATGCCCCATCCAGTTCCGCCCTGAAGGGGCGCGACAGAACGCGAGGGCGCGACAGAACGCGAGGGCGCGACAGAACGCGAAAGCCCGACGGCGAATCTCGAACGCCGGAATCTCGAATCCAGACGCGAGTTCGGATCCTTCCTCCCTCGTCGGCGAGTCGTTGAAGAATCCGGAGGCAAAAAGACCCGGCGCACCGATTGGGTGCGCCGGGTCGGGAGTTGGCTTTGCGGAGAACTGGCTCGTCGAGAGACGAGCGAGTTCGTTTTCTACATCACCTTCTTGCGCAGTTCGTCGACCTTGTCGGTTTTTTCCCAGGGGAACATTTCGCGGCCGAAATGGCCGTAGGCCGCTGTCTTCTGATAGCTCCATCCCTCGGGACGGGTGAGGCCGAGGTTTTGGATGATCGACGCGGGACGGAAATCGAAGACTTCGCCCGATTCGAGAAGGTCCTGGAGAACCGTGTCTTCTACTTTGCCCGTTCCATACGTGTCGACGTTGATGCTGAGCGGGCGGGCGATGCCGATGGCGTAGGCTACTTGGATTTCGCACTTCGCGGCCAAGCCGGAGGCGACGACGTTCTTGGCCACATAGCGTCCGTAGTACGCCGCCGAGCGGTCGACCTTCGACGGGTCTTTGCCCGAGAAGGCGCCGCCGCCGTGGCTTCCGACGCCGCCGTAGGTGTCGACGATGATCTTGCGTCCGGTGACGCCCGAATCGCCGTGGGGTCCGCCGATGACGAACTTGCCGGTCGGGTTGATGAAGTACTGGGTGTCTTTGCGCAACAGGCCGGTCGGTTCGAGAATCTCCTTGGCGGCGGCGATGAGGTCGGTGCGAATCCGGTCGAGCGGCACGTCGTCGGTCTGGTGCGAGATGACGACGCAGGCGATGTGTTCGGGTCGTCCCTCTTTGTATCTGACCGAGACCTGGGACTTGGAGTCGGGACGGAGGTAGGGAATCTTGCCCGCTTTGCGCATTTCCATGAGTTCGTAGAGAAGGCGGTGGCTGTAGGCGATGGGGGCGGGCATGAGCTCGGGGGTCGTGTCGGTGGCGTAGCCGAACATCATGCCTTGGTCGCCGGCGCCCTGTTCGCCGCACATGCTTTGTTCTTCGTTCACGCCCTGGGCGATGTCGGGCGACTGAGGGTGAATATGGCAAAGGTACTCGAACGTGTCGGAGCAGAATTCGAGTTCGCGCCGGTTGTAGCCGATATCGTGGACCACCTTGCGCGCGACCGCTTCCGGATCGATGTTTTTCCATCCGGCGCAGGTGATCTCGCCCGCGTTCACGACCAGGTTGGTGGTGACGAGGGTTTCGCATGCGACGTGACTCTTGGGGTCCTGGGCCAGGCAGGCGTCGAGGATCGCGTCGGAAATCAGGTCGCAGACCTTGTCGGGATGTCCTTCGGAGACCGATTCGGAGGTGAAAACGTGATCGGTGTTGATCTTGCTCATGAAACGCTCCTTCCTGGGTTCGACAGAAAACGAATTGCGCGCCCGCGAGTCGCCGAACGGCCGGAACGGGGCGACTGGGACGAAAACCGTAAGGGTATAACCTTCGCGTGGGAAAAATGCAAGCGATGAAATCCGGCGCTAGCCGAAAACGATTTCGGAGTTGTCTCCGACGTAGAGTCTCAGGGCGCTTTCGCGCACAACGGCGTGGTTGCCGACGATGGAATCGGTCAGGCGGGCGTTGTGAACCTGGGCGCCCTCGTTGACGATCGTGTTGCGGATGATCGAGCCCGAGACGACGGCGTCGCCCGCGATCGTCACGTCGGGGCCGATGAGGGAGTCTTTCACGCGCGCCGTTTCGGAAATGCACACCGGCGGGGTGATGGCGACGTTTTCGAACCGGGCGGCCGGAAACGCGGCGTCCATGAATCGCCGGCGCAAGAGTTCGTGGTTGGTGGATAGAAGCGTCTCGGGGGTTCCGCAGTCGAGCCAGCTGTGGACCTTTAGGAGGCGCATGCGTACGCCTTTCTCGATCATGCCCTGGAGGGCGTCGGTCAGCTGAATCTCGTCGCAGGTCTTGATTCCTTGGGCGATATTGGCTTCGAGAGTCTCGAAAAGAATCGACGGGTGGTTGAAGTAGTAGATCCCCACGACGGCCAGGTTGGTCTTGGGATGCTCGGGCTTCTCGACCATTCGCGAGATGAACTCGCCGTCGAGTTCCACCACGCCGAATCGGCGCGGATTGTCGACCTCGAGCACTCCAATCAAATCGGTTCCTTCGGACTGCGCCAGAGTCTCCAAATCGGCATCGATGATCGAATCGCCCAGAATGACGAGAAGGGGTTCCGACTCGTCGCGTTGGAGGTCGCGACCGAGGTACACGGCGTGTCCCAGGCCGAGGGGCTCCGCTTGTTCGACGAAGGAAGCGTTGACCTGGGGATAACGGCGCGTGACGTAGCGTTGGATCCGATCGCCCAAGTGTCCGACGATGAACGTGATGTCGCGGATGCCTTGGGCGACGACCTTCTCGATGATGTGGCCCACGATCGGCCGGTCGGCGACCTGGAGGAGGACTTTCGGCACGGTATGCGTGAAGGGTTGGAGTCGCTTGCCCACGCCCGCCGTTGGAATGATCGCCCTCATGTTGCCTCCCAAGCCTCGGGCGGTATCCCGTTTCTCCGGGGTATCGCGGAACACCGGCGTCGTCCGAGACCTATCTGCTCTTGCGCGTCTTCGACGTCTTCGCGCGGTCGGCGGTCTTCTTGGCGACGGCGCCGCGGGAAGGAGCTTTCTTGGCGGACTCCCTGCGCGCTCCGCCTTTCTTTGCGCTCGCTTTCTCCTTCGCGACGGTCCTCTTTTTTGTGCTCGCCGTTTTTTTCTTCGCGCTGGGCGCCTTCTTGGCCGAGGAGCGCGGAGCGGTGCGAGCGGTCTTGCCTGCGGCGGCTCGAGCCGGCTTCTTCTTGCGTCCCGCGGCGGAGGGCTTCGCCCTTGCGGCTTTCGGCTTGGCCGCCGGTTTCTTGGCGGGCTTCGCCCGTTCCTTGGCTATCTTCTTCGCTTTGACTTCGACGAGGTCCGTGGGGGGAGGAGGCAGTTCGCCGGGCGCTCGAGGGCGAATGCGACGCTTTTCCATGGCGTTGGCGCGGGCGATCAACTCCTGCATCAGGTCCGTCTTGATCAGGCGCTTACAGGCGAGACGGACCTCCCGGTAGACCTTGCGGTACACCTCCATGGTGCATCCCATGGGATCCTGCACTTGGCCGTTCTTGGGGTCGCTTCCCGTGAACTCCTTGAAGAGAAACGTCTTGCCTCGCGCCGACTCGGTCATGCGCAGGGCCATCTGGACGTGGAACGAGGTCATCCCGAGGACCAGCGCCGCGCGTTTCAGGACCTCGGCGGTCATCTGGGACGAGCGGTGGTTGCTGATGTCGATGCTTTCCTTCTCGAGCAAGTGGCGGCATTCCTGGGTGGGAAGCAGTCCGGGAATCGTCATGACGCCCGAGGTGCGAACGTCGATCGACGTGATTCCCTCGTCGGCCAGGAGTTTCCTGAGGATGCCGTAGGCCATCGGCGAGCGGCACGTGTTGCCGGTGCATAGGAACAAGACGTAGGGTTTGCGACCGCTGAAGGTTGAGTCTTTACCGCTCGTACTAAACCGTGCCAAGGGTTTCGCCTCGTCGAGGGGGGACGGCGCCGGGGCGCCGCCGCCGGATTGGAGGTCTGTGCGTCGATCCTTGATAATAAATCGCTTGGGGGCGACTCCTGTCCTCCCGGACACGGAACGCACATGTCAGCGAATAACACTTTAGACCAGTGGACTCTAAAGTCAAGCGTAAACACGTGTCGGCAGATTCGATTCGCGCTCTTTTCGCCCGGTCGATCCCTCGAGCCGACGAACGATCCGCGCACGACCGATGGGCGATTATCCCTTGGACTTGGAAGGACGACGTGGCATAATAATGGATCGAAACCCCGGATCAAGGCCCTCCAAATGGACTCGAATTCCGTTTCCTGCGTCGTCGAGGCTCGCGGACTTGTCAGAGAATTCGCGACGCGTGGCGGACCGCTGGTCATCCTGCGCGACCTCGATCTTTGCGTCCGGCAAGGCGAATCGGTCTGCATCATGGGGCCTTCGGGGGTGGGCAAGAGCACGCTGCTCCATATCCTCGGCACTCTGGACGAACCGACGCGCGGCGAAGTCTCCATCCTCGGGCGCAATCCCTTTGAGATGACCGACGGGGACCTGGCCGACTTTCGCAACACGGATCTCGGATTCGTTTTCCAGAGTCACCATCTTCTTCCCCAGTGCTCGGCTTTGGAAAACGTTCTCGTCCCCACCCTTGTCGCTCCCGGCACCGGACAAGAGAAGGCCGAACGGGCGCGTCGGTTGTTGTCCGAGGTGGGGCTCTCGGACCGCGCCGACTATCTCCCGGCCGACCTGTCGGGCGGCGAGCGCCAGAGGGTGGCCATCGCGAGATCTCTGGTCAACCGGCCTCGGATTCTGCTGTGCGACGAGCCGACGGGCAACCTGGACGAGAAGACGGCCTCGGACGTGGCGGACTGCTTTGTCGCGCTCCAGAAACGCGAGCAGGTTTCGCTCATCCTGGTTACCCACGCCCCGTGGTTCGCCCGCCGATTCGACCGCGTGCTTCATCTCAAGGGTGGAACGCTGATACCCGACGGGAAGAGCTCCGCCGGATTGTTTCCGCCCGGACAGACGCCATGAAACGCGGTTTCTCTACGACGCGGCTCGTCTTGCGGAGTCTCGCGCACTATTGGCGGATTCATTTGGCCGTGGCGAGCGCGACGGCGGTCGGAGTGGCGGTCCTGGCGGGATCGCTCGTCGTGGGCGATTCGGTCCGCGCGAGTCTGCGTCGTTTGGCCCTGGATCGTCTCGGGCGAATCGACCGGGTCCTGACGGGCGAAGCGTTCTTCCGCCAGGAACTGACCGATGCCTTCTCCCGGGCCTGTCCGGCGATTCTTGTCGAGGGGAGCGTTGTCGATCCGAACACGGGAACGCGCGCCAGTCGCGTGAACGTTGTCGGAGTCCCTGCGGCATTCTGGACCTTCTGGGACGCGCAGGCCCCGTGGACGAGCGCGGGGAGTTTCGACGTGGCGCTGAACCGCGCGTTGGCCGACGAGATCGAGGTCGACGCGGGCGGCGAGGTCTTGGTGCGGGTCCAGAAGCCGAGCGCGGTTTCGCGCGAAACCCTCTTGGGGCGGCGCGACGACACGGTCGCCACCATGCGTTTTCGAGTCGCGCGGATTCTGCCCGACGAAGGGGCGGGTCGCTTCGGCCTGGTTCCGACGCAGCAATACCCGCGAAACGTCTATGTGCCCCTCCGGGTCCTCCAGCGCCGGATCGAGCGCGAGGGGCGGATCGACACGATCCTTCTCCCGCCTCTGGCGTCGGATCCTCAGGAGATTCTGAACCGCGTGGCGACCCTGGAAGACATGGGGCTGCGTCTCACGGAACGCGGGGGATTCGTCTCGCTCGAAAGCGACCGCGTGTTCTTGCGTCGCCCGGAGATCGAGGCGGCGCGAGAAGCCTCGCGCGACGTTGCGAGTTCGTCCTCGTTGACGTTGGCTTACGTGGTCAACGCGATGCGGGCGGGGGAGAGGGCGATTCCGTATTCGGTCGTCGCGGCCGCCGAGGACGCCGTGGTCGAAGAGGGGCATCTGCTGCTCAACCGATGGGCGGCGGACGATTTGCGCGCGGCGGCGGGAGACCGCGTCGGCCTGACCTACTGGGTTCCCGGCGCCGACGACCGTCTCGAGGAACGGACGACGACGTTGACTATTGCGGGCGTTCTCGAGATGTCGGACCCGCTCGTGAACGACGCGCTTGTTCCCGAGTTCCCGGGGATATCCGACGCCGAGTCGCTTTCTTCGTGGGACCCGCCGTTTCCGATCGACGTGGACCGGATTCGTCCCCGCGACGAAGAGTACTGGGACGAATATCGAGCCGCGCCGAAGGCGCTCGTTTCTATCCAGACGGGTCGATCTCTTTGGGCGAACCGGCATGGAGACGCGACGTCGGCGAGATGGCGGGAGGGGACGAGCGTCGACGATCTCCGCCGGGCATTGCGGGCGAGGCTCGATCCGGCGCGATCGGGCTTGGCCTTCCAGCCGGTGCGCGACGCCGCGCTGGGCGCCAGCCGGGGCGCGTCGGACTTCGGCGGGCTGTTTGTCGGGTTCAGTCTTTTCATCCTGGTCTCGTCGGCGCTGCTGATCGGGATTCTCTTCCGGCTGAACGTGGATTCGCGCGCCGCGGATCTCGGGCTTCTGGGCGCGGTGGGTTTCGCGCCGCGCGCGATCCGTCGCTTGATGTGGATGGAGGGGGGCGTTGTGGCGGGCGTCGGCGCGCTCGTCGGGACGCTCGGGGGATGGGCGTTCGCGGCGGGGATGGTTCACGGTTTGCGGACCTGGTGGGTGGGATCGGTCGGGACGCCGTTCGTCGTCCTGGCCGTCTCGCCTGTGAGTCTGATCGGAGGGGCGCTGGGCGGATGGCTCGTGGCCATGTTCTCCGTCTGGCAGACGAGCCGTCGCGTTCTGCGCGCCCACCCGCGAACGCTGCTCGAGGGAGGGAGTGCGAGCGACCGCCTCGCGCCGGGCGGTCGGCGCCGAGTCGCGTTTGTCGTTGGAATAGCGAGTCTCGTTCTCGGGGGAGCGACGGCCGTCGCTTCGCTCGGTGCGAGCGTGGAGAAACAAGCGATTCTCTTCTTCGCGACGGGTGCGTTGGGATTGACCGGATGTCTGGCGTTTCTTTCCGCCTGGCTCGCGCGTCCGTCGGCGATCCGGGCGGATCGCCTGCGCGTGACTCGTCTGGGGATGACCGGGGCGCGGCGTCGTCCCGCGCGGAGCCTACTCGTCGCGGGCTTGGTGTCGTGCGCCGCGTTTCTCATCGTCTCGGTCGGCGCCAACCGGCGTGTGGCCGGGTCGAACGGCGGAAAGCAATCCGGGACGGGCGGGTTCACGCTTCTCGCCGAATCGGCCCTCCCACTCTACGCGGCGATCGACCCTTCGCGCCTGGAGGGAGGCCGAGCCTACCGCATGCGACTCCGTCCGGGAGACGACGCTAGCTGTCTGAACCTTTATCGCGCGGCGCGACCGCGCATTCTGGGGGTCGGGGACGATTTCATCGATCGCGGCGGCTTCGCTTTCTCGGGCGTCCTCGATCCCTCGCCCGAAGAGAAGAGCAATCCGTGGCTTCTCTTGCGGCGTCCTCTGCCCGACGGAGCGGTGCCGGCGGTCGCGGACTACACGACCGCGGTCTGGCTCCTGCACAGCGGCTTGGGCAAGGACATCGAGGTCGACGGGACGCGGTATCGTCTCGTCGCGCTTCTGGCTCGGAGCGTTTTCCAAAGCGGCCTCATGATCTCGGAGGAGAACTTCGAACGTCTCTTTCCCGAGGCGGAAGGCTATCGCTCCTTCGCGATCGAAACGCCTCGGGGGGCCGGGCCGCGCGTCGCGCGTCGGCTCGAATCGGAGTTCGGGGATTACGGTTTCGACGCGATCGAGGCGTCCGAGACTCTCAACCGCCTCATGGTCGTCGAGAACACCTATCTCTCGATCTTTCAGAGCCTCGGGGGGCTCGGATTGCTCCTGGGCACGGTCGGGTTGGCCCTGGCGCTCGCGCGAAACCTGATCGAGCGGCAATCGGAGTTCGCCCTGATGCGGGCCCTTGGCTTCCGATTGCGGACCCTGGTTTGGCTCGCCGTGTCGGAGAACGCGCTGCTCTTGGTCTTCGGCATCGCGGCGGGGACGGTGTGGGCGGTGGTGGCCGTGTTGCCACCGCTTGTGGCGCGTCTAGCGCGGCCTCCCTGGATCGAGTTGTCGGTCGAGATTGCGGCGATTCTTCTCTTCGGACTCCTCGCCGCCGGGCTCTGCGCCCTGGTCGTCCTGCGTCTTCCGGCCTTGCGCGCCCTCAAGCGCGAGCGATGAGTTTCCCTTTGCCTATTCGCCAGGGTCGGTGCTATTCGTGTTGGAAGCCCTCGCCTGCTTCGAGGTGGATGAAGGGCTCACTCTGGAGAAGAGGAAGCATCGAGGTTTGAACCCTATGGCTAACGCCCATATTCGCAAGGCCGGTCTCGCCGACGTCCCGGCCATCCACGGTCTGATCCAGGAAGCGTCGAAGACCGTTCCCGTCATCCCGCGCAGTCAGTTCGAGATTTACTCGATGTTGCGCGATTTCTTCGTCTTCGACGAGGGACGGGGGTGTCAGGCCTGTTGCGCCCTCCACATCACCTGGCACGATCTGGCCGAGGTCAAATCGCTCGTCGTGGACGAGTCGCTGCGGGGACGCGGCATCGGACGCGATCTCGTCCAGGCGTGTCTCGACGAAGCGCGCACGCTCCAGGTGAGCCAGGTGTTCGCTCTGACGAACGTGACCGATTTCTTTCTCAAGATGGGGTTCTCGCGAACGGAGAAAGAGAATCTGCCTCAGAAGATCTGGGGCGAGTGCGTGCGATGCCCCAAGTTCCCCAACTGCGACGAGACGGCGGTGATCCTCGACACCGGCGCGACACTCGATACGGATATTCCTCTCCCCAGGCTGACCTAGGTCGGCCGGCCGAAATCGGACCTTTCGGGGTGGAGGCGCGACGCGGGCACGGGCGGTCGAGGCCGCAGCCTCCCCCCTGCGGCCTCGACCGGCGCCGCGCGAGATTCCGACGAGCCCGGGGCGCGGCGTCGCCATGGGCCCGGGTTCTGGTGCGTTGTTGCAGACGAGGGGGGGACGCAAACAAGAAAAGAAACGCCTCTCCGAGGAGAGGCGTAAGTCTTTTATAATCAGGTGGTAGCGCTATGGGGATTCGAACCCCAGTTTCCGCCGTGAGAGGGCGGCGTCCTAGACCGGGCTAGACGATAGCGCCGTCTTGTACTCGGCTGGCTGCCGGGGAAGGGCTCGAACCCTCAATACCTGGGCCAGAACCAGGCGTGTTACCATTACACCACCCGGCAACATCTCCCCAAAGGGGGCGATAAGGAATACAAGACCGCCCCGCATCTGTCAAGGCTTTGTTCGGCTCGGAGATTCCCCGAGAACGGCCGCATCCGTTCACGCGAGCGACTCCCCGGAAGCGACCGACTCGTGGGGAGGTTTCTTGTGTGAATTGCCGATTCGCTTCAACGCGATAGCCGAGCCGCCTCGGGTCGAGAAGCGGCACTCCGTCCGTTCAGAGCCCCCCCCGATCGGCGCTTCATCTTTCCCAGGCGTCCCAGTCCTCGATGACGCGTTTCTCGCGGCGGCGTTTGCGGACGTAGGCGATAAGGAAGAGGACGACGATTGCTCCCCAGATAGCGCCGCTGCTGGTCAGGATGAGGACGATTCGCCCCGACATCTTCGAATGCGAGCGCCAAGCCGCTTCGAGCTGAGCGAGGGTCGCCTGATCGTTCAGGTCGGTCAGCGTCTCTCGCGCCTGGCGCGAGTTGCTCAGGAGGTACTCGAAGAACTCGCGCGGCGACTCGAAGAAGAGGCCCTCGGTCGCGACGTGGCGCGTGAACGACGCGCTCTCGGTGTAGGCGAGGGCGGCGCTGGACTCGCCGTAGGGAAACGTGTCGGTCAAGTCCTTGATCGCGATGCGCCGACCGAGGAGACCGGCCCATGCCAGACGGATCGCGTCGCCCGTGCTCTCGCCTTCGCCCGAGAGAAGTTGCGCCAGTCCTTCGTGGAGCCACAGAGGGACTTTCGCGCGTCCTCCTCCGACGCGCCCGAGAAGAAGATGCACCAGCTCGTGTCCGACCACGCCGAAGCGTTCGGCCGGGTCGGCCCGACTCAGGGCGGGCGCGTTGAGGACGATGTAGCCGCGACCGGGGAAGGCGACGGCCAGGGTGCGCGCCGCGTTCATGCCGGTTTCGCGCGCGAAATCCCGTTCGTCGGGACTCACGCGCACGTCGATCGGGCCACGTCCGCTTCGAGTCGGGTCGAAGCCGGGCGAGAGAAGATCGAGCGCGTTTTCGCAGAGCTCGCCGTAGAACCGGAGATCGGTGCGATCTGGCTGGGGCGCGCGCAGGAGGAAACGAGGGGTTTCGCGGTAGGTGAAGGAGGCGTCGGCTTCCGGCGCGGTCGTGGACGAGGTCGGTTTGTCTTCGCGAGACGCGGGCGATGCGTCCGCGCCCGGTGCGATCGTCGCGGAGAAAGCGACGGCGATCGCCGCGAGAGCGAGGATCGAGATGCGCCGCGTCATCGCCTCTCGCTCCGCAGTGTGGCGAGCATGCGCAGGCCGGCACGAACACGGGCCGAGAGGTCGCCCCAGCCGCGCAGCCCGAGGATTTCGCGCAGGAGCCGGGACGGGCGTAGGTAGAAGCTCCGCATGGCGCGCGACTGAGCTTGCTTGAGTTCGCTTGCCGTGAGTTCGCCCGCCTGGAGGACGACGGAACCTTCCTCCTCGTAGTCGCGCCAGTCGTCGCTCGTGAGCCATCCGTGGGCGAGCGCCTGCTCGTAGAGCGCGGTTCCCGGGAAGGGGGTGGCGATGTGGAAGTTGACGTAGTCGGGTTCGAGACGCCGGGCGAAGGCGATGGTCTGTTCGACCGTTTCGCGCGTTTCGCCGGGCAGGCCGAGGATGAAGTAGGCCATGGAGGGGATCCGGGCCTCGCGCGTCAGGCGAATCGCGTTCTCGCTCTGTTCGAGGGTGATTCTCTTTTCCGTGCGGTCCAGGATTTCTTGAGATCCCGATTCGAGGCCGTAGGAAATCATGCGACATCCGGCGCGTTTCATCTTGTCGAGCATTTCGCGGTCCACGACGTCGACTCGGCTGTTGCAGACCCACTCGATCGGTTTCGCGAGTCGGGACAGAGCGTCGAAGAGCTCGTTCGCCCAGGCGCGATCGAGCGTCAGCGAGTCGGTCATGAATGCCACGTGACGAATGCCGAAGTCGCGTTGGAGCGACTCGATCTCGGCCAGGACGTTCGAGACGGACCGGACGCGAATCTTGCGTCCCCACACTTTGCCCGCGCGGCAAAAGGTGCACCGCCACGGGCATCCGCGCGACGGGATGATCGTGGCGAACGGATGTCGCCCAAAGAACGGAAGACGGTACGCACGGTTCGGGAGAAGATGGCGCGCGGGCAGGGGGAGCGAGTCGAGATCGGCCACGCTCGGGCGTTCGGGGTTGAGGGCGATGCGGTCGTGGGGATGTTGCGACTCGGCGTCGGGATGTTCGGGCAAACGCCAGACGAGACCGCGGACGTCCTTCATGACCTCGCGCACGCGGTCGGCCTTCTCCTTGGGTTCGAGGGCGACGACGTCCGAGTTCATCAGATGGGCGATGACGCGGACGAGTTCGGAAACGGTTTCCTCGGCCTCGTTGACCAGTCCGAAGTCGGCTCCGGACTCGCGCAGGGTTTCGACCGGGAGGGCGGAAACGTGGGGGCCGACGAATCCCCACAGGACGCCGCTGGCGCGCGCGATGTGTTGCATCACGACCGAATCGTTGTGGATGGTCGGCGTGGCGCTGTTGGCGATGACGAGATCGGGTTTCCACTCGTGAACGTCTTCTTCGAGATCTTCGAGCGAACACGGCTCGGCCATCGCGTCGATGATGTGCGCGACGTGGCCCTCGCGTTCGACCATCGCGGCGAGATAGGCGAGCCCGGTTTGCGGCCAGACTTCGCCGCCGACGGCGCGGCGTCCGCAACGGCCGACTTCCTTCATATAGATCTCGCCTTCGAGATCCGGAGGGTTCAGAAAGAGAATTCGGAGAGGCGGGGTGGTCGTCATGCTCGCCGATTCACGCCGGTTCGGCGGTCCGTCGACTCGGTTGTGATGGACTGCGGACCGTTCTGAGTACAGGCTTCAGCCTGCTCTTTACGGTGCAAGAGCGACCCAAAGGTTGTACTCAGAACGTCCCGTCTCAAATCCGACACAGCGCTAGGACTCGCGACCCGAGATCGGGGTTCGT
The DNA here is from genome assembly GCA_016931035.1 of Candidatus Sumerlaeota bacterium. Lineage (GTDB taxonomy): Bacteria > Sumerlaeota > Sumerlaeia > UBA8349 > UBA8349 > JAFGFN01. Next base: position 12,137 of record JAFGFN010000102.1, read on the forward strand.
CCGCTCAGGGCGTGTTGCAGCGTCTGTTCGTCGGCGTATTCCAGACTGCCCCCCATCGGCAGCCCGAGGGCGATTCGGGACAGTCGCAGTCCTTTGGGCGCATAGCGCTGGGTGACGAACAGCGCCGTCGCCTCGCCGTCGACGCTCGGGTTCATCGCCAGGATGAGTTCCTCGACGCCTTCCGAGGCGACGCGTTCGTCGAGTTCCGCGATATGAAGATCGCCGGCCGTCACGCCCTTGAGCGGGCTGAGGCAGCCTTCGAGGACGTGGTAGCGACCGCGAAATCCGCCCGCCGATTCGACGGCGAGAGCGTCGGGCGCGTCCTCGACGACGCAGAGGATCTTCGAGTCGCGCGACGGGTCGCGGCAGATGGCGCACGGATCGTCCTCGGTGATGTTGAAGCAACGCGAGCACCGGCGCAGGCGGTCTTTCATCCGGACGACGGCCTCGGAGAGTTCGACCGATTGCTCGCGCGGCGATTTCAGAAGGTGAAACGCGAGACGCTCGGCGCTTCGCCGTCCGATCGTGGGCAGTTTCATCAGGTGCGTGACGAGGATTTCGAGCGAAGGGGGAAACGCTCCGGCCATGAGTCGATTCGCCGATCCAAGAGGAAGTGGCCTCGCGTGCTCGCACGACGCCAAGCGTGCGGGAGGCGAAAGTCAGGGGCATTATGAACCGCGAGGCGGGGGAATGCAAGCCGATCCCGTCGGTTCGCGATCCCGCTCGTTCGGGTGACGCAACGCACGTGGGGGGGGGGGGG